>CAZSIZ010000006.1:21926-46401 GCA_964606645.1 uncultured bacterium
GGGGTCCCCGCGGGTTTTTTTATTTTTGGCGGGGGTTACGCCCCCACCACAAAGTTACATTCTTACCGGGGGGCGTTCAATGAATTCTTTCAACCGCCGTGAATTTTGCACCTTAACAGGATTGAGCGCCGCTTCGCTGCTTCGACCGGAAACCGCCGGCTCGGATGAATCCAAAACGATTCGTCCAAACGTCGTCTTTATCTTGGCCGACGATTTGGGATGGGCGGAGCTGGGCTGCTACGGTAACATGTTCAACGAAACGCCCAATCTGGACGCCCTGGCCAGAAAAGGCGTACGCTTCACGGATGCCTATGCCGCCGCTCCCGTCTGTTCGCCCTTCCGCGCCAGTCTGATGTCCGGGCAATACCCCGCGCGAGTGGGTATCACCGATTACCTTCGCCCCAACGATCCCAAACACTTGTCCGAGGATTACGTCACCCTCGCCGAAGCGTTTAAGCAGGCCGGTTACGCAACGGGCATGATCGGGAAATGGCACTTGACCGGTTATGCCAATCACGGGGCGAAAGAGGTTCCTCCTTCACGGCATGGTTTCGATGAAACGATCGTCTCGGAGAATCGAGGGATCGGCGGGGGGAGCTACTTTCACCCCTATCATTTCAATCGTGAGATCGAAAAGCGGCTGCCCGGACGTGAATTTCTCGTCGATCGATGCAATCTCGAAGCGACCGAATTTATAGAACGCCACAAAGACGAACCTTTCTTCCTGTACGTGAGTCACTATGCGGTTCATACACGCCTGGACGGGAGGCCGGACCGAATCGAAAAATATTCCAAAAAATCCGGGGCCGGGAAAGATCGCAAAGCGAAAAAAAACAATCCCCATCTGGCCGCGCAACTCGAAAGTATCGATGAAGGCGTGGGGCAGATCGTACGCAAACTGGAAGTACTCAATCTCTCGGATCGCACGATTGTCGTTTTTATGTCCGACAACGGCGGTGAAGACCGGGTTACCTCCAACGCCCCGCTTCGCGCCGGGAAATCGACCCTGTACGAGGGAGGGATCCGCGTTCCGCTCATCGTACACTGGCCAGGGGAAACGAAGCCGAATCAAACCTGTCACACGCCGCTGTCGAGCATCGATCTCTATCCCACCCTCTGTCAAATGGTTTCATTGGAACCCGGTTCGTCGCGTCAACCTCTTGACGGCAAATCGATTATTCCATCATTAATCAATCCCGAAAGTGTGTTCGATCGGAAAGCGCTTTATTGGCATTATCCCTTGGAGAAACCGCACTTTCTCGGTGGCCGGTCATCGGGAGCGATTCGCGCGGGGGATTGGAAACTGATCGAGTTTTACGAGAACGGCCAGTGTGAACTTTACAACCTTGCCGATGATATCGGAGAAAAACATAACCTTGCACGCCAGCATCCCGATCGAGTGAATCAACTCAAACGGCAACTCACCGACTGGCGGGAAAAAACCGGCGCGACGATTCCCGCCGGACAGCACGTGCAGAACTAGCGATACGGAAATGGGGATTTCATGATGAAAAGACGACGTTTCATTCATGCGATGGGTCTCGGCTCGGCGGGGCTGGCGGTCCAGGGATGCGCAGGCTTGTCAAGAAAAAAAGCGAAACGCGATGCGCCGAATATCGTGCTCATCATGGCGGACGATATGGGGTATTCGGACATCGGCTGCTACGGGGGCGAAATCCATACACCGAACCTGGACCGTCTCGCGCAGGGCGGAGTGCGCTTCACGCAGTTCTACAACACGGCGCGATGCTGCCCCACCCGCGCCAGCCTAATGACCGGACTCTATCCCCATCAGGCGGGTGTCGGTCACATGATGAACGACCGGAAACATCCCGGCTATCAAGGCGACCTGAACGGCCGTTGCGTCACGATCGCCGAGGTGCTCAAAGGGGCCGGATACGCAACCGCCATGTCCGGTAAGTGGCACGTCACGAAACAAGTGGGGCATTGGAGCGGCAATGAAAAACTGGTTTCCAAGCACAATTGGCCACTTCAACGGGGCTACGACCGTTTCTTCGGAACCATCCACGGCGCTGGAAGTTTCTACGATCCCATTTCGCTGACCCGTGGCAACACGCCGATCGAACCGGAAACGGATGCGTTCTTCTATACCGACGCAATCAGCGATAACGCGGTTCGATTCTTCGACGATTTCCGTAACGACAAGCGTAATAAACCATTTTTCTGCTACGTGGCCTACACCTCACCTCATTGGCCCCTGCACGCGCTTCCCGAAGATATCGCGAAATATGAAGGCCGTTACGATCGGGGCTGGGACGCGCTGCGCGAGGAACGACGTCAACGGATGATTGAAATGGGGCTGATCGATCCTCGATGGGAACTGACCGAGCGCGATCCACGCGTCAAAGCGTGGAATGACGTTGAAGACAAAGAATGGCAAGCGAAACGGATGGAGGTCTACGCTGCCCAGATCGACCGCATGGACCAGGGCATTGGACGTATCGTCGAGGCGCTTCGGAATAACGGGCAACTCGACAACACCCTCATTCTCTTCCTGGCTGACAACGGGGGATGCGCCGAAGAACTGTCCAGTAAATGGGGGGGGCTGCATATCCCGAAGAAAACACGCGACGGACAGCCGGTTCGAGTTGGAAATGAAGACCATGAGATCATGCCTGGGCCGGAAGAGACATATCAGAGTTACGGTATTCCCTGGGCCAACGCCAGTAACACCCCCTTCCGCCGCTACAAACACTGGGTGCATGAAGGCGGTATCTCCACTCCGTTGATCGCTCACTGGCCCGCTTCGGTTCGTTCGCGGGATGAATGGTGCGGACACCCCGGTCATCTGATCGACATTATGGCGACATGCGTCGATGTATCCGGCGCGTTATATCCCTCAAAATACAAGGGATACGACATTCAACCGATGGAAGGTTGCAGTCTGGTTCCCGCGTTTCAGGGGAGATCAATCGAGCGCCACAACCCAATCTATTTCGAGCATGAAGGCAACCGCGCGATCCGGGATGGCCAATGGAAACTGGTTGCGAAAGGGAAAAAAGGGGCGTGGGAACTGTACGACATGGAAGCCGACCGAACCGAAACCAACGATCTCGCCAACCAGTATCCAGAGCGGGCCGGGCGTCTGGCGGCGGAGTGGAAAGCCTGGGCCGAACGCGCGAATGTGCTGCCCTGGCCCCAGGAGTAAACCTGTTATTTCACTTTATTTATTATAATCGATCGGCTTTACATCACTCCGGTCCTTTCCCAGAGGGATTTGGTAGACCCACAGGTAATCGAAGTAGATGCTGCCTGCTTGATGTCGCTCGCCCATTTATCGACCTCCAGGCTCAGGATGATATATTGCTTGATGTGTGAGACGGCTTCGCTCGTGTATCAAGCTTCCTTTCCATCGACGAAGAAGACATATTCATCCGGTGTCCATTCGAAACCGATGATGTGATATCCATCGTGCATATCGGGATGCCGGTATTTCTTTCCGGCGGTTTTGTGATTTTTCCCGTAACTGTTCCAGTGCAGGTTGATGTGGATGATCTCCTTGAATTTTCGCAGGTATTCGAAGATATCGATCTCGACACCGGTCTCCCTGGGGTTACCCTCGGTCTCGATTGTGGGTGACTGAAGCCAGAACGCCGACCAGTGGCCGATTTGAGTCTGGAATTTTACCATACATTCGTAGTATCCGAAACGAGGCTCGAATTTACCTTGTGTGCCGATCATGGCAGTGTGATACCGGTCTTCGACACGTTTTGTCGTCAAAACGAGGTTCCCGTCGTCTAACGCTCCGGCGCGCTATCGCGCATGACCGACCTCGGCCTTGTCGCTCGTGTCCGATAGGGAGTAAAAGTTTCGTATGTAGTGACTGGTCAGAGACAGCGTTTCGTCGAGTCCGAACAACAATTCAGAGAAGGAGAGAAATAATCATGACAGAGAGTGAAGCCAAGAAACTCTGTCTCACCCTGATGCAAACTGACGCGGAAGAAGAATTCATCAACCTACTCAAGAAGGCCGGATATTGGGACGACCAGAATACTTGGCTCTTTTATGGAGACTACAAGAACAACTATAACGCCATCGGCAATCAGCAGAGCCGCCCAGATGCCGCATTGTTAGAAAAACTCGTGAATTTCCAAAAGTGATTTTATCCACCGAATCGCTCACCTATTCCCACTCATCACCCATGAAGAAAAAATCGTCTTCTCGCATTTTCTCGATACTCCCCCGCAATGGTTCATGCAAATCCACCGGTACGCCGGTTTTCTGCCTTACACCAATTCTTATATCGCCCTGTTCGAGCGAACGCAGCACGTGACACCTTTTGAAATTTCCGAGAATATCGGCTTGCAAGCGCACCGGCTGGACGAAGCAATTTCCTGGCTGGAAAAAGCATGGGATCGAAACATCATCGAAAATCCTGAAACGCTGGGATTTCGATAACACAGGGGAACTGGAAGGCTGGACGCCCAATCCAGCAATCGGAAAATGGTCCCTATCGGGCGGTGTATTCAGCGCCAGCGCCGCTCACGCGAACGCATTTCTCTCCATCGCTGGATTGAATCTCCCCGTCCACGGTTCGCTTTCGATTCAAATTCGGATGAACCCCAACACGACCACCCATGCCGCGCTGCATTTCACAACCCGGAACCACTGAACTACCGGTCCTGTCCTGCTGACGAATAACTCACCCTTTGGGGCGATGAAAACGCGCGAAGCCTCGCTGAACAGTCTGTTCTCCCCCGGCGATGTAATCGAGGGGATCAAGTTGTACCCCTTACGGGAGAGCGAGCGTTTCAGCAACGATTTCATCGCGCTGCGTGAAACGAATTCCCCCATCAACCACACACAAGAGCCGGTTTTCATGCGCTGGGACACCCATCCTCCACGACAGTTGTCGGATTGGAAACCCAACGACGGGATGATGAATCCCATGATCTCTGACCGTGTTCTCACGTCCCAATCGACCCATACCAATCCGATCTTGATGCTGGAAGGATATAACATCCCGACCGGCTCACTGCTGGCGATTCGAGCGAAGATGCTGAACGCATCAAAAACAGATACGCAAATCTTCTTCCACACTCAACCACAACGCTTCGCAGGCCCGGTCACGCTATCGTATTTGGACAAAGAACAGACCTTTCAAATCCGGTACAGCTCCATATTGGGATTATTCCAGCCAGGGGAAAGAATCACAGCAATTCGCCTCGATCCCACACCCGTCCCCAACAACCGATTCTCCATCAAGTGGATTGAGTTAATCGGATTCAAAGAGTAATAACTGACAACTCTATTGCTTGATGAGGAGGAAATGGCCCAAACTCGGTGTCCCGTCACGCGATACAGGCTTGACTCGGAGCAGATCGAATTGTTTCCGAAGCGCCTCGGCAGGGATCGTCCCTTCGTATAACGTCATCCCCCCGCCCTCTCTTTCAGGAATATCAATCGTTTGTTCGGCGATCTTTTCTCCCTTGGTTAAATAAATCAACTTATATCGATGCCCCCCATGCAGACTCATCTTATAACCGTAACTCGCCGAATAATCATTCAAAACCATACGAATCCCCACACCATGTTCGTTCAGTACAAAATTCCCGACTGCGTACCAGGGATATCCCTCAGGGGTTTCGTCATTCAACTCTTCGCTGTAATTCCATATATTGAATTCCCGTTCACAAAACTCGTCGATGAGATAATCATAGCAACCCAAGTTAAATTTGACGATTTCCCACCACCGCGCCGGACTGAACAGACGGCCCCGCGTGAGAATGGAGAGGTGTTCCCAATAGGCTCGTAAACTGGGATCGTCGATTGGGCGTTTATTAACCAACGCCTCCATATAACTGCCCGGGCGACTTCGCATGAAATGTCCGACCCGCCACTCGATCCCATCGCCCGTCATCGGCAGCCTGGCCAGCAGTGGATCAACCAAAGCGCAAAGATCGACCGCGTGGATTTCCGGACCGGCAAAATAACCGTACATCCCGATGCTGTACCGGAAGCGAATGACCGTTTTAGAAGCGCGATCGGCAAGGGCGTCTTTGACCTCCTTATGATCGAATTCGTGTCGAAGGCGGTTTTTGGCTAAGAGGCCCGTCGTGGGCGACCAGAAAATACGCTCGTCGGCAATATCGTTTTGGTCTTTCAAACCATCGGAAGCGGGACCGATGGCCTGGTGTTTCACGAAAGGCGCAACCAGCAGAAGCACGACCAGAAAGATCGTAAAACCGTCGCGCATACCGTTCAATTTAATTCTCGATAACATCACCATCGCGCAAACGAACGGAGCCGTGAAAAAGCGCCCGCTCATAAAGTCGCCGCCGATCTTAACGACGTAGAGCAGGTACAACGCAATCCCAAAGCATATACAGACATTCACCTTGTTTTCCCGGAAGTAAAACGCCGTATAGAGAAAAGCGGCGGTAATCGCAAATAAAGTGATTGGATCGAGGCTCAAGGAATTCCAGACGTAACTCATTCCCTGAGAAAACAGAATCGACGGATGCAATCCCGTATTCAACTTGGCATAGGCGGTATTGGGAAAGAGAAAACCGTAATAGAACAGGGAAAAGAGTTCCCATAGAACGATAGGAGCGAATCCAAGAAGAATGGCGTTGAGATATTGTTTATCCCATTTTCTCCAAACGATTTTCAAGCACACCGATGGTTTTCTCGAAATTTCACGCCATGAGACATCGCGAAGAAAAAGGTAGAGATAGACCGGAAAGATCAGCAACACTGTGTCGAGCCGGTTCGTCATTAACAGAGAACCGACGAACAGCAAGCAAAATAGATTTTTAGGATTCATCCTCTCTTTTTCTTCACTCAGCCGGAAAAAGAGGAAAAAGAAAACGACGAGCAGCAGATGCGTCAACGGATTTTCCAGGCCGCAGGTGGAATAATCGACGAACGCTTTCGATAAAACAAGAATCGTGGCGGTAATAACCGCGTTCAGTTCACTTACCGCAAGTTTGAAAAAAAACAGGTAAAAAGTCAGGCAGGAAATAACGACCGTCAGAGCGATCACAGTGTAATAGAACTCGCGCGTTATAAAATAAACCAGGGAAAGAACAATCATCCATAAGGGATGCGTGTACGATTGAACCCGCTCGGCGATGTTATAGCGCAATCCATACCCATGAACCCAGTTATCAATCGTGCGAAACGTGATGAACGCGTCGTCGCATACCCATGCCGTCCGAATCAAAACGATAATAAACAGCGTCAGGAAAAATGTCCCGGTCAATTTCATATCACGCATCGGTGAATCTCTTTTCCTATATTTTCGAGCGGCCCCAATCGGGCAATTCAATTATTTAATACGATGCACCCTATACGATCCAAAACGTTTTCATGTTATCATCATCCGGTTATCGGCAAAAGGTAAATTGATCCGACCGGCGATCCCGGTTTGCGATCGTTTCATTGCGCGCGAATCAACGGAAGGAGTGCATCATGCGTTTAATCGATAAATCCAGCATCCCCATTCGAGTTCCGGTTTTCATTTCACTGCTTGTCATTCTATCCGGAAGCATACCGACATTCGGAGAAACGTTTTCTCTGGACGGTTTCTGGCAATTTACGAATGACTCCAGCGACACTGGAATATCAAACACGTGGTTCGATCCCGGCCATGAGAGATCGTCCTGGCGAACGGTTCGCGTGCCTCACACCTGGCAAGTCGAACCGGGGATGGAAGACTACGCCGGGATCGCTTGGTACGCAAGAACGTTCCAGACGGATTTAACCTGGAAGAACAAGGAAATCATTCTCGAATTCGGCGCGATCTACCGGGATGCCACGATCTGGCTGAACGGGAAGCAATTGATGGAACACAACGGAAGCGGCTGGACGCCATTCACGATCCCGCTGACCGGAAGTTTGAATCCAAAAGGCGTCAACACCCTGGTTGTGCGGGTAGACAACCGATTTTCCAAAAACGCCCTTCCCTACCTCGACTCGTTCGATTGGCCCACCGACGGGGGGATTACCCGCCGCGTGCAGTTGCATATCATGCCAAAAACTCACATCACCCGCGTACTGATCGACGCCAAGCCGCAAAACGATTTTTCAAACGCTTCGATCGCTGTCACGATGCACATCGCCACTCCCAAAAGCAAAGGGAAAAACGTGTACGCCGAAGCAGCGGTTTTCGATCCCGCCGGTCGCCTCGTGGCTCAACTCTCCACTCCGATTGAATCCCTGAACGATGGCACGCTGGGAGCGCGTCTCAAAGGAAACATTCAAAAACCGATGCTGTGGCATTTCGATTCACCCCAGCTCTACCGCCTGCGCTGCCGTCTCATGGACCGCAAGACAATTCTCCACCAGCAGGAAGCCGAATTCGGTATTCGCAGCGTCGAGGTAAAGGACGGATTCTATTTCCTGAACGGCGAACCGATGCGGCTGATGGGCGTGGAATGGATGCCGGGCAGCGACCCGCGTTACGGCATGGCGGAAGACCCCAGAGTGGCGCGCGAAATCCTGACCGACATGAAACGCCTGAACTGCGTGCTGACCCGTTTCCACTGGCAGCAGGACGATCCGGTCTTCGAGTTCTGCGACCGCGAAGGAATGCTGGTCCAGGAAGAAATCCCGGCCTGGGGCGGAAAAACCATGCAGGGAAAATTAAATGAAATTCAGGAACTCCACACGAGAGAGATGATCCTTCCCCATTACAATCATCCCTCGATCTACGCCTGGGGACTCTGCAACGAGATCGGCGGGCAAAGCAAGGAAGCACATGCGTTCATTCGCAACGGGATCGAACTCGCCCGCGCACTCGATCCAAACCGCCTGCTGACCTACGCCTCCAATTCACTCCAGAAAACCCCGGAGCGCGACGCATCCGCCCTGGTCGATTTCATCGAATGGAACGACTACTGGGAATCCTGGTACGGCGGGACGGTCGCCAACCTGGAAACGAATCTGGAACTGATTGCAAAAGCGTATCCAAAGAAATCCGTCGTGGTTTCCGAATACGGTCTCTGCGAATGCAATCCAAAAAATCCGTCTGGCGATCGGCGCCGAATCGAAATCCTGAAAACCCACACGGACTGTTACCGAAAATCGCCTAACGTGGCAGGCGCAATCTTCTTCAACTACAACGATTACCGCACCCACATCGGCGACAAGGGCCAGGGATCGTTCAAGCAGCGCGTACACGGCGTCGTAGATATTCTCAACCGCCCCAAACCGTCGTGGGAAGCACTTCGCCGTGAATCCTCTCCCATAAAAACGCTAACTGTCACCGCCCCGAAAGACAAAGATAAAGTAACACGGTCCACAGTAACGATACTCACCCGCGCACTCGAAAACGATCTGCCCGCATACACACTGCGAAACTACCTGCTGGTCTGGACCGCCTACAATGCCCTCGGCCAACCGTTAGGAACCGGCAAAAAAGCGCTGCCCGATCTCCCCCCCGGAAGCAATCACCCCATAGAAATCGACTGGCCCACATTCCCCTCACTAGAACGAATCGAGGTTGAAATCTTCAGACCCACAGGATACTCCGTCCTCGACACCGAATGGCGCGTTCGCTAAACAAGAAATTTTCACTAAGAGGAAAACCTGACGAACACCGATCCGATTCGCATGATGGCTGAGGAGCGGGTTGCTGCTTAAACCTAACTGCCGTTTTCAGGTTAAAGGGGAGCGCTTATTTGTACGCTTGGGTGTGAGTACCGACCATAAGGAATTCAACGATTGCATAATTTCCTTCTACCTTGAACACCAATCGTATATTTCCTCCTGCGGATATGGCACGATACCCCTGATACTTGCCGTGCAGGGCATGATTGTTGAGTTGGGGATGGTGCGGATTCATCTGGAAAGTTTCGATGGTTCTTTCGACTTTTTCTTGGATCTTGCCGGAGAGTTTTAGAAAAGCCTTCGTAAAATTTCTGTGGTAGCGGATTTCCATTAGGTGGTTGGTGCGCCTCTTAGTCTTCGTAGATAATTGATTGCTTCTTTGCCTTCAAAAGGCCCTGCCATGTTTTTCCCTTGTTTGGAATCTTCTATTGCTTCAAGAATGAGCGCAGTATCTTCTTCGGAAAATTCCTCTTCCGGTTCAAAGTGTCGTATAATTACGCGTATATCTTCCGGAGGAAGTTTTTCCATCTCCGTTATAATTTCTTCGGTGGTCTTCACAATTGTTTTCTCCATCTGAATAGCACTCCTTTTGCCCATTATACTACGCAAAATCAGGATTTTGTCAAAATAATTCGACATCCAGTACGAATAGCCTAGGCTATTGCGCTCCTCACCGCGAGTCAACTGCCGTTTTTAGGTTTAATATGATATTCTAGGGAAGCGTCTTCTTTATGTGATATTGCCCATACTTTTATTGAGAAGGAGAAATGAAATGCAACTCAAACGCCGTGATTTTTTGAAAGCGGCCGGAGCGGGCGTTTTCGCCGCGTCGGGAATCGCAATAGCATCGGACAATTCTCCGTCCAGGAAACCCCATATCATCCTCTGCATGGCCGACGATCAGGGCTGGGGTGATATGGCCTACAACGGGCATCCCGTTTTGAAGACACCGCATTTCGATGCCTTGGCCGCCTCGGCGTTTCGTTTCGATCATTTCTATGCCGCCGCACCAGTCTGCTCGCCGACGCGCGGCAGCGTCATGACAGGCCGTCATCCAAACCGTTTTGGATGCTTCAAGTGGGGCCACACGCTTCGCCCTCAGGAAATCACCCTCGCCGAAGCGCTGAAAACGGCGGGATACGTCACGGGACATTTCGGGAAATGGCATCTCGGTTCCGTGCAGAAAGGAAGTCCGGTCAATCCCGGCGCGAGCGGTTTCGATGAATGGTTTTCGGCTCCCAATTTCTTCGACAACGATCCCATTCTCAGCCGTGAAGGAACCGCCGTCCAAACCCAAGGCGAAAGTTCCAAAGTAACCGTCGACGCAGCGATCGAATTTATCCGTAAACACGCCGCATCCCCGAAGCCGATTCTGGCCGTCGTCTGGTTCGGTTCACCTCACAACCCCCACCAAGCGCTAGAAGATGACCGAGCGCTCTACAAAGATCGCAGCGAGAAACTACAACACTTCTACGGCGAAATCACCGCCATGGATCGCGCTTTCGGCCAACTTCGTCGTGAGCTGCGCGACCTGGATATCCACGAAAACACCCTGCTCTGGTATTGCAGCGACAACGGCGGTCTTCCCAAAGTTGGAAGCACGGGAGGACGGGCGAATAAGGGAAAAGTTTATGAAGGCGGCCTCCGCGTCCCCGCGATTCTCGAATGGCCCGCCCGCTTGCCGAACGCCACGAACACCGATCTGCCCTGCAATACCTCGGACATTTATCCCACGCTTCTCGACATTGCTGGAGTGCGAATGGAAAACCAGCCGCCTCTGGACGGGATCAGTCTCCTCCCGGCGATCGAAGGAAAAATGGACGCCCGCCCCAAACCGATGGGATTCTGGGACTTTCCCGTCAAAGGATTCTCCACCCCAAGCAAGAAGTGGATGGCCGAACTTCTGGAAGCGCAAAAAAAGGGAAAACAAACGACCGAATCATCTCGCCTTCGTATGGACGCCGGTCGATTGACCGAACGCTTACCGGAAGACACCTTCCCCGGACACGCCGCCTGGCTCGATTGGCCGTGGAAACTCCATCGAATTCAGGGGAAAGATAAAAAAGTCAAATTCGAGTTATACAATCTCTCCAAAGACCCTCAAGAAGAGAATGATCTCGTTACCAAAAAATCCCAGAAAACGAAACGGATGAAAACCAAACTCATAGCATGGTTAACATCCGTCGTTCACAGTTACAACGGAAAGGATTACCAGTAGAGAGCCAAGTAGAGTGGGTTGTGCCAAATCAACCCACCATAAAAAACCATACCGTTCTCGCTCCCATCCAAACCGATTCAGAATAAAGAATCCTGCTCCCCACCCAGTTTTCGTGAAATCCGAGTCCCTTCGTGCTAGGCCGGGATGGTAATCCCGGTTTATCGTGATTCAAAAACGAAGTGCTGAAACAGCAAAATCCGTGAAATCCACAAAAATCCGGATCGGCCGTGTCCCAACAAAATAACTTGCAATCCACTGATATCACAATACTTACATCACACCCCTAAAAAATAACTCCCAAAAGTTGCGGTAAACTTTACTATTAGTAGAGGGATTTTTTTTCAATCCCTCTTGCGAACGGTGGAATCCGGTCGTACCAAAGTGGTATAATAACGGTTCTCGAAAGGTTTACCATTTCGAAAGCCGGACCATCATTCCGCCTGGATAAAACGAAACGGCAATAAGTCAAAAAAACTTTCAGAGAACATAAGATATTGTTAAAAAGATAGTTGATGTAAAACGATATCTTGCCGTTTCGTCTGAAAGTCCTGACTGATTACCGTATCGTGAGGAAAGGTTGAGTTACCACTGAGCGATGGGCCATATAGCCTCTCTGAAACATTTATGTTTCAGTTGGTTCTTCGCTCGAATGGTCTGAACTCCCTTAGCGAGGGCCCGCGTTGAGTCTCGTTAAACCGACTGCCTTACGGTTTACCGTGCTCGATGTCAAGCAAGGCAGCAGTTCCCTGGGGTATACTCCCGGAACCGATCCGTGTGGTGGAGAATTGCGCCTCCGCATAGTGGACATTCCACGTTTGTAGAACAGAGGCCGAAGCAGCACCGAGTTGAATATGGCTCCGATATGGAACGTCGCGACACCAGGACGTTCCAAAATCAGGTCCGATTGAGTTCGAGTGCTGCATCGAAATCCGTTCAAGAGAGTTGGGCCCAACTCAATTTAAGAAAGAGGAAACGGAAAAAAAGTCAAAAACAATTGTCGGAACCTACTTGTCTCATGGAATGAATTCAGGAAGATTTGAATAGGGGGCGGTTGCAGCGCGGTTTACACGCTGGGGATGTGCTGGTCTTCACGGATGACTTTACGCGGGCCGCCGTCGATGCCGGTCGACCAGTCGTGGGGTGTGGCGATCGGTTCGAGGGAATCGAGGATATCGAGCGCACGGGCGCGGTCGTAGATCAGCTGCCAGGCGCATTCGAGATTGGAATCGACCTCGCATTTCCCGTCATGCGAACCGCCGCACGGGCCGTTGAGCAGACGTTTGGCGCATCGCGTAATGGGGCAAATCCCGGCGAATTCACCCAGGCGGCAGTTCCCGCACCCGGCGCATTTTTCGGTCCAGACACCCTGCGATTCCAGAATTCCGATGAATTGCGTATTTAAACCCGGATAAACGGGGATTTCCGGGAAGCGCTCGGCCAGCGCCTGAACACCGGCCCCGCAGCCCAGGGAGCAAATCGCGTCGTAGTCGCCGGCGCGCTGTGCCAGGATGTCGATAAACGCATCTTCGCATTGGCGTTCGATCGTGCATTCATCAACTTTCACATTGCCACGGCCAATCAGTTTCAAGGCCATTCGGAGAGAGGAACCGATAATCCCCGTCTCACGCTCACCTCCGGCAAGACAGACGGTGACGCAGGTTCCGCAACCCACTAACAGAACGTTATCATGATTCTTTATCGAATCTCGAATTTCCGGTATTTTTTTTCGATCGGCTACAATCATTCCAATTCTCCCTGAAGGGTTGTTTCGGTCTGCTGAGTCAAATCCCTGATGCCGTCTTCCACGTTTTTCCCATTCGGCGTTAACTGGCTCGGCCCCAATTCGGTGAGGCGTTCGTTCATTTGAGTGACGATTTCGGCGAAACGCGGGCCTTCCGCGGAAGAGAGATTGAACATCTCAAGACGGTCCGGTTCGATACCGATCTCTTCCAGGAATTGTTTGGAGCGTTCCACCCTTCGCCGGGCGCGAAGGTTGCCTTCCTGAAAGTGACAGCCGCCTTCCAGACATCCCACCACGATCACGCCGTCGACGCCCTGTTCGAATGCGGAAAGAATGTAATTGACTTCGATCTTCCCGGTACACGGGAGCCGCAGCACGCGCACGTTGTCCGGATATTGAAGGCGCATCGATCCAGCCATATCCGCCGCCGCATAAGCGCAGTAATGACAGCAAAAAGCGAGAATAAGCGGTTCGTCTCTATTCATCGTTCGATTCAGGTCCTTTATGCCAGCGCGGCTGTGCCACTCCAACGTGTTCGAGGTAGGGCGGTTCCTGGGTCTCCTCTGCCGTTTTTTTACTCAGCAGACTTTGGACCGCGCCAAGGATTTGAGTGTCGATATAATGGCGAAGCTGGATCGCTTTTGCAGGACACTCCGCCGTACAGCTTCCACATCCCATGCAGACCGCGCCCTGAACTTCGGCTTTGTTGACACTGTTGACAGTCGGAGCCATATAGGGACAGACATGGACACACGTCATACACGAAATGCACTTATCCGGGTCTGCCCATGCGATTTGGCTGCTGACGGTCATATCTTTACGCGACAAAATCGAAGCAGCCCGGCCGGCGACCGCGTTGGCCTGGGAGATCGTTTCGGTGATAAATTTCGGGGCGTGAGCGGTTCCACAGAGGAAAAGCCCTTCGCTCGCGAAATCGACTGGACGAAGTTTCATGTGCGCTTCCAGGAAAAAACCATCGGCGTTCAGCGGGATGCGAAGCAGCTCGGAAAGTTCTTCCCGGCTGGCGCGGGGAACGACCGGGGCCGCCAGAACGGCGAGATCCGGTTCGATTTCGATCTCGCGTCTTAGCGTGGGATCGATAAAGCGCATGGCCAATTTTCCATTGACTGTCAATTCCGGTGGCTGTTCCGGTTCGTAGCGGACGAATAAAACACCTTTTTCACGGGCTTCCCGATACGCCGCCTCACGGAATCCATAAGTTCTCATATCACGGTAGAGCACCATGATTCGCGCTGCCGGGTAACGTTCAAGCAGCGACAAGGCATTTTGAATCGCTGTCGTGCAGCAAATTCGGCTGCAATAGGGCCTGTCTTCATTGCGCTGTTCCACGCATTGGAGCATCGCGATAACGGGATTATCGGGAAGTGTGAGTTCGCTTCGTCCCAGACGGTCCGAGAGTTCGAACTGGGTGAGAATTTTGTCGCTCTGGCCGTATTTATATGTCTGGGGTTTCGATTCTTTCGCGCCCGTGGCCACGGTGACGACCCCATGTTTCACTTCAATCGTGTTTCCGTCCGACTCGATCTTCGATACAAAATTCCCGACATGACCGCTCACTTTCGAGACGGACGAATTCAGGTACACCGTAATCTGGGGATGATTCGCGATACGGTCGATGGTCTGCGCCAGGAATGCCTGGACATCCTGGCCGTCGAGTGTGCGGTGAATTTGATGAATGGTTCCACCGAGCCGCTCCGATTTCTCCACCAGATGAACGGGAAAACCTTGATCTGCTAAAGCCAGGGCGGCGGTCATTCCGGCGATCCCGCCACCAATGATCAGGGCAGCGTTTTCGATGGGGACCGTCTCCTCCTGCAAGGGCATCAGGTTCGCCGTGCGTCCGACGATCATGCGCACGAGATCGGTTGATTTATTCGTGGCTTTATCCGGGGTCGCTGAATGAACCCAGGAACATTGATCGCGAATATTGGCCATCTCTAAAAGATAAGGATTGAGGCCCGCATCCCGGATCGTATCCCGGAAGATCGGTTCGTGGGTTCGTGGGGTGCAGGATGCGATGACGATGCGGTTCAAGCGATGCTTGGCGATGGTTTTCTTAATCAAGTCCTGGCTGTCGTCCGCGCACGTGTAAACATTGCTTTCGGCAAAGACGACGAAAGGCAGTTCCCTGCTCCGTTCGACCACCGTTTCGACATCGACGACCGAAGCGATATTACTTCCGCAGTGACACACGAACACACCGACTCGAGGCGGTTCGTCGGTGATGTCACGTTCCGGGGGATATATTTTTCTCTTGACGCAGGTTCCCCTGGCCTCGGCGAGCAGCGTCATCGCTCTGGCCGCAGCCGCGCTCGCCTGCATCACCGTATCGGGAATATCTTTGGGTTCCTGAAACGCACCGCTTACGAAGACTCCCGGACGAGAAGAATCCAGCGGAGCCAGTTCGTTCGTCTGTGCGAAGCCCCATCGGTTGAGCGCGATATTAAACCGTTTGGCCTGTTCCTCAAGCGTCGCATCCGGTTCGAGTCCCAGCGAGAGCACCACCATGTCGAACTCGTCTTCCGTCAGCATCGCTTCCGGATGCATGTAAGTGAGACGAATATTGTTCGTCTTCGGCATTTCATAAGCTTTGGAAATAAACGAACGGATATAGTGGATTCCAAGACGCTTTGCCCGTTCACAATAGCGGTCGAAATCCTTGCCGAAAGCGCGAAGATCGAGGAAAAAGACAGTGACATCCAGACCGGGTTCGTGCTCTTGCGCAAGGATCGCTTCCTTCGTAGTGGCCATGCAGCATATCGAGGAACAATAGTCGTTATCGCAGCCGGAATCCCTGGAGCCAACGCATTGGATGAAGGCCAGGCGTTTCGGTGCTCTTCCATCCGACGGTCGTCGAATATGCCCTTTGGTTGGACCAGAAGCCGAGAGGATTCTCTCGAACTGCACACTGGTCAGGATGTTGGCGGAATGACCGAAACCGAACTCGCCTCGTTTCGTGGCATCGAAGGCCTCGAAACCGGGCGTCAGAATCACCGCCCCGACGTTTAGATCGAA
This sequence comes from uncultured bacterium, assembly GCA_964606645.1. Lineage (GTDB taxonomy): Bacteria > Hinthialibacterota > Hinthialibacteria > Hinthialibacterales > Hinthialibacteraceae > CAZSIZ01. The sequence continues at coordinate 38,495 of CAZSIZ010000006.1, forward strand.
TGTCTTTTCCTGTTGATCGTAATCGATCGCTCCGGCTTCGCACACCGTGGCGCACAGGCCGCATTCACCGGTCATGAAATGAACGCAGGATTCCCGATCGATGACCGGCACGCGCGGAGAGGCCTGGGGGTGGGCCAAATCGATACTCGACCGGGGGGTTAGATAGCGGTCGTGGGCAGTGATATGTGGTTTGATCCGGTGAGCGGAAATCGTTTCGAGATCGACCGCTCCCGTTGGACACACAAAAACACAGGCCCCGCACGCCTGACACTGATCCGTCGGTTCGCTGAATGGGGTATGGACGACCCGTGTCGTGCCACGTCCGTAAAAGTTGATTGCTCTCCGATTCATCAAATCGCTGCAAGCCCGAATACAGAGACCGCAGAGGATACATTTTCCTTCCGAAGATTTTTCGAGGGGAGTGGATTCGACACCGAGTTCCGCTGCGAATTGGGCGAGTTCGGTTGAGTCGGGAGCCTGGGCCAACAGCAATTCGAGAATCATTTGCCGTGACTCCAGGACCGAATCGGTCTCCGTGTGGACGGTCAGGTCGTTCTCGATCGCAAAGCTGCACGAAGGGACCTGTTTTCGGCCCTGAGGCATTTCAATTTCTACCAGACAGATCCGACATGCCCCGAAAGGCGTCATACCCCGGAAGTGGCAGAGCGTCGGAATCGTGATCCCCATCTGACGCGCGGCATCAAGAATCGTCGTGCCTTTGGGAACTTCCGATGCGCGGCCATCCACCGACACGACAACACGGTTCGGTGAAGATGCTTCCATAATCAACCTCTTTCAAACCTTGAATCGAACGGAAAATGTTCGTTCATCATCTTGACTCTCTTCAGTCCCCTCTCCCTCTGGGAGAGGATACGGGTGAGGGTAGACGCTTAGTAGAAATGGTGGGCTACGCTGCGCTTTGAGCCACCCTACATTTACTCACTGATAACTGCTTCTACCGGGCACACGTCTTTGCAGGCGCAGCAATGGGTACACAACACCTGATCGATCCGGTGAGGGGATTTTTGTTTGCCCTGAATCGCACCGGACGGGCACACTTTTACACATTCTCCGCAGCCATCGCAAATCGCTTCATCGACCCGCAGCGTGATCAGATTGGTGCAGACTCCAGCGGGACATTTCTTATCGACGATATGCGCTTCGACTTCTTCTCGGAAGTATTTGATGGCCGCCATCACCGGATTGGAGGCGGTTAAGCCCAACGCGCAGAGGGACGCCGATCTCATGGTTTTCGCGAGTCGTTCGAGAAGGGCAAGATCGTCCAGCGTTCCGTGTCCGTCGCAAATTCGGTTGATGATACGCAGCAGATGCTGAGTGCCTTCACGGCATGGAACGCATTTCCCACAGGATTCTTCTTCCGAGAAAGTATGAAAATATTTAGCGAAATCCAGGATGCAGGTTCCCTCGTCGATGACGATCATAAAACCCGATCCCATCATCGTTCCGGCTTCGTTCAGTTTTTGATATTCGACCGGAAGATCGAGCATCGATTCGGGAAGGCATCCCCCTTTGAATCGCTTTGAATGGAAGCTTTCCCGGTAGACCGCCTCCGATTTCTTCCACTATTTCCCTCATCGGTATTCCGAGAGGAATTTCGACCAGCCCCGTATTCTTCACGGCTCCGACCAGGGAGAAGACCGTCGTGCCGCGATTGTTTTCCACCCCTATCGAGGAATACCACTCGGCTCCGCGGCTGAGAATGGGTCCGATACTCGCTAACGTTTTCACGTTATTAATGACGGTCGGTTTCTTCCACATTCCCTCGGTAACGGGATAGGGGGGGCGTATGCTCGGTTCGCCGGAATGTCCTTCGAGAGACGCGATCAGGGTGGTCTCTTCTCCACAGACATAAGCACCGGCGGCCTGCCGGACTTTGATTCGGAACGAAAAGCTGCTCCCGAAAATGTCATCCCCCAGCAGGCCTGTTTTCTCCGCTTCACGGATGGCGTGTTCGACCGTGGCCACGGCCTGTCGGTATTCGCTTCGTATGTATAAGAACCCTTCACAAGCGCCGACTGCATAAGCCGCAACGATCATTCCTTCCAGAACCGCATGGGGGTCGCTTTCCAAGACACAGCGATCCATAAAAGCGCCCGGATCGCCCTCTTCGCCGTTGCAGACTATATATTTCGTATCGGATTCGCTCTGGGAAGCGATATCCCACTTCATGCCCGTGAGAAAACCCGCGCCTCCCCGCCCTCTCAGACCGGAGGCCTTCATTTCCTCGATGACTTCTTTCGGGGATTTATGAGCGATCGCAGAAAAGGCTCCGCGATACGCCCCGCGAGCGACCGCTTCATCGATTCGCATCGGATCGATCGAACCGCAATTGCGTAGAATCACTCTCTCTTGTTTGCGAAAGAAATCGATGGTGGATATTTCCGGAATCGAACCCACACCGTTCGTCGAAGCCGGATATTGATGAGTCTCTCCGGATTCAGTGTGAATTTCTTGATCGTAACGGTAGATGGCGAGATCGGGTTTCACGTCTCCACTGGATGCATAAGATTCGAGCAGCGCGCGCGTTTTATCCGGTGTCATAATGCCGTAACCGATTCGTGGACTGCCGGGAATCATGAGATCGAGAATGGGCTCGTTTCGGCAGTATCCGATACAGCCGGTGCGTGAAATACTCGCGTCCAAACCCAGTTCTTTCACCGCGCGCAACGCCGCTTCCTCGACGTCTCTCGCTCCCGCCGCGATTCCGCACGTGGCCGAGCCGATCAGGATTTTCAATCGGCCGGGATAGAGTGTGGATTCGCCGTCCGAGGCGATTTGGTTCAGGAATTCCCCGGACCGTATCAACTCGCTCATTCGAATTTCTCCAGGATGTCCGGGATGGTATTGTGATTGATATTTCCAAACGTCACGCCGTCGATCCGCATGGACGGGGCCAGCGCGCAGCATCCGATACACCGAACCGTCCGAAGCGTAAAGCGTGAATCCTCAGTGGTTTCTCCCTCGCGGATACCGATCGTCTGTTCGAGCCGATTGAGAAGGCGTCCCGAACCGCGCATGTAACAAGACGTTCCCAAACATATTTCAATCGTGTGGCGTCCGGCCGGCTCCAGGTTGAAGACATTGTAGAAACTCGCTACCCGGTAGATTTCGGTGAGAGGAATCTCAAAACGGACCGTCAAATATTCCAGCATCGAACGAGGTAGATATCCCCGCTCATCGTTGATGATCTGTAAGACTTGAATCAAAGGGGCCGGATCGTTTTGGTGGCGTTCGAGAATCGAGTCGATCCAGGCATGGTCTACATCATTCAATGTTTCGCTTGGCGTGAATGGAGTGATATCCTGGGGCACGTTGCTGACCGGACAGCTCTGCCAACATTCCCCGCACCCCGTACATTTGTTGATATCGACACCGCGAGGATTTTGCCGAACTTTGACCGTGAAGTTTCCGGCTTCGCCTTCGAGTTCGGTGATTTCCGAGAGGGTCATCAAATCGATGTTGTGATCGCGCATAAATTCTACAAGTTTAGGAGATATGATGCAGGTCGCGCAGTCACCCGTCGGAAAGGTTTTATCCAGCTGCGACATACCGCCGCCGATGGTGGGGCTTTTTTCCACGACGTAGACACGAAACCCCGCCGCCGAAAGATCGATTGACGCCTGGATTCCGGCGATCCCTCCACCGCAGACGAGTACGGCGCCGGACGGTTCGCTTCCATTGGTGCCGGTTGCGGGATTCATGACGGTCCTCCTGCGGAAGCGGCTTCGAGAGCGGCGTTTTTCTGAAGCATCAGCGTCGGGCTGGCGGCCAGCGCGTTCAGCCCCAATTCGCCGGGGGAAAGCCCCAAGGCTAATCCTACCAATTGAGTAATATAAAGAACGGGAGTATCGGGCATTGTGGAATCGATTTTTTGGATATCGGATTGGCGGAGATCGAGATTGGCCTGGCATAACGGACAGGCAACCACCAGACACTCGGCCTCCGCTTCCCGCGCCATCGATATTAATTTGTGACCGAGGCGGCAGACCACTTCGGAATGCGTCAGGGATAATCCCGCGCCGCAGCATTCCGTCTTATACGGCCATTCCACCGGAACCGCACCCGCCGCAGCCACCAGGTCATCCATGCAGACAGGATGTTCGGGATCGTCGAACGCGACGATCTCCGGGGGACGGGTCAGCAGACAGCCGTAATAACTCGCCACTCGCAGATGGCTCAGCGGTTTTTGGACGTGCTGACGGATGGCGTCCAGCCCATAATCGTTGACGAGAACGTCCAGGATATGCCGAACCGGCGTCGAGCCGTCGCAAGGTTTTCCAATGACGGCTTCAATCCGTTTCCGTTCCGCGGGATCGTTTTGTATTTTGTAGTTGGCGTGACGCAGCCGTGAATAGCAGGAGGCGCAGGCCGTTAATACGTCCAGATCCATGTCCCTGGCTTTTTCGATGTTGACCGTTGGGAGGGCGAGAGCCAGCGAAGGATCGCTGACGTGCGCTGGAGTCGAACCGCAGCAAACCCAACCGGGAATCTCAACCAGTTCGATCCCCAAAGCACGGCAGATGGCCCGTGTCGAGCGATCGAAATCCCAAGCCGTGGACTCAAGGCTGCAGCCAGGAAAAAAGGCGTATTTCACCGCTTGTTCTCCTCCTTTTCTGCACGTTTGAAGATTTGCTTCACCTCTCCGGCGCTCTCACTTCGCGAGGGGAGAAATGAAAGTTTTCCTTTTGCCATCATTTTCGGGGCTTTGTCCAAATCGGCGAAAAAGTCGAGGCTTCGGAATTTGTACGCCGTCAACATTCCCAATTCGAAGACACGTCCATGGCGGCGAACGCTGGAAAGGAACGATTGGTTGAATTGGCTACCGCGTGAATCCGGGAGGCTGGCTTTGCGCTCGATAGCCACGATCCGCAGCGTATCCATGACCCTGGCGATATCGATCTCCATCGGGCATCGGGTGGTGCAGGCTTCGCACGAAGCGCAGAACCAGACCGAGGGTGATTCCAGAAGCGTGGAATCCTGGCCGAAATGAATCAGACGCATGATCTGGCTGGGCAGCCATTCCATTTCCGGGCCAATGGGGCAGCCGGTCGAACATTTATGGCACTGATAACAGGCACTGACCGGTGTATCACTCCGGCGTTCGATTTCCTGTATGAAGGACGAATCTTTCAACTGCATCGTATCCGTCATCTCATCCTCCCAATCCTTCCAATTCCGCTTCCACTTCGGCGTCTTTACTGGGGACCACCTTCTGGTAGACCTCTTCAGGATTGCGCCGAACCCCGTTCACGGTGAGCAGATCGCGCTCAATCTGGATATCGAACAGTCTTTCATTTTCCTGCAAGTAAGGCAAAATCTGTTTCCAATCGGCTGGAGTAAACGGCTGGTAGGCGCCAGCGTTCAGTTGTTCTTCGACAAGCGTGCGGTGTGGGTCACGCACATAGATCGCCCCACCGGAAGCCAGAGAAAGCAGGTTGCTTCCCGGATAAGGCAGGTCCAGTGGAATCACGCATCCGTTTTCGTCGAATCGAAGCCCGTTCACGACTGCGAAACCGCCGCCGTTGAGGGGATCGCCCGCCATGAACGATTCGGCCAGGAAATCCAGGGCGGTTCCGTTGATGACGACTCTGGGACGTCCGACGGCGTTAATCATCGGCCGTCCGGCGGCGTTACCGAGGACATAGATTTCCCCTCCCTTTGCACCGTAGAGAAAGGTTTGTCCGACATCGCCGTAAACGACGAGTTTGCCTTGTTTCGTAATTTGGCCGAGTTGGTCCTGCGCGTTACCGTGAACGTAAATCTCCAGCCCATCCATACCGGAAGCAAGGTAATCGCCGGGATTGTCGTAGCAGTCGATACGCAAATCTTCGGTCGAGGAGCCGAATCCCGCCGCGTGAAAACGGGTTCCGCGTGAGTTGTAATGGATGAATTGCTTCCATCCGAGTTTGTAGGCCTGCACGCCCAGCATCGCGTCGCAGTTTTCCCCTTCGGCGGAGAATCCGCGCGCATCGATCAGAAGGGTGTTTTCCGTTCCTTCCGGGGCGCGTAACGGGTCTCGTGTATCCCAGGTGATCCTGCGATGGGTGCAATCGGAATTTCCGGTCACCGGTTCCTGGAGAAGGGGCTGGCGATCGAAGATCGACTCCAGCCCCATGCGGAGAATGGTGAGCACCGAGCTGCGTTTCTTATTTCCTGTGGGATAACGTCGATCGAGGCAGAGGGTCAGCGCTTCGATTCCATAAGCAGGAACGCTCTCCGCCGTACGGTCTGCGAATTCACCAACGAGCCAGCGCAGGCGTTGAAAATCCATATCCTGTATGACGCTGTGGAAATAGCGATACCAATCGTCGGGATGATTGCTTTTGAGCGCCTCTTCGATGGCCGCTTGGTCCGAATCGGATTCGGTGGGAGCCGACAACTCTAAAGAGAGATCGTAATGATTCTGTCCAGGGGGTGTTGTAACCGGCTGGCCGAATTTATTGGATGCGCGCAACTCATAACGCGGGGTATTATCATCACTCGTTTCGGATTGGCTTCCATTCAACGGAACGATGTTCATAAGAAACGCACCGCCGTCGTTAAAGCTTCCACCGCGCGCGTTCCAGTATTGGTCAGCGACGGGAGTAAAACGCGAGTCCTCACTGGCTAAGCTGGCCAGGGTGGCGTCGATGGCCTGCTTTTCCGAGCAGATCAGGCCAATGGAAACTTCCCCTTCCTGCAGCGCGAAGACTTGCGGCCTGAGCATGGCTGTGTCAGTGATCCCCACGAGTTGGAATCCTTCGGTCTTGTCCAAGGTGCGGGCGATGATAAAGAACCACGGACCGTCCGGCGAGGCGTGGATATGGGCGGCCTGAATCTGTCGGTAGATTCGCTGTTTTTCAGGGGGCAGCCGGTCGAAATCCAGCTCGGCGGTAGGAGCGAGGGCTTCGATGATATATTCGGTTGGATACTTGTACGTCCGGTTGAAAAGATCGAAGAGGAGAACCGACACTTCCGTGTCCGTCAGGAATTGCGGGAAAAGGTTATGCTGAGCGAGGTATTCGCAAACGGAATGGTAGTTGGCGAAGTCGCCGTTATGAACCAACGCTTCATTCATTCCGATGAAAGGATGCGCACCGCCGGGATGCCAGACACGTCCACGGGTGGGATAGCGCTGATGGGCGATCCAGACATGAGCGCGCATGTCGGACATGCAGTAATATTGAACGGCCGCCTCGGCATACCCCACAATTTTCATGATGAGCAGATTTCGGGCGTGGGAAAGAACGAAAGCGCGTTTCTCGCCGAGTGACGCGTAAAATTCCTGGTTCAACCGGAATGAATTTTGAAAGACGAACTCGTCCGCGAGATCCCGTTCGGGAAGGCTGGAGAGTCCTTTGACATTCGCGAAACGTTCCAGCGCATCCGGTTTTACCCGAACGAAGTACCGGGCTACGTCCGGCGGCTTGACTTCCAGCAGCGGAACGTCGCGGTAATCATCGACGGTCGGGATCAAGCCTCCCCAATCAATCTCGAAGTACGGCTCGATAAACGTTTTTTCGATATCGCCGCGCGCATCGGGATCGAGCAGCGCGATTTGCAAAAGATAATCTTCCTCGAGAACGGTTCGGGATACGCCCAAATCTTCGGGAACCAGGCCGCTGGCGGCGATGCCTCCCCCTTTGCCGTTGCCCCGGTTTCGCATTTGAATCGAGGGTTCATAGATGTGATGTCCCCCCACGGGAATCGTGCAGGCAAAACCGGTTACACCACATCCCCCTTCCGCTTCGGGGGAATCAGGGAACCATTCACATCCATCGTTCGGACGAAATTCCTCGCGGCTTCGCTGAAGGATTTCCACCCGATCGTCACCACCGGCTGGGGTGCGGGAGCGTGAATTGAATGAATACGAGCCGTCCGGTGTCATGGGGTTGTGTCGTCTCCGT
>CAZSIZ010000007.1:0-45659 GCA_964606645.1 uncultured bacterium
ACGGGTCAAACCAACCCGACTCTGGGTGGGTCAAAGGTACCCGGCTATTGACACACCCTAGCCCTCTCCCACAAGGCGAGGGGACAATAATGTATTACACTCTCCCCCGCACGTCATAGCGGTTCGACATCCTCCTGGCCGAGTTCGACCGCGACCGCCATCTGAAAGATATTCACATTCAGCAGAAGACGCCTGCGCGATTTGGTTTCAAGCGCAATGCCGGTCAGCCCTTCCATCGGGCCGGTCATGATACGCACTTTGGTTCCCACGGCGAGCGTCTCGACTCCCTGAATGGGAATCCCCGCCTCGACAACTTTCCAAATCTGCATCAAATCCCGAACGAAATCATCCTGACCGGGAACATCCAGAATACCGGCGGTGCGCCCGGTTTCCAGAACGCGCCTCTTGCTGTCCCCCTCGTCGACAAAAGGAACGTAACCGGGGAAGAGTGGGAGGATACTTTTACGTATTTTCCCAGTATCACTTCGACGGGTGCGTTTGATGAAGAGCGGCAGGTAATACCCCACTCCCAGCGCTTCGCAATCCTTGGCCAGCGCTTTTTCGTGACGTGAGCGCATGTGGGCAACGAGCCAGCGCCCACAGTCTTCCTCAAGCGTCCGGCCTTCCGGCCAACGCTGATTGATCAATTCACGTTCGAAAGAACCGGGTTGACGCTTCGGCATGATTACCCTCAAACTTGCGTTTCAATTTCGTCCAAACGGTTATAGGCGTAGCGGATCAGTTCTTCGGTCGTTTCCCAGCCGATACAGGCGTCAGTCACCGATACGCCATATTTCAGTTGGGACAGATCGTCGGGGATATCCTGTTGGCCTTCGTGCAGATGGCTTTCCAGCATCACCCCCCGCAGGTCATCGTTCCCTTCCACTTTTTGCTGGATCAGGTTTTTCCACACTTCGGCCTGTTTTTCAAACTGCTTTTCAGCGTTGGCGTGACTGCAATCGACCATGACGAACGGTGGCAGTTTCGCTTTGATCAATTTCTGTGCGGCCTCTTCGATGCTACGTCGGTCGTAGTTGGGCGCGTTGCGTCCTCCCCGCAGGATGATGTGCGCCCAGACGTTACCCGTCGATTTCCAGATATACATTTTCCCGTCATGATTGATCCCGACGAAACTGTGGGAAAAGCGGGCGGACTGAATCGCATCGATGGCAATCTGGAGATTGCCGTCCGTACTGTTTTTAAAACCGACCGGGGCGGACAGGCCGCTGGCCATTTCCCGGTGGATTTGTGATTCCGTCGTGCGCGCACCGATCGCGGTCCAGCAGATCAAGTCGGAAATATACTGTGGTGTGACCGGATCCAGTAATTCCGTCGCGGCCGGAACTCCCATGTCGCAGATATGCAGGAGAATTTCCCTCGCCCGCCTGAGTCCAAATCCGATATCTTCGGTTCCATCCAGGTTGGGATCGTTGATGAGTCCTTTCCAGCCGATCGTCGTACGCGGTTTTTCGAAATAGACCCGCATGACCAGGAAAAGGTGTTTCTTCACTTCATCTTGAAGGGCGAGAAGACGCTGGCCGTATTCATAAGCGGCCTTCTCGTCATGGATCGAACATGGCCCCGTGACGACCAGCAGCCGGCGATCGAGATTACGCATCATACGCTTGATCGTCTGGCGGCCTTCGTAGACGGTTTGGACGGCGGTTTCGGTCACAGGCAGCCCTTTCATCACCTCGTCGGGCGAGGGAAGCGGGCGGCTTTCCAGAATATGAATATCTTTGATTGGCTGCATGGATAATACAATTCCTTTATCGGATTCCCATAAATTGTAGTGCGAAATTGCCATAAGTCCCGGCCCAATCCACGTTATTATGATTCGTCAGTAAAAAAAATAAAATTAAATAAAAATTCCTGTTTACGTCAACGTACTGATTGATAACGCCGGCAAACAAAACAAGCAAGACAAACAAAATAAAAGAGAGGAATTGAAAATAATGAAACGCACACTCGGTTTACAAACGTTATTTTGCGCTTTGGTATTAATGGGGATGACAGGAACGATTTTCGCGGCGGATTCGAACATCGACCGCATGGTGCTTCGTATTCACGTGGAAGAAGGAGACGATACGAAAGTCGATATTTCGGTCCCTCTGTCACTCGTACAAATCGTTTACGAGGCGGTTCCCAAAGAAATCAAGAAGGAGATCGAACAGACCGGGATCAGCCCTATGGACGTGCTGAACGAACTCAAAGCCTTGGAAGGCAATGACTTCATCAACATCTCCGGGAAAGATAACGTCCGAATCTGGATCGACAACGAACGGGACCGCAACTCCGACGCTTTGAAATGCATCCGTATCGAGGTCGAGGAAAACGGCAACGATGGTGACAACATCAAGATCAATATCCCGGTCGGTTTGGTTCAATTGGCCAGCGCCATCGTACCGCAACTGATCGAAAACGGTGAACTCCCGGCTCCCGATACGAAGGTCATCGAAGAACTGGAAAAATACTTGAAGCAATTGAAACAAGAGTAATCCGCACACCCAGCCATTCCATCGAATTCCGAAGGGCGCTTCTCCAGGAGAAGAAGCGCCCTTTCTCTTTTTCCACATCGAGCGGCTTGAGCGGAATCGTTTTTATTGAGAAGATTGAATCAAGCATTCAACCCAACAGAAAGGTTACTCGATTCATGAATCCCCTCAATCGAATTCAATCAACTCAAACGCTATCACGTTTTTTATTTTATTCAGTATTAATGATCTCCAGCCCGATCGTATTGAAATATGCGACCGCTCAATCAGACAGCCCGGATGTATGGCGGACGCTCCAACACATACAGCGAGGTATTCCCGAATCGGGGGATCATCCCGGAAACGTCTTTCTCGAAGGCGAAGAAGTCCGAGTCAGGATACCGTCTCCACTCCCTGATAAGGCCGTCCGCTGGAGGATTCTCGACGACCGCGATACGGAAGTCGGGCAAGGCGAACTCTCCCGTAATCAAACGGATCCCATTTCAACGATCGAAGCGGGTCAGCTGGGGATCGGCTGGTATCGGATCGATTTTCTCGATACCGAATTTCAGTGCTTGACATGGACATCGGCGGCGGTGCTGGCGAAACTGGCTGCCCCGGTTCCCCAAGACTCGCCGATTTGCCTCGACGGGGCCAACGCCTGGTTTGCAAAAGACGATCCAGCCGCGCAGGAACGTTTGGCGCGATTGGCGGCACTGGCCGGGGTGAACTGGATTCGCGACCGCATAAGATGGCGTGAGATCCAACCGGAACCGGACCGTTTTGAATCGGAAACAACCTACGACACCTCGGCAGACTTCCAAGCGGGCTTCGGCCTGAAAACGCTTCAGGTCTTCCACGACACACCGCCCTGGGCGTTGGACGAGAATTCGAGAAACGGGCGCTTTCCCCGCGACCTGAGGCACGTCTACTCGTTCTGCAAAGCCATGAGTGAGCGTTTCAAAGACAGCGTCCAAGCCTGGGAACCGTGGAACGAAGCCAATGTAGCCAATTTCGGCGCGCATACCGCGGACGAGATGTGTTCGATGCAAAAAGCCGCCTATCTCGGTTTCAAGGCCGGTCAACCGGAGGTCACGGTAGGCTGGAACGCTTATGCGGGCGTCCCGTCGAGCCTGCATACCCGAAGCGTGCTGGCAAACGAAACCTGGTCTTACTACGACACATATAATATTCATACCTACGACTGGCCCGACTCGTATAGCCAGTTACGAAAACCGGCCATCGAAGCCGCCTGCGGGCGTCCACTCTGGTTAACTGAAAGCGATCGCGGAATCGCCTGCCTGCCCGATAATCCCTGGCTCGACCTGTCGCGGGAAAACGAACACTTGAAAGCCGAGTTCATGGCGCAATCCTACGCCACGAGCCTGTTCGCCGGATGTCAGCGCCATTTTCATTTCGTCCTGGGCCACTATTCCGAAGGCACGATCCAATTCGGGCTGCTCCGCCTGGATATGACTCCCCGGCCAAGTTACGTGGCGTTGGCCGCGCTGGGGCGGTTTCTGGCGGGGGCGAAGTGTCTGGGCCAGTGGAAGATCGACGGCCAGCCCCTTGCCCACGTCTACGCGTTCCGGGCAAAACCGGACGGTATCGAGCGCACGGTGCTGGTTGCCTGGGCCGAACAGCAGGGCGATTGGGCGATGCGGGGGAAAGTATCGATCGAATGGCCGCTGCCGGACGATCTGCCGATTGAAGGTCTATACGATTATTTAGGGCGTTCGCTTGGGAAGAACGCACCGAAGCAACTCACCTCGTCCGCCATCTTCATCATTCTACCGCCGGACGAAGCACAAAAATATCCGTTGAAAACACCACCGGTTTCTCCCTACCGAACGGGAACGGCCTCACCAATTGTGCTCCAGGTTCAGATGCCTCTCTCCACGATCACAAAAATCGACATTCAGCCCTGGACACACGAATACGGCTATCTTGTCAAACAGGAAAACGAGATGGAACTGACGTTTTTCGCATACCATTTCGGTGAGACACCCGTTCACGGAGAGATCGTTATCGACCACGCGCCCGACGGATGGAATCTGACGCCGGACCGCTGGGAAGTTTCGCTCGATCCGATGAAACGCGAGCGGCTGACGGCCCGGTTGGTTATACCCAAGCGGGAAAACGATCGAACGTCCGACACATGGATCAAACTACGCGGTGATTTCGGAAACGAAGGAAAACCGATCCTGGCGTTCCGCTTGATTGCATTCCCCGACGAAGGCTACGAACGATAAACCTGACCCGTAGAAACCGTAATAAATAATCCGAAGGTTTTTAATACGTTTTACTCATGTAATTCCCAACCGAGTGTGGACGTGGGGAAGGAATCTTGTGAATTGGATTCAATTTGGGATTAATCTACGACATGACGTTGGGATTTCGGTTTCAACATTCCGCGTAATTCGAAGAGTTGCACTAGGCCTTGATTGACCAAACGTTCACCAGAGCCAACTTCGGGGAGCGTCGAGTCGCTTGCGCCGTAGCCTCCACGAACGGCTGATTCCAGGTCGGGGATATACCAGGGCCAATCCTGATAGGAATCGTCGCAATAACCGAACAGAAACGCATACGGAAGCCTAGATTTCTCCCGGATTTGAATTTGGAATTCCTGGAACGGCTCTCCCGGCATCGTTAATACTCCGATTTCACCATTGATTAATAACGACGTCACACCAAGTTTCATTGTTTTTTCCGGTTCAAAGCGCTGATTGACCTCAATCACCTTGGATGCGCTGAGGAAAGCGTCCGACTTCCCTTTCTTAGATTCCATCCGCTTCAAGACGTCCAGGACTTCCTCGGCCAGCAATTTCCCCATCGTTTCCACGAGTGGAAAATCGGCTTCGGGATCGCCGGTCCGCGCGAGGATCAGCGGATTGATCTCCCCGCAACCGCCTTGAAAGAAGAGACATTGCGCGTCGCCGCCATATTTCGCTTCCACCTCACGGCATAGCACGCCTGGATAATCCGCCGAGATTTTGCGGTTCTTCGGCCCCAGGACAACCGGGTGACAGGCGTAATTCACGAGAACGGCGCGAACGGCTCCCGACTTATCCGACATCCGTAATACGCCAACCGTCGGATCGACTGGACCGTAGGGAATGCGTTCGGGATTCTCGAAATGGGTGATGGCGTGCCCTTCCGGCTGGCGCACCAAGCGGTTGTAACCGAGTTGAATGCTTCCATACCCGGCGGTGAAATAAGCGGGAAACAGGTCTTTCTTCGCTTCTTTAATGGCTTCGAGAATACGCTCCTCGACCGTTCGCCTCCACGGTTTCTCCTTGGACGGGAAATCCTCCTGGTCCAAGTGCTGAGAGGCGTGAGTGTGAGTACTGAGCAATAGCAGGCGGTCGATCCCGATATCCCCCATGCGGTCACGCAGCCACGGTGATTGAAACTCGCAAACCTCCCACGAAACGAGCGCAACCGTCGACTGATCCGACTTGAGAATCAGCACCTTGGCGGAAACCGGATCGTGGACGCCGTCCGTGGGTTTCGCCGATGAATAGCCCATCGTTTTGCCGCCCAACGGGGCCGTGATATCGGTTTTGGCAAGCCCTGCGTAGATAGCCTGTGCGTTCGACTCTATTGAGACAGTAAACAGAAGCGCGAAAATAATCAGCATTCTAAAAGCAGTACTTTTCATGGTTCACTTTGACCTCGATGGGCATATTGGGATGTTGTAGTATCGATCATACCATATTCGGTCCTTGGAACGCAACCAACATTGATAGATAGGATTATTATGGGGGATAGGACGGATGCTCGTGGGCCGAAAGGCGACCCATCCAACTTCTTTCAGGGGAAGAAAATCACCCGTTTTTCTTGGCGAATTCGGTCATGAAACCGACCAGCGCCTGGATGCCTTCCATCGTTTGAGCGTTGTAGATCGAGGCTCTCAGCCCACCGACCGAGCGATGGCCTTTGAGGTTCCAGAGTCCAGCTTTCTTGGCTTCATCGACAAACGTCTTTTCCAAATCGTCCCGGTCGCCGGTGATTCGGAAGACCACGTTCATCGGGGAGCGGTCGCTTTCGGGAACGGGGCAATAGAAGAATTCGTTCGAGTCGATCGCGTCGTACAGCGTTCCGGCTTGTTGCTCGTTGCGTTTTTGGATTTCGGACAGTCCGCCTTCATTTTCGATCCACTCCAGCACCAGGCCGATCATGTAGATGCCGAAAGTTGCGGGCGTGTTGTAGAGCGAGCCGGCTTTGATGTGGGTGCGGTATTGCATCATCGTGGGAAGGTCTTCGGAGGCGCGTTCCGCCAGGTCTTTGCGGATCACGACGACGGCCACACCGGAAGGTCCAAGATTCTTCTGCGCCCCTGCGAAGATCAAGCCGAATTTCGAGACATCCAAGGCGCGCGACAGGATATCCGACGACATATCCGCGACCAGAGGAACCTCGTTCGTTTCGGGAAACGCCTTGAACTGGGTTCCGAAAATCGTGTTGTTAGAGCAGAGATAAAGATATGAGGCGTTGGGATTGAGTTGAATGTCGCTCAATTTCGGCAAACGGAGGAAATTGCCATCCTCGCCGGAAGCAACGACGGTGTATTTCGATAACTTTTTATGCTCGGCGATTGCTTTTTTCGTCCAACTGCCGGTATGAAGGATATCCACCGGCTGGCCTTCGATATACAGGTTAGAGGGGATCATCGCAAATTGCAAACTGGCCCCGCCTTGAAGGAATAGAACGGCGTAGTCATCGGAAATTCCGAGGATGCGGCGAAAACGGGCTTCGGCTTCTTCGATGATTCCAGTGAATTCCTTGGACCGATGGCTCATCTCCATCACCGACATACCGCAGCCGCGAAAATCGGTCAATTCCTCTTTCGCCCGCTCCAATACGGCGAGCGGTAAAGCCGATGGACCGGCACTAAAGTTGAACACTCTTTCACTCATTCTATTTTCTCCTTGCGGGTGGATTTCATCTTTAACTATTACCCTCACCCTAATCCTCTCCCATGGGGAGAGGGGACTATGACAGAGAGGGGATGGGGTTGTGTAAAACCGATTATCGTAAGAAGAGATTTTGTCACGATTCCATATCACGGCATAGTGCCACATTCATACGAGTTTATCTTTTTATAAAAAAACGGCGTTTCGTTTCTTGGGATGGAGAGGATTATTCATGATTTTTGCTTCCGGTTAATACGATATTCGGATGGGGTGGAGTCTTCATGCCATTGCCTAAATAAAAGCCGGGATGCGCCGGTTGATTGTAGGCCGTATTCTGCCACGCGACACTGAGCCGGTAGACCGGATCGTGCATCAAGGTATAGAAACGGTGTTCCGTCGGAATCGTCGTTGAGAAGATTCGCAGTTCTTTGCCATCCCGGGTTCTCCAGATTACTTCTTCCCTCCAGTCGCCCAGGATATCGGCCTGTAAGCATGGATTGGCTTTGGTTCCATTGTTGGTGACACAGTCATAGTACCGGCCGTCCAGTAATCGTTTTGCTTTCCCGTTGACGTAATCCCATTTATCGATGAAAGCGCCATCTCTCCGGTGTCCGTCGAGGATTTCACGAAGTAGATCGCCATCCCACCATATCCCCATATTGCACGACCGGGGTTTCGATTCGGAAACCTTGCCGCCTTTGACGTTGTATAGACCGTCCGAATTATTCGCCCAGCATTCATAGCCTCGATGGCGGGGATCGATATCCATCGAGAGGCCTCTTCCGGGATCGTCGAGCGGCAATCCCCAGATTACTTTTCCGGTTAAGGCATCGCGAAGATTGGCTCCATTCGGATGACTTGGCTTTTCATGGATGCCGAACACCTCCAGCCCCGGCCGGTCCGGATCGATATCGGATAAGTGCATGGCATCTCCATGCCCCAACCCGGTGGTGTAAAGTCCCGTCCCGTCATCATCGATACTACAGGCGCCGTAAACGATTTCATCCCGACCGTCGCGATCGATATCAGCGACACTGAGACCGTGATTTCCCTGCCCTCGATAATCGCGATTCCCTGGTGTTCCATCATCGCTGTCAAAGGTCCAGAGAGGTTTTAAGTTGCCGTCTCTCCAATTCCAGGCGGCCAGCACGGTGCGTGTATAGTAACCTCGGCAAACAACCAGGCTCGGTCTCTTTCCGTCCAGATAGGCAATACAGGCGAGGAAGCGATCAACCCGGTTTCCATAATCGTCTCCCCAAATTTCCTTGATCTGCCCAGGGGTTGGATGAAAGGTTTCGGGATGTCTGGGTGGGATGTAATTCACCGTAGCCAATGCCGCGCCGGTTACACCATCGAAAATGGTGAGAAATTCCGGTCCGGCCAGGATGTAACCATCTTCATTGCGGTAGTCGGCATCGGGATCACCAATGATTTTGCCTTTTCCATCAACCGTTCCGTCCGCCGTCTTGCAGGCGACTTCTGCTTTCCCGTCACCATCCAGATCGTAAACCATGAACTGCGTGTAGTGCGCGCCTTCCCGGATGTTCCGCCCCAGATCGATCGTCCAAAGAAGCGTGCCATCCAACTTGTAGGCCTGGAGAATCGCCGGTCCCGTCGTTCCCCGCTGTGAGTTATCCCGGCCCCTCGACGCTTGGTGCAAGACAATCTCATACTCGCCGTTACCCAGTAAATCACCCACCGATGCATCGTTGGGGGTACAGCCATCGGGAGTTTGCAGGGGAATCGATAGGTAAGGCTGGGCAGGCGCATTTTTTGGAAGTGTATAAGATGCGCTCGCTGCCTGTTTCCTTCCGTTGATAATGGGGATAACGAAATAGGCGTTGGGTTGGCTTAGATCGGTGCTGGAATCGTTATGGTGTGTGGTTTGGGTGATGGGCCGCTCGTTCAGTTTAACGGGGTCTCCGCCGTCTGCGGAACGGTAAAGGTTGAAGGCAATGTCGCTTGGATCGGTTCCCAGCATACGCCATCCAACAAACACGTTTCCGTCACCCTGATTGATTGCCACCACCCCCCGGCCCAGATTCTCCATCTGGCGCTGGGCGTTTGACGCTGCAACAATGAGAACGATCATTCCTGAGATCAGAAGCAGTTCATAAGCGGTCTTCGATTTCATTGGATATTCCTCTTTCATCTTCGATGACGAGTCGGTAAAAAGTGATTTCTATTCGCTTCCGTTCCGCAGGCAGGCCATCGCGATTCGGATACTTTCGTAGGATATCTCGCCGTTCAGGGCATCGTAGATGGGTTTTAAGCGAGGGCTGTCTTGCTGGTGGGCGGTCTTCGTGATCCGTTGGAAAGCCTCGCGATCCACCCAGGGCTGGGGATCGTCGATCTTTTCTTTTTCGATATACTCGATCAAGTAGTTCAGTACGGTGAGAAGTTTGCGATCGACCTCCCCGGCGGTTTCTTCCAACGACGCATCCCGCGCGAACAACTCAAACGCGATGAGTTTGGCTTCGCCCGGTTTGATCGTTGATTCCGATTGGCTGAAATCGTTCGAGCGGAGGGCTTGGGGATTCAGATCTAATTTGTTGATCCGGCTGCGAATCGCCGAGGATTTTCGATCCAGGATTTTTGCAATCTCGTTGATCTTCTTCCCCTCGGAAAGCAACGCGATGATTTGTTGTTCTTCTTTTTCAGTCCACGGTTCATAAGCACGGGCACGTCCGGTTTTCGCTTTTTCCGTCGATGAAACTGAAATTCCGATGTCCATCTCAAGGCTGTGCGATTCGCAATACTCACGGATGGCTTTGAGAAACGTTTTACCGTATTGTTTCTTTTTGGTTTCGCCTACGCCACTGACTTGAAGAAGCAGTGTGGGAGTGGACGGTCTGTTGCGGGCCATACCGCGCAGGGCGGCATCGCTGAAAACGACATACGCGGGCACGTTTCGTTCGTCCGCGATTTCCCGGCGAAGCGCCCTCAGCGAGTCGAACAAGTCACGATCGACCCCCTGCCAGGATTCTTTAGCCGCTTTGGATTCCTTGACGGCTTTCTTCGCCGGTTTGAGCAGCCGGGGCACGACCTCTCCCCGCACGACGCCCCATCCCGCTTGAGTGATGGTCAGGACGTTGTAGTCACCGGTCTTTTGCAGATAGCCCTGCGCCGTCAGTTGCTCGATCCAATCGCGGACGGTGCGGAGGGGAAACTCGGAAAGCAGGCCGTATGTGGTGAGTTCGTCGTGCGCGTTTTCGAGGATGCGTTTATCGCCCGATCCGGTCAGCACCTGAGCGGTGTATCCCGCACCGAAGCGCTCGTCCAGTCTTTTGACACAGGAAACGATCTTCTGAGCTGTCTCCAGCGAGTCGTCGAGTAAATCCAGATCGCCCAGACAGACGTCACACGCCGTGCAGTTCTCTTTATCCAAATCCTGGCCGAAATAGTTGACCAACGCTTTGTGGCGACAGGTGATCCCCGTGCAGTAATCGAATATATCGTTCAACTTCGATCGGGCGATTTTCATCGCCTCTGGTTCCATGTCCCGGAGAAGATGCTGCCAGATACCGAAATCGCCGCCGGAATAGATCAGGCAGCATTCGGCTTCGAGACCGTCGCGGCCCGCACGGCCACTTTCCTGCTGGTAGTGTTCGAGCGATTTGGGCATTCCGGTATGAATGACGTAACGGACGTTCGATTTATCGATACCCATCCCGAACGCGACGGTGGCGATGATGATGTCGGTTTTCTCTTTGATGAACGCTTCCTGGTTATTCTTACGCAATTCGTCGTTCATGCCCGCGTGATAGGGTAGAACGCTGTGACCCCGTCCTGATAAGTCCTCGCATAGATTGTCCACGTCCACCCGGCGGATACAGTAAATAATTCCCGATTCGTTTGGGTGGCGGTCGAGAATCCCGCAGACTTGTTTGACAACATTCGAGCGCCGTTCGGTTTTGTAGAGAAGATTGGGGCGGTCAAACGAGCCGACCAGCGTTTCGGGATTGACGAGACACAACTGCTTGGCGATATCGTTCCGGACGTGTTCCGTCGCAGTGGCGGTATAGGCGTGGATCGCAATGCCGGGAAGCGATTTTTTCAGTTGCCCCAACTGGCGGTATTCCGGGCGGAAATCGTGTCCCCACATACTGACACAGTGGGCTTCGTCCACAGCCACGAACGAGAGATCGAGGTTCTTGAGATAATTGATAAAATCATTGGAAAACAATCGTTCGGGGGAGAGGTAGAGCAGTTTGAGTTTCTGCTGATTGATTCGAGTAAAAACGCTTTCCCGCTCGGACGCCTTGAGAGCACTGTCAAGACGGGCCGCCGAAACACCGCATTCGGTCAGAGCGTCCACCTGATCCTTCATCAGCGAGATCAAGGGAGAAACGACGATCGCCATACCCGGCATCGTCACGGCAGGCGCTTGAAAACAGAGCGATTTCCCCCCGCCCGTAGGCAGAACGACGATGGAGTCCCGCCCGTTAACAACGCACTCCATCGCTTCTTTCTGCAGTGGCCGAAAACTGTCGTACCCCCAATATTGTTTTAAGACATCCTCAATCGATCGTGTCATATTCGTTCACAGTAAAAAATGATTAACCTGCGATGAGTTAATCCCGAAAAGACGAAATTGTCCATAAGCACAAACATGATAAGAAATAAATTGAATAGTCTCTTGAGTCGCGATCAAGATTTATATATAATTATAAAATTGAATTGATTATTAATCCTAAACAAAATATAAAAGAAAAGGGACAAACAAATGAGTCGATTAACCCGAACCATCGTTTTCACCTTAATGGCCGTTATGCTGGCGAATTCTGCCTGGACGGCAACAGACAACACAAGCCATGCCCCCACGTTTCTGTGGTTGGATATCTGCACGAACGCGAACGGCAGCGAGGGGGAGAACGATCTGATCATTCCCGGCATGTCTCCCGACGGGATCGACGTGGGCGTGGACATCGGCGCGGACGGAACGATCGACAGGTGGCTCTCTGGGGAGAAATCGGAATACCACGGCGGGGGCAGTTACTCGGATAGCGTCTTGCGCGTCGAGGGTTGGCGGCGCTTTCTGTTCCGGCTCGATGGAGACGCGGGCAAGCAAGCCAAAATCCGCATCGTCGATAAAAGCACGAGCCAGTACATCGCGGTCAACTCCATCCGCCTCAACTGCGCGGACGGAACTGTCGTTCCCAACCTCGTTCCCAATGGGAATTTCGAAGATTCGACGCCGTTGAACGGCTGGACGATTCTGGAAGGCAGCGTCTCCAATCCCGCCGATCTGATCGACACCAGTGACAAGAACGTCTTTGGAACTCAATTCTTCCACAGCGACAATTCGAGCACGGTCGTGATCGAATCCGACTCTTTTACGTTGGAGCCTCCATCCAGTTTCGTGATGGGGATTGCCGTGGGTGGGGCATCGGAAAAATGGAACCGCACGGTGGGTGACAGTTATATCTATATCGACATCGGCTCGGAAACGGAAGATCCCAACGGGCAGTATGATGAAGGCATCGACGTTCCCCTGATCGGGCACAACGCCCAAGCGAGAGATGGCGACGCCAACACCTACGCCTTCGCGACCTTCCTCAACACATCCGGCCTTGAAGGCCAACGCGCGCAGATCGTTGCGGTGGACAATTCTCCCGATCACGCTGTCGCGATCGACGCCTTCCGGATGAACTGGGATAACACGATTATCCGTAACGGTGATTTTGAAGAAGGATTCGAAGAAGGTAATTTGGAAGAAGTCTGGATTGGCGGTGAAGGCGTGGCGACACCTCATCTTCCGGAAAACCACCCCTCCGGCGGAATCCCCGGCTGGTCGGTGATCAAGTATCCCGACGGCGATGCGTCGTTCTCCTATTTCTCAAATATGGTCGATGGCAACCATTGTTCGGGCTGGGCCTGGGTTGGATCGGGCACGTATTTCGACGAAGATGGTTTCTCCGGTGGCGAAGATGCTGTATCAGCCGGGGCGGAACTGCGATCCGACGTCTTTGTGATTCAGCCCATTCCCGATCCCGCACAAAGCACTTTCCTTCAGTTTGCCCTCGCACAGGGGGTTCCCCGATTTCGCGCTGTGGACCAGCGTGGTTTCGTCGGGCTGCTCGTCGATATGGATGGAAATGGAGAGTTCAACGATGAAGGCGATTACACTTACCAAGTGGAATCCGACGGTAAAGGCTGGAACATGATGGTCTGCAAAATGGACCGATGGCACTACCCGGAATACCGCTTCTACATCAAACCGGAGCATTATGGAAAACAAGCGGTCATTTATGTAGAGGATTCCACTGGCGGTGGTTACTCCTGGCTCTGCGTCGATGATTTCTACCTGTGGAACGGCGAGGAAGCCGTTCAGCCGTTCGAGAACGCCGATTTCGAGATGGGGGATGTGGACGGATTGATTCCCAACTGGACGGATGAATATATATCCGGTCTTGAATCCTGGCTTGGCGTGACACCCGAAATGTATAACACGGGTGTCGGTCTAAACGTCATGCTTAACGGGCGAACCGCCACGGTCGACGGCGACTACTGCGGCGACTCCGCCGGTGGCGACGGAGGCCAGGGAACGCTGACCTCGGTCGCATTCATGCTTCCCGGTCCGACATCTGTCAATCACTGGTCAATCTATTAGATCACAGATTGACAACGCAATACAATTCCAATTGGGAGGAATAAGGATCAGACTTTATTCCTCCCAATTTATTATGGGTGTCATTTCAATGGTGAACGATCAGAAACTAGTGCGCGTCTACATCGTCGGGGGATTTTTGGGAGCGGGCAAAACGACCGCGCTGACCGCGTTGGCCGGGCGTCTCGCCGCGAAGGGTTTGCGCTCGGCGATCGTCACGAACGACCGCACCGCCGGGCTGGTCGATTCCGAGATCGTGCGCGCGAAAGGGATTGCATTCCGCGAGATTTCGGGATCGTGTATCTGCTGCCAGTTTAAGGATTATCTCAATGCAGCCGACACCCTGCTTCAAGAATTTCAGCCCGATGCGATTCTCACCGAACCGATTGGAACGTGCGCCGGTCTTCCCGAAACGATCCTCAAACCGCTGCGGGCATATACACAAGACCGCTACGAGGTGATGCCGCTTTCCGTCCTGGCCGATCCACAGCGGGTAGTCGATAGTCTCGGAACGGATTCGCCGTCCGGAATGCGCTCGTCCACGCCGGAGAGCATCCGCACTCTCATCGAAAATCAATTGGACGAGGCGGATCGCATCTTATTAACGAAAGCCGATATCATTCCCGAAGAAATACTGGACCGCGCCCGGCAATTGATCTGGGAGCGGTTTGGAGCGAAACGCCCGTCGTTGGGAATTCAGACCATTTCCGCCATCACGGGCCAGGGGCTGGATGAATGGCTCGATGCGCTGGAGGAACCGCAGAAAGATTCAGCCGAAACGACCGTCATCGACCGAGAACAGCACCAACGGGCCGAGGCATCGCTGGGCTGGCTCAACCTGGAAGCGCGTCTGTATCCCGCTGCCTCCTGGCAAGTGGATTTAACCGCATTCGTTCAGGGATTCTTCGCGCGCCTTCTGGATCGGCTGCAAGGGACGTTTATCGGCCATTTAAAACTCTTCGCCGAATCGAAAACCGGTACACTGAAAGCGAACGTGACCGACTGGCAGCAAGGTGTGTCGGTGGAAATGCTGGAACCGGCGGATGAATCGTCCCGCCAGGTGAATGAAGGAGCGTGGATCGTTATCAACCTGCGCGCCGCCCAATCCCCGGAAGCGTTAGAGGAAAATACAGTCCGGTCCATCAAGGAAATCGCGGACATCCAGCAAGCGAAAGTTGAAATCGTTCGCTGCAACGCCGTTCGCCCCGATGGTCCTGAGCCTTTGGTTTCAATTGAATTGATGAATAAGAAAATGTCATGATTCGACCTGTTCAGCCGACCTGTCAACATAATGGATTTATGGATAAATAAGATACTTTTTCCGAACAGAATTAAATCGTTTAACTCCTTCTTTTGTAGCCGAAAGTATTTCGTGGTAATCCTTCCCGTCTTCCAGCATGGCGCGGAGGGTTTCGTCACCCCATAGGCGGTCGATTCCTCGGCGCACCTTGAACTCATCGCCGTATAGTTTCTTGGCCGAACATAATAGCGCTACCGTTAGATCGATGGAGCGGAGGGCATCGCGGTTCTGGACGTGGAAGCGCAGGCCGTGGCATGGTTTATCCTGGAATTTCGGCTTGTTCACTTTTCCGGGGATACGGCGCGGGGTGAAATCGATCGGCTTGACTTTCAGACCTTTCAGCAATTCTTTCGGGATACTGTTCAGCCACTCGTCCGATTTGATGAACGGTGCGCCGATGGTAAGAAACGGTGCGTCCGTTCCCCGCCCTTCCGACAGATTGGTCCCTTCGATCAAGCACATTCCAGGATAGATTTGCGCCGTTTCGACAGTCGGCATGTTGGGCGATGTCTCAACCCAGGGAACGCCGGTCTCTTCAAAAGTCATGCCGCGCCGGTAGCCTTTCATTTCAACGACGGTTAGATCGATGTTAAGGGCAAATCCAGCGTAGGTCTCGTCGTTGAACAGCCGCGCCAGTTCGCCCACCGTCATGCCGTAGCGAGTCGGCAGGGGGATTACGCCGACGAAACTGGCGTGTGCGGGATTGGTGATCGGCCCCTCCACCCGGACCGCACCGATCGGATTGGGACGGTCGAGCACGAGAACGGGAATCCCCTCACGCTTCGCGGCGCACATGGCGAGAAACAGGTTGGAGATATAGGTATAGAATTTTACCCCAACGTCCTGGATATCGTAAATCAGCAGATCGACGTTCTCAAGCATTTTCGGGGTGGGCATGAGGTAATCGCCGTACAGGCTGTAGATGGGGATCGATCCAAGCAACGAATTCTTGATCCTGACCGCGTCGGATCGATTGCCTTCAAAACCGTGCTCCGGCCCGAACAGGGCGGTCACCGTGGCGTGCTGAGCGATGCGTTTGAAGGCGGGATTCCCCTCGACGTCCACCGACGTGCGGTTGCCGATAATCCCTACCCGCTTGCCTTCGATCAGTTCCATGCGCTCGTTCAAAAGCACATTCAAGCCCGTTTTGACCTGAGCGCTTACGGACAGGCTGAACACCAGTGAAAGAAAAACGGTGCAAACGAAAAGGCTATTCATTCCCTTCCCTTGACGTCGAACGATCGGTCCGCCGATTATTGAACTCATGAGTTGTCCTTGACCTCCCGGAAAATTTTTCTTCATGGCTTGCGCTATACGGGGTGAAATCCTTATGTAATTGTGTAAGGATAAATGATTACGGGAAACAATGCAAACTCCACCGGCGTGATGGGAGACGATTATGAAGTTGAATATCAGCCTGACCGATCTGCTCATTATCATTCTCTATTTCTATACGGTCATCATGATCGGGCTATATTTCACCCGTAGGGAAAAAAACAGCACGAATTATTTCCTCGCGGGGCGGGACGTCGCCTGGTGGGCCATCGGCGCGTCGCTGTTCGCCTCCAATATCTCCAGCGAGCACTTTGTCGGCCTGGCGGGTTCCGGGGCGAAAACCGGATTGGCAGTCGGACATTTCGAGTGGCTGGCGGTCTTTTGCTGCCTGACGCTGGGCTGGGTTTTCGTTCCGTTTTATATCCGTTCCGGGGTTTTCACCATGCCGGAGTTTTTGGAGCGGCGCTACGGGAAAGCCGCTCGGATATATTTAACCGTCATTTCGATCATCGCTTACGTGCTCACTAAAATTTCCGTCACTCTTGTGGCAGGCAGTCTCCTTCTTAAACACGTTGTCGGCTGGGACATGATGACATCAGCCATCTTCCTGGTAATGGCGACTGGCTTGTATACGATCGCGGGGGGACTGGCCGCTGTGATTTACACCGAAGTGCTTCAGACCGTTGTCCTGATCGGAGGAGCGCTTCTGCTCACTGGCATGAGTCTTTATCAGGTGGGGGGCTGGGGCGAGCTCGTGACGAGGCTGGACGCCGGGCATTTCAGCATGTTCAAAGCCCTGGATCACCCCGATTTTCCCTGGACGGGAATCGTATTCGGCGCACCGATCCTAGGGGTGTGGTATTGGTGTACGGACCAGTTCATCGTCCAGCGCGTTCTGAGCGCCAAGAACATCAGCCACGCCCGCAGCGGAGCGATCTTCGCCGCTTATCTTAAAGTGCTGCCGGTATTCATCATGGTGCTTCCGGGAATGATCGCGGCGGCGCTCTATCCCAACATCAACGGCGACTACGCTTATCCAGCGTTAATCACCCGTATTCTTCCCGTGGGCCTCAAGGGTATTGTCATTGCGGGCTTGCTGGCAGCGATCATGTCGTCGCTGGCGTCGTGTTTCAATTCCTGCTCGACACTTATCACGATCGATTTCTATAAAAAAATTCGTCGAAGAGCGTCCGAACGGGAACTGGTTTTCGCCGGGCGCTTCTTTACGACCCTCATCGTCATACTGGGCATTCTCTGGATTCCGTTGATGGACAAACTGAGCAAAGGCCAACTGTACGTCTATATGCAAAGCGTTCAAGGCTACATCAGCCCGCCCATCGCCGCCTGTTTCCTGTTCGGGATTATTTTCCGGCGGCTGAATGGATTCGGAGCGATCGTCTCCTTGCTGGCGGGATTCGTGATCGGGACGATACGGCTCTGCGCCGAGATGCAGATCAAGGGCGTCGATGTTCTGGAGAACCTTAAGATGATCCCTTATGGAATCGGCGAATCGGCCCACGGATTCATCCAGGCGCTGCTCGGTATCGGATGGCTGAAAGGTGCTCTGTACTGGATGGCGACGATCAATTTCCTGCACTTCGCGATCCTGCTGTTCTGCATCTGCACGTTTCTGTTATTTTTCTGCAGCCTGATGACTAAAAAACCGGACATGGAGAAGATTCGCGGTTTGACCTTCGCGACAGCGAAGATGATGCCTTCCGCCGAGGGGGCAGTGATACCCGATGACGAGACACCCGCTTTCCGGACGATTAATATTATTTTATCGATTGGCGTAGGATGCTTAGTGTTCTTCCTCTGGTATACCTTTTTCTAAATAATTCTAGTACTCTGACTAACTAAAAATGTCGAGTGATCAAGTCCCCTCTCCCTCTGGGAGAGGGTTAGGGTGAGGGTGGCAAAACAAATAGTTTATCAATCATACAAAAATGATTGCAGTATTGTCACTCAACACTTTTTGTAAAACAGATTACTCGCTGGAGATTTTTTGATGTTTCCGATTTTTAACCGTTTACGTTCGATCCTGTTTCTTTTTCTGGCAGGGCTGATTGTTTTCTGTGGTTTCGCTCATACGGATGATGGATTCCGCCCGGCGCTGGCGTCGTATTCGATCTCCCCCTCGACCGTCCCACCCGGCTCGGCCATACGGTATTACTTTGAATTCACCAACCAGGGTGACTCGGCTCAGACAGAGGAAAATATCTTTCTCCATTTTATCGATCCGCAATCTCCGAACGTTATCAAGTGGCAGGCGGATCACGTTCCCCCCGTGCCGACGCCTTACTGGTCCCAAGGCGAAATCATCGAAGACGGCCCTTTCAATGTCGATGTGCCCGAAAATACACCAGACGGCGTCTACGGCGTTCGGGTCGGTTTATGGGATCCCGGTTCGGGAAAACGGAGCCTGGATGAAATCCTTCCAGTAACTGTCACCATCGACCGGAACGCGAAAGTCGGAATTCCGACAGCGCCCAAACCGCTCCCCAACGATCGAGCACAACGCCGTTTGCGTTCGATGAATCTACGTTTTCAGGCGGGTAATATCGTCACGCTTGAGAATAAAACCGCTTCCTTTCGGATCGATCCAGCACGAGGAATTTTCTCACTCACTCATACCGGGACCGGCGAGGTCTGGCAGAGCCTGCCTCAAACCAAACGCCTCGGCTCCATCCGCGCATCTTTCAACGGAAAGAAAGTCCAACTGCCGATCGACAACCTGCGCATCGTGAAAGTCAACCGCAGGCAATGCGTCCTGGCGAAGGATCGTGAGGGAACCGCCGCACTGGAATTGACCTTCAAACTGGAGGCGAACGATCCAGCGATAACGGTTTCGTGGCGGGCTGGTGAGAACTGGACCGTCGATCAAGTCGAATTCGACGCCTTGGCGTGGACGACGAACACGCTGGGCGGCGGGGC
The DNA here is from genome assembly GCA_964606645.1 of uncultured bacterium. Classification (GTDB taxonomy): domain Bacteria; phylum Hinthialibacterota; class Hinthialibacteria; order Hinthialibacterales; family Hinthialibacteraceae; genus CAZSIZ01. Next base: position 19,510 of record CAZSIZ010000007.1, read on the forward strand.
GATTATCCCGCGCTTGATGGGGCAGTATTTCCGGGCAGATTCGCCGATCGAGTTTCGCCGGAATTATAAGACGTACAACGGCTGGGGCGGCCTGCATATCCCGATGTCGGCGATGATGAGAGAGAACGGCTCGGCGCTTCTCTCCTGGGACAGTCCTTTCGTGTCGGTGGCGTGCAAACTGCGTTCGACGAAGAGCGAGTCGATTCCCGGAACCACGCTTCTTACACTGGGTTTGCAATGTTCGTCTGCCGCCCGTTCGTTCCGAATTGATCTGACGAACGGGCATACTTACGCCGACGTGGCTCAGGCCTACCGCCCGCTCGCCCGCCGGCATGGAAACCTGGTGACGTGGAAAAAAAGATCGGGGCGGCGGAAAATTGCGTCCAAACTGTTTGGCGCAGCGGAGTTCAAACCCTTCGTTCTCTCCCGCCGGTTGATCGAGGAAAACGGAAAAACCACCGAACAAATTTCGAATCCCTATTCCGCCGAAGACTGCCTGACACTGCTGAAGCATCTGCACGGCGATCTGGAATTGGACCGCGTTCTGTTCGTGCTGGCCGGATGGATTCATCGAGGCTACGACAACCAGCATCCCGACATTCTCCCCGCCGCGCCGGAGATCGGCGGCGATGAAGGCGTGCGACAAATTTCCGAATTGGCCCGGTCGTATGGTTATCTCTTCGGACTGCACGACAACTATCAGGATATGTACAAAGACGCACCTTCCTGGAATCCTGGGATGATTATGAAAACACGGGATGGCCGTTTGAGAAAAGGCGGCGTGTGGGCGGGCGGCCAGGCGTGGCTGATCGCTTCCGACTGGGGGCTTCAACTGGCCAAACGCAACCTGCCCGACGTGAAAGAACGGTATGCCCCGAACGCCTATTTTATCGACACGACATTCGCCGCCCCGCTCTACGAATCGTTCGATCCCGATACACCCCTCACCCGCGACGCCGACCTGAAATATAAACAGGATTTATTCAAGTACACGGCGAAGCAGTTCGGCGTGGCAGGTTCGGAAACAGGCACGGAATTCGGCGTTCCGGTGTGCCATTATTTCGAGGGGATTCTGAGCGGCGCTCCATTGGTCAAAAATTTCCCCGAACCGGGCGCGGAAACAATCCCGTTCTTCTCATTGGTCTTTCACGATTGTATCGCGATGTATACCCATCAAGGCGACCGGGCCGGTATCGACGATGCGAAGAAAATCCTGAAACATCTCGTGCTGGGAACCATGCCGCTCTATCGGATCGGGGCACACCGATACTGGGAAACCCCGGCTCGCGAACCGGACCTATCTAAACCGGAATTCTGCTTCGCCCGTTTCGACGGCGGCTGGGGAGAAGGCAAACATCCCGTCGATCGTTTTATTAAAAACACCTATGCGTTCCTCTCGCCATTCTCCAAAGCGGTGGCCGAGCTGCCGATGACGAATCATCTCTATCTCAAAGAGGATAAGTCAGTGGAATTTTCCTCCTTCGGCGAGCATTGGCAGGTCATCGTTAATTACGGACCGGACGACTACCGGCGCGGCGATACGATTCTGCCGCCGATGGGATTCATCGTTCAAGGGCCTGATTTTCTCGCACAGCACTACTACCCGAAGTTCGATGTCGAACGAACCTGCCTGGTCGTGAAAAACGGAGACGAAACCTATTACGGCTTTCGATAAAACATAAACGGTTCTACCGGACGCATTTTCTTCGATCCCACCTACCGAATTGAGAGATAATAATAATGATACCCAATGCCACAATCCAACGATTCAAAGTCTGCTGTTCCATGCTCGCCGGTTTGGTGTTGATACTGCTCTCACACTCGGTTCATGCGTCCTTGCCCGTCTATGCCCGGCACGGAATCGTGGCCGGACCCGAACCTTATGCCGTGCGAGCCGGTGTCGATGTGCTCAAGCAAGGCGGCAACGCATTCGATGCGGCGGTCGCAGTCGGATTCGCTTTGGCGGTGACTTATCCGTCGGCGGGCAATCTGGGCGGCGGAGGTTTCATGACCGCCCTGACCGAAGACGGCCAATCCATTTTTCTCGATTTTCGCGAAGAAGCCCCCGGCAGGGCCTCACGAAAGATGTACCTGGATAAAAAGGGTAAACTGATCGAAGACCTGAGCACGGATACACTGCTGGCCAGTGGTGTACCTGGAACCGTTCACGGACTCTTGCGAATTCAGCGCGACTACGGCCTTCTCTCCAGAGAAAAATTGCTCGCCCCGGCGGTGCGGCTGGCGGAAGAGGGGTTCACCGTCAGCCATTCCCTGCACGCCTCCCTAAAACGAAGCCAGGAGCGGCTCACAAAATTCGCTTCAACGGCATCGGTCTTCTATCCCAACGGAAAACCGCCAGCTTTCGGCTCTACGCTGAGGCAGCCCGATCTCGCCCGCACACTGCGCCTGATCCGGGAACAAGGTAAATCCGCGTTTTATCATGGAGAGATAGCGGACCAAATCGTCACATACATGAAAAAACATGGAGGGATCATCTCTCACTGGGACTTGGAAAACTATTCCTCCGTCTACCGCAAACCTGTTATCTTTTCGTATAAGGATTACGGGATCATCGCGCCGGGCGTTCCCAGCTCGGGCGGCGTCGTTCTCGCGCAGATTCTTAAACTGCTTGAACCACTCCCGCTGAAGCCTATCGGATTTCATTCCGCCGAATACGTCCACACCGTCGCCGAGGCGGAACGTCTGGCTTTTGCCGACCGAAATCATTTAGGCGATCCCGATTTCGCCTATATCCCCCAGGACCTTCTGATCTCCGATGAGTACCTAAACCAACGCCGCCGCCTCATGCCCAGCATGAAAGCGGGGAAAAGCAAAAACACGATTCCGGGTCGGATCGAAAGTTTAGAAACCACGCATTATTGCATCGTCGACCAAAACCTTAACGCAGTCGCCATAACTTACACGCTCAACGGCTCTTACGGCATGGGAGCCGTCGTCGAAGGCGCGGGATTTCTGCTGAATAACGAAATGGATGACTTTACGTCCAAACCGGGCGAGCCAAACATGTTCGGTCTGCTCCAGGGCGAAGCCAACACCATCCAACCCGGCAAACGGATGCTCTCCTGTATGACTCCAACCATCGTCACCAAAGACGGACGTTTCTTTTTCACCTGCGGCTCTCCCGGCGGTCCTGCGATCATCACCACCAACGCGCAAGTCCTCCTGAACGTGTTCGAGTTCGGAATGAACGTGCGCGACGCCATCGACGCGCCACGCTTCCACCACCAATGGCTGCCCGATGAGATCAAGCACGAACCCTTCGCGTTCTCGCCCGACACCGAAGCCATTCTTGAGCGGATGGGGTATACGCTCGAACCGGTAGGCGGCCTGGGCTTCGCCACGGGAATCCAGCTCACCGAAGAAGGTTTACTCACCGGCTACTCCGACCGCCGGGGTAACGGATTGACTTCAGGATATTAACATTCACCTATCCCTTGACGAAACAACCTAATTCGTGCAATTTTCTATATCGTCAAATCAATCCTAAGAGGCCACCTTAATGAGTAATGGATGGAGCGGAGAGTATATCTGAGGCCGCCGGGTATTGGACGGCTGTGCTGTGCTCATCGTCGTATTTCTTGCGGGAGTGGTTGGATTCAAAGTTTTCGGAACGGGAGAAGATACTTGGATCGACTCCATATTTATGGCGTCGATTACTCTGACAACTGTCGGTTTCGGCACGGTGACCCACGTCGAATCCAATACCGCAAAAATTTTTACGAGTATTTACTCCGTATCGGGTATGGGCGTTCTACTCTACGTCATCACCACCGGTACAGCCTTTATCGTCGAGGGAGAAGCGTGGCAATTAATCTGGAACAGGCGGATTCGGAAAATGGTCGAAAAACTGGACAATCACTTTATCATCTGCGGTATGGGTCGTCAGGGAATGGTCGTTGCCCAGGAATTCAAAAAAACCAATCGCCCATTCGTTATGGTGGAATCGAACCCGGACCGGATTAAAGAACTCAGTCACCTCATGCCGGACGTTGCCACAATCGAAGGTGACGCTTCTGAAAATCAGATTCTCCTCGACGCGGGTATCGAAAAATCACAGGGATTGGTCGCCTGTCTGCACGACGACCGGGATAACCTGATGTTGGTGGTCACCGCCAAACAGATCAAACCGGACCTGCGTATCATCAGTAAAGGCCGCGAGGTTCAGCATATTACCAAACTCAGCCGGGCGGGAGCGGATTCGATCGTCCTGCCGACGCTCATCGGCGGGATGCGAATGGCCTCGGAAATGATCCGCCCCTCCGTCGTCACCTTCCTGGACAAAATGCTGCGTTCCAAAGACAAAACCTTGCGGGTCGAAGGCGTTTCGATCGACAAAGGAGCTAGTGCGATCGGGAGAAAACTGGAGGATTTGGACATCAACGAACATGGGGGGATGGTCGTCTGTTCGATTCAGATCCCCAATTCGGATAATTTCATCTACGCCCCTCCCGGAAAAACCATCCTTGAAGAGGGCATGGTACTGGTCGTCGTCGGTGACGTGAACAACCTTCCCAAAGTCGAAGCCCTCGTTGTCTAAAAACCAGCCAATCCTTCATCCCTGAAAAATAAATCAAATAATTCTCAAAAATATCTTCCATATTTTGAATAATATTGTATAGTATTATTGACTTTCTTATGATTTCTTATCAATTTCATCTTTCCTGTTCGGTTTGAAATTCTATTTCACTTAAGGTTTGAGGGATTCGGTTGACGCAGAGGTTTATTACCCTTTGTCATCCGTGGAACATACTGTCGATATTGGTCAAAATTGTTTGATAGCCCTTTGGTTGGAAGCTTTTCAATAGTCTTATTTTAAAAAATGAAAGAGGATGAAACAATGACTGCGGAAAAGCGATCGTCGAAAATGCACATGATTTGCGTGGTTTGCGGAAAAGGTTTCAGTTCCGTTTACAATGAAGAACTGGCGATGTACCCCCTGTACCACCCAAAGAAAGATAATAATTTGGGTGAATCGTGCGAATCCAAATTCTACGATGGCCTTCTCAGTATCTATGAATGTCTGCACGGCCAGGAAACCAGTATTCAAATTCCAAAATTGATGAGTTCGGTTAAATGGGGTGATATTCAGCTCCGAAAAGAGATGCTGTTGTGGTGTCTGAATCAAGGCTTTTTAGGTGTGGATACCATGAAGCGAATTGTCGTTCCTCCCATCATCGACGATATCACGAAAGAACTTTTCTCCACAGAAAATCTTGCCGAATCCAACTTTGCCCAAAAAGCAACGGATTATCTCAAATCGGCGTTTAAGGTTTTCAAAGACGATTTGGAATCATCCTCCATCGAAGAGGAACAGGAAAACCGGGAAGAAGATGAAGTCGACCGGCAACTCGATGACCAACTGGAAGAACGCCGCAAGATGACCCGGATGTTCACCGCCGAAAATTCAGGTGCCGAAACCAGAAACCAATCCAGAACCCGTTCCAGAAGTTCAGGGATGCACTCCCGTTAATCTGATTATTCTCAGTTATCACTTGTAGTGCGGGCTGGAAGCCTACACCACCAATTCATTCGATGTCAGTCATCCAGATTGACCGTATTGTGTTCTCCTGATCGAAACCGCCGGGGACTGCCTGACTTGGGGTATTCGCCCAATACCACCGTTTTCCATCAACCGGCCTGTAGAGCGTCCGGCTGCCCGGCATCTGAAGGTATCCGTCAGGATCGGTCCGCTTGAGCCAGTTCCAGGCGTAATGCAGCCACAAGTCCCGGTACGCTTTGTCCTGACGCGCGTACCAGACGATTTCATCGTATCCCCATATCCAATGGTGGCCGGTGTTCTGGCCTTCCTTGCCACTTCCGCCGAAATTGTCGAATTCGACCAAGTAGGGAAGGTTTTCGCACGTCCAGCCGCTGGGTGTTTTCCCGCCTTTGCTAAGGTTGTAGATGCTGTCGTAGTGGCCGGCTTTGAGAAACGCCTGTTCGGGCCGATCCGGAACCTCCTCCATTCGCAGCGGAAACGAATGACAGTCGAATAGCAGCCGCCCGCCTCGCACGATTCCACCGCTGGGCGTATGGGCGTCGCAGATCACGAAATGCCGCCGGGCGTGTATCGCCGCATAACGCCGCACCCGTTCCATCATATCGAACCAGTGGTCCCAATTCGGATCCCGGTCGTCCATAATCTCCACTTGCCCGAAGTGAATGGCTTCGACGCCGATGTTGATGTAACAGGCCGAGAGAAAGAGAAACCACATCCGCGTCTCCAATCGGCTCATGTCTGGAACCGACGCACCTTTTCGCCAGAAATCGATTCGGTGGCCATCGGGATAGAGCATCGCGTCGTACTTGAAATTTCGATTTTCCGGATCGAGATCGAATGCATCGAACACCCAACCAGGAATTGGAATTCGGCTGACTTCCTGAGACACGATTTCAAAAGCTGCCGCCTGGATCACCATATCCGGTTCCGCTTGGTGGACCTTTTGGGCGACTTGTTTCCCGTTTTTCAGAAGCGCCTCCAAACCCGATTCTCCACCCCATCGATAGATAGCCCGTCCGATAAATTTCGCGCCGATATGCTTCAGCATCCGAATATTGTCATCCACATTACCGCCAAGCGAGGTCTCGCACCGTTCCGAATTCAGCAGTTCGGCGAACGTAATCGCCCGCGACAGGTAATTCCGAAGCACCTCTTCGGAAATCGAACCGTCGAACCGGTAATCGCGGTCTGAAGAATAACCAGCGTTCCCGATCGTGGCCAACATTAGAACAACGACAAACAGACGAATAAAGATTTTTTTACTCCGATTAACCATCACGGCTCCTTCTCACAACCGATCGATCCCCATTTTCAAGAAACGTCTTTTTCCCAATCGCGAAGTTCGTCTAATAAAGTGCGGACCAATTGAGGCCGCTTTTCAGCAAGGTTGTTTTTCTCGCCCAAGTCTTTACTTAAATCGAACAGTTCGATGGAATCCTTGTTCTGCTTCATCGTCACCACGAGTTTCCACGAACCTTTCCGCACGGCTTTCTGAGTTTTGAACGCCCAGAAGAGCGTCCGCTTTGGAATGCCTTTATCGGCGAGGAGTTCGGGCATCAAATCGGCCCCGTCCAGTTTCAGCGATGTCGGAATTCCGACATCCGTCGCGGATGCGATCGTTGGAAAGACATCCAGACTGATGGCAGGCGAATGGCAGATACGTCCCGGCGCGATGGTTCCCGGCCAACAGGCGAACGCGGGAACGCGGTGTCCCCCTTCCCACAGGCTGCCTTTATAGCCCCGCAGTTCCCCGTTGGAACCCGCTTTTGTCGCGCCGTTGTCGGAAAGGAAGAAGATCAGTGTCTCTTGTTCGAGATGGAGTTCGCGTAATTTTTTCACGATCTGTCCCACGCCTAGGTCCATCTCTTCAACCATGGTTCGATAGGCGTTCACGATGTCTTTCCGGCTGCCGTGAGTGGAAAATTTCCCACCGACCGTCCGGTCCGCCGGATCGTCCGGTCCCTGATAGGGGTAATGGGGTGCTTCGTGAGCCACGTACAGGCAGAACGGTTTTGTCTGGTGGTCTTCGATGAACTGCACGGCGTGCTGGGTAATCAGATGCGTCGTATAGCCCTCTTCTTCCACCGATTCGGTGTTATGCCACCAGTCATAGACTCCGGCCTGATCGATGTGTGAGATATAATCGACATTCCCGCTGAGATAACCCCGGAACTCGTCGAAACCGTGCTTGACCGGATTGAACTGGGGCCGATAACCAAGATGCCACTTCCCAAAAAGTCCGGTGGCGTATCCCGCCGATTTGAACGCCTTGGCAAACGTCGTTTCAGTGGACGCGAGTCCTTGATCCCGATGTCGCTTGACGGTCAAGACTTCGGGAATGCCGCAGCGCTGCTGATAGCGTCCCGTGACCAAGCCCGCGCGGGTCGGGCTGCAGACCGGGCAGCTGGAATGAAAGTCCGTGAAACGTACCCCGCCCGCCGCCAGCGCGTCCAGGTTGGGCGTTCGATTTCTTTTACTGCCGTAGTACGATAAATCGCCGTAACCGAGGTCGTCAGCCATAATGACGATGATATTCGGAGACCGCTTTTTCCGCCCACCGCCTCTGTCCGCCCCGAAAGCCGGATTGGCCGCTGCCAATCCACACGCCCCGATCGTCTGAATAAACCGCCGTCGTTTCATCACAATCGCCTCGATATCACTTTATAATGATAGAATAAACTCCGTCAAATCGCTGTTTTTGTACACGTCGATGTATTCCCGCGTGTATCGTTGGTGTTGAATGTAGTAAACACCTCATCCAGCATAGCCGCCCGGTCGTCGTACACGGAGTGGGCAGTTCGCCAGTTTTCAATCAACGTGGACGTATCGAATGCCTGATTCCACCCAAATCCTGCTCCCGTCACGGTATTGTACGATTGCAAATCAGTATAGCATGGGCCGGAATGACAGATCCTGCAATTCACACGCCCATTGGAAAGCGAAGACTCTTCCATATCCAAATGGTACACCCTCAAACTATATAATTCCCCTAAAAAAGTTGAAGATTATAAGCCGATCATCAATCCTAGGATCGGTATTGAGGAGATTGAAAGTAACTTATGAAGATTGAAATGGGTTCCAAGTATTGGGGGGGGGTAGGTTGTAATAATTTCTTAATCATTATATAATATATATAATAAGTAAGTAATCTGGAATAAGCTATTTAATTTATAAGATTTACGACTCATACTCGCTGTGTTATTTAAGTATCAAGGAGTAGCATGAGATGGAATCTTTTATGAATTACGATAAGCAATCCAATTCAGAATTAGTAAAAATGTTCCAGGCTATTGAACAATGCGGTGAACACATCATCATAACGGATAATGAAGGAAAAATCGAGTATGTGAATCCCGCTTTTGAAAAACTGACCGGGTATCAAATGCAAGATATCTTAGGTAAAACACCCCGCATTCTCAAATCAGGTATCCATAGTGAAGAGGTTTATCAAAAAGTATGGGAAACAATCCTTTCAGGCAACGTTCATTCCGGGATTACGATCAACAAGAAAAAAAACGGTGAACTTTACTATGAGGAAAAAACCATCTCTCCCATCAAAGACCTCCAGGGAAATATTACAAATTTCGTATCGACGGGAAGAGATATCTCGGACCGGGTAAAAGCAGAAGAAGCATTTCAAAAAAGTCAGGAACGACTTACCGAAGCGCAGCGGATTGCCCACTTGGGAAACTGGGAATGGAATGTCCAAACAGACGAAGTGGTTTGGTCTGCTGAAATCTGCCGCATTTTTGGTGTACCGCCCCATGAATGCAAGGCTTCGTTTGAAAACTTTCTCAATCGGACTCATCCTGATGACCGGGAGAAAGTTCAGAGGACGGTTGAAACGGCATTTAAACAGAAAAGTTCCTTTGAAATCGATCTTCGTATTATTTGTTTGAACGGAGAAGAAAAATACATTCGTGGAAACGGCGAGGTGACGGTTGACGACGATGGAGAGCCTATTCGGATGGTCGGAACGGTAATGGATATCACCGAACGGATCCAATCGATCAAGGCGCTGGAAAAACAGGAAAATCTCTATCGCCGGGCGATCGATGTTTTGGAAGCAATCCCTTATTACGTCGATTATTCGACTCATGCTTACGAGTTTATGGGTGAAAGAATTAAAGAAATCTCCGGATATTCCCCGGAAGAATTCACCCCTCGACTATGGCGCTCGTCCATCGATAAGTTTATTTTGTTCGACGAACTGGAGGGATTGTCGTTGGATGAATCGATTGAAAAATTCAAAACGGAAAAGGGGTGCAGTTGGAGAGCACACTATTTAATCTCGACCCGTTCGGGGGAAAAACGCTGGATCTCAAATTCCGCCGTTCAAGTTCGAGACGAGAATGACAACCTGATCGGTTCGTTGGGCATTTTGCTGGATATTACCAAACGGAAAAAGGCGGAAGAGCAAATTCAGCATCTGGCCTACTTCGACTCGTTGATGAATATTCCCAATCGAACGCTGTTTAACGATCGTCTCGATATCGCGCTGGCGCAAGCACGTAGAAACAATAACATGTTGGCCGTGTTACTGATCGACTTGGATCGATTTAAAACCGTCAATGATACGTTTGGGCATCCAGCAGGAGATGACTTACTCAAAAAGGTTTCCAAACAACTCCACCTAAGCGTCCGTAATGGAGACACGCTGGCCCGTATGGGCGGAGATGAATTTCTCGTGCTGCTCCCCGCGATCAAGAATGAACAAGAAGCGGTAACAGTTTCCCGGAGGATTCTGGACAATCTAAACCGAAACTCCGATCTTTTTAAAATCGATGATTTCAATATTCCAGTCACCGCCAGTATTGGGATCAGCCTTTTTCCCCATGATGGAACGGACGCGAAAACGCTTATTAAAAATGCCGACGTGGCCATGTATCAAGTGAAAAAAGAAGGGAAAAACAATTACCGGTTTTATACCAATGAAATGAATGCCAAATCGTTGGAACGGTTTTATTTGGAAAGCGATTTTCAACGAGGATTGGACAATAATGAATTTGTCGTTTTTTATCAGCCGAAAGTCGATATTCAGACTCGAAAAATCACGGGTATGGAAGCGCTCATTCGTTGGGATCACCGTGATAAAGGTTTGATTCCGCCTTTTAAATTTATCTCGTTAGCCGAAGAAACCGGTTTCATTATCCCTCTAACCGATTGGATTTTACAGAATACTTTCACTCAAATCGGAAATTGGACGACCCAAGGTTTTCCCGACTTAACCTTAGCGATTAATATTTCACCTCTTCATTTCAAACATGAGGAATTAGCCCCGCTCATTAAACATATTTTAGATGAAACCAATATCGATCCCTCTCAGATAGAGCTCGAGGTCACGGAAAGTATTTTCTTGGAAAAGAAGGACACCATTCTTTCCATCATGTCCGAATTGAAAGCGATCGGAGTAAAATTCGCCTTGGATGATTTTGGAACGGGATATTCTTCTTTAAGCTATTTGAAACAATTACCGATCGATACGTTGAAAATCGATCAATCGTTTATTCGCGATCTCACCGACAATCCCGATTCACAGGCGATTGCTAAAATGATCATCTCAATGGCTCATTCCCTGGATTTGAAAGTCGTTGCCGAAGGCGTTGAGACTGAACCTCATCTTGATTTCTTGCGTTCGGAAAGATGCGACATCGCCCAGGGATACTTATTCAGCAAGCCCATCCCGGCCAATGAATTCTTGACGTTACTTTAGGCGCCTTATAAATAATAAATGGCATTCTATGACGAAATACGGTTCGAGTCTTCAATCAATCCTTCAATGAAAGCAATACACTCGAATCAATCGAAATCCCAATAGGAAACAATGCCCCAATACACATTCAACCGATCACCTTTTCCGAAGCCTCGATGAAAGCGGGATCGATATCCAGTCCAAGCCCCGGTCCGGTCGGAACGTGGATAAATCCGTCTTCACAATCAAGGCTCGACGTCTCGCACTGGTAAGGCACTTTGTCGTTCTTCCCTTTGTATTCCATATATTCCCCGGCATTCGGCACGCAGGACGCGAAGTGGATCACGTAAAGGTATCCGAGCGTGCTTCCGCCCATGTGGGGGACACACAATTTACCCGTCAGGGCAGCCATACGAGCCACTCGAATGGCACGCACGAATCCGCCGTAATAGAACAAATCCGGCTGAACGATCTGAACGGCGTCGTTCTTAATCATCCACCGGAAGCGGCGCTGACTACTCTCCTGTTCGCCCCCGGCAATGGGGATCGTCAGCGCGTCGGCGATCTGTTTGGTCTCCCAGAGTTGATCGAACGGGCAGGGTTCTTCAAGGAAAGCGATCCGATTCGCCTCGCAAATTCGCCCGATTTCGATCGATTTCTCGACGCCATACGACCCGTTCGAGTCCACATAGATCGTCATATCGTCTCCGAGCGCTTTCCGGGCGAGGGGGATCAATCGTTCCGAACGTCCGGGAAGCGAATCGGCGTCTTTGCTCATCCGGCCCCCGATCTTGAACTTCACCGCCTTCGCCCCGGTTCCCTGAACGAGCCGCTGCAGAACCTCAACCTCGGCTTCGGGTGTGTTCCCGCGATTGCCGCTGGCCCTGTAGACGTGTGCCTTTCTTCTCGTCACCTTCCCAAGCAGGTTTCCGATGGATTTCCCCGCGATTCTCCCCAGCAGATCGAGCAGGGCAATCTCCGCCGAGGCCACGCAGACCCAAAACGGCATCCCCTGCAATTTGTAGTTGCTGCTGTGGATGAAAACGCCGTCGATCAGCCGGTCCAGATCGCGCGCGTCTTTATTAATGAAGTAGGGGGCCACCCGCTGCGTGAAAATGGGGTAGAGGAATTTAATCCGGTCGTTGTTGGAGACGGCGTATCCCTCTGCCCCGTCCGATGAGACAGCACGCACGATGTATTGTCCGTTTTTCCGAAGCAGATCGAGGGATTTGATCTTCACCGGTGAGGAAAAATACTCACGTTTCAGCACGGGCTTTTCCGCCTCGGCAATCAGTTCCCTATCCGAAACATGAGACGAATCCCTGGCGATTGCGAAAGGCTTCCCCGTGAGAACAGCCGCACCGAGCGCGGCCAGGGATTGAATCGAACGACGTCGTAAAATTTTCACGATCACTCTCCCTCGTTTTTAGTCTCTAATCAGTAAAATTAATCGCAAAACGGTCACAAAAAAAGTCGGCGATCCAATCACCTCTCCCTCTGGGAGAGGGTCTACATCGCGTCGCGCCGACAGGTGGACACGATGGTTTTTAGGGTGAGGGCGAAAATGCAAAAGCGTATCGATTTCACAATCACCTTTTCAGACAACTAAACGACCCTCGCCTGAAGGCGAGGGGTTTGAAATACGGCTGGAAGCCGTCTTAAGTTTCTGTAATCCGAAAGTCATCTTCCATTTCGAGGTCTTGTTGTCCAATGTAGTCCTCGTTTTTTCGACAGATTTCACGGATGAATGCCCTTGTTCACTTGGTTATCTCTCCTTTTAAGATACGCTTTCTATACTTCGTTACTCACACTAAGTGGATATGGAGACGATATTTGGCATGGGAGGATTTTCTGTATTCACTCATCCTTCTATTCTATCTGAAGAGTTCGCCTGAAGGCGAGGGTTTTGCTCCCAAATTGAGACAATAATTTGAGAAAAGACCCTTTGCTTGACACTCCCTTCTATTTTTTTTATGATAGCCGACAATGGTTTATTGAAACATCCACTTGGGATCGTGTGATTTCGATCTATTCTTTTATCACTTGATTGCTGCGCATTCAAATATTTTGGTTGAGGAACATTCAATGCCTGATTCCCCCTTTGCCCATCTTCACGTCCATTCCGAATACAGCCTGCTGGACGGGGCATGCCGGATCAAAGATCTGGTCTCCCGCGCCAAAGAATTGAATATGGCCCATCTCGCGCTGACGGATCACGGCGTCATGCACGGCGCACTGGCGTTTTATCAGAAAGCCGAAAAAGCGGGAGTGCATCCGATCATCGGCGTGGAGATCTACGTCACTTCCGGTTCGCGCTTCGACCGCAAGGGGGCACGCGCCGACTCGGACATCGACGATTTGAGCGACCGTTCCAATAACCATCTGATCCTGCTGGCGAAAAATCATGACGGCTATCGCAACCTGATGCGGCTCTGCACGATCGCGCAGCTGGAAGGATTCTATTACAAGCCGCGCGTCGACCACGAATCGCTCGAAAAATATTCCGAAGGGATCATCGCGCTGTCGGCCTGTCTGAAAGGAGAGATTCCCAGTGCGATTCTCGACGGACATCGAAACGAAGCGAAAGAACTGGCCCAAAAATACCTTTCGATTTACGGTGAAGGGAATTTTTTCCTGGAGGTTCAGGGGAACGGGTTGAACGAACAGCAGCTCGTCAACGAAAACCTTCGACAGATGTCGGATGAATTATCGATTCCCCTTATCGCGACGGCGGACGTGCATTACCTCAATCCCGAAGACGCCCAAACGCAGGACTGCCTGATCTGCATCGGAACGAAAAAGACACTGAACGATCCCAGCCGGCTCAAAATCTCGACGCGGGAGCTCTACCTCAAGACCGATGAAGCGATGCGGAAAAGCCTGCCCGGCTTCGATGACGCGATCGATAACACGCTGAAAGTGGCCGAACAGTGTCAATTGGAACTTCAGTTCGACAGTACCAAACTGAAGATGCCGAAATTTGAGATCCCGCCCGACGAACCGCCCGAACCGACCGAATACCTTCGCAAACTGGTCTACGAAGGGGCAAAGGAACGCTATGGCGAAGTCACTGATGAAATTAAGGAACGCATCGAGCGGGAACTGGGCGTGATTATCGGTTCGGACTTTACCGGCTATTTTCTCATCGTCTGGGATTACATGAAATTCGCCCGCAATGCCGGGATTTCCATCGGACCGGGCCGGGGTTCGGCGGCGGGATCGGTCGTGGCGTTCGCTCTGTACATCACCGACATCGATCCGCTTCAATACGGCCTGCTTTTCGAGCGGTTTCTGAACCCGGAACGAATCTCCCCGCCCGATATCGACACCGACTTCTCCGACAAACGCCGTGAAGAAGTGGTGCGTTACTGCCAGGAGAAATACGGCAAGGATCGCGTCGCCCAGATCGCCACGTTCGGGACCATCGGCGCGAAAAACGCCGTGCGGGACATCGCCCGCGTCATGGGATTGGCCGCCGCCGAGGGAGACCGCATCTCCAAACTGATTCCCGACGGACTTGGTGTTACGCTGCAGCAGGCCCTGAACGACGTCGCCCAGCTTCGCGCGATCCGCAATCAGGACGCCACCCATCAGGAACTCTTCCGACACGCGCTGGCGGTGGAGGGCATGGTTCGGCAGACCTCCACACACGCCGCCGGGATCATCATCGCACCGGACGACTTGTACCTTTTTACCCCTTTGATGCGCGGCGCGAACAAAGAAGAAGATATCTCCACCCAATACGAAATGAAAATGCTGGAGTCCATCGGCTTGCTCAAGATGGATTTCCTTGGACTCAAGAACCTCTCCGTGATCGACGGGGCGGTCGACACGATCCGCCGGCGACACGATCCCGATTTCGACATTACCGAAATCCCGATGGACGACTTGAAAACGTTCGAACTGTTTTCCTGCGCTAAAACCAACGGCGTGTTTCAGCTCGAGTCCACGGGGATGAAGGAAATTCTGAAAAACCTCCAACCCGAGGTCTTCAGCGACATCATCGCGCTGCTGGCGCTCTACCGGCCCGGCCCACTCGGAAGCGGGATGGTGGACGATTTTATCCACCGAAAAAAAGGCGAAGCGAAAATCGTTTACGACCACCCCTCGCTCGAACCGATCCTGAATGAGACTTACGGAATCATTCTCTATCAGGAACAGGTGATGAAGATCGCCAACGTCATCGGCGGTTTCACGCTGGGCCAGGCGGACATCATGCGCCGGGCGATGGGGAAAAAGCAGGAAGACCTGCTCAACAAAATGGAATCCGAGTTCTACGAAGGGGCGAAGAAAAACGATGTGGATATCGCCATCGCCAAGCGCCTCTGGAGCCTGATCTTCCAGTTCGCCGGATACGGATTCAACAAATCCCACAGCGCCGCCTACGCCGTTATCACGTATCGAACCGCCTACTTAAAAGCCCATTATCCCAACGCCTTCCTCGCCTCGCTGCTGACCACGGATATGAACGATACGAACAAAGTGGTCAAATACGTTCAGGACTGCCAGGATTACGGGATCGAAGTGCTGCCGCCCGATATAAACCAGTCCAACGAAGTATTCACTGTCACGGATGAGGGTATCCGTTTCGGCCTGGCCGCGATCAAAAGCGTCGGCTCGATGGTGGTACGACTGATTATCCGCGACCGGGATGAGAATGGGCCTTACAAATCGCTATTCGATTTCTGCGAACGATCCGATCCCAAAATTCTTAACCGCTCGACGATGGAAGGCTTGATCCGCGCGGGGGCGTTCGACTTTTCCGGTCACACACACGCCACGCTTCTGGAAGCGCTTCCATCAGCGCTGGAGCGGGCACAAGGGATGCGACACGACAAAGCCGTCGGGCAGGATTCGCTCTTCGGCGATATCGAAGAGAGCGATGCGTCCGACGAAGACGTAATGGAAGCCCTGCCCGAACTGGATAAAAAGGAAATCCTTCAGGACGAGAAGAAATATTTGGGAATTTTCCTCTCCGGTCATCCGCTGGCGGAATACGAAACCGAACTCGCCCTCTTCGCGACGGATCAGGCGGCCCAACTCATCGAAATGAAAGACCAAAAAATGGTGCGGTTGGTCGGGATCGCGGAAGAAATCAAGAAAAGAAAAACCAAGAACGGCGACCGTATGGCCATCATGAAACTGGGGGATATGAGCGGGTCGGTGGAAGTAGCGATCATGCCCAATACTCTGGAAGAACGCGAAGCCGTTCTGGTTGAAGACACCATCCTCATCGTCGAAGGCATGGCCAGCGAACGCGGCGACCAGATTTCGATCCGTGCCGAACGGATTCTTACCCTCGACGAAGGCTGGCGGCAGTACGTCAAGGAGATGCACGTCACCTTCCCCGCGTCCTCGCTGGATGAAGAGGGCATCTACCGCTTGAAGACCCACCTGCTGACATCATCCGGTGAAAGCGAAATTTTCCTGCACCTGCAATGGCCCGGACTGGGCTTGGTCGATTACAAACTCACCAATATCAAGGTCCAACCCAGCCGCAACTTGAAAGCGTCCGTGGAAACACTCCTCAAGGAGGCCTCGATCCATTTCAAAAGCACCAACGGATTCGGTCCCAGCGGTAACGGACGTTCCCGCAATGGACGCAACGGCAGGAATAACTGGAAGAATAAATCGAAGACGTATTGAGGGATGCCTGAAACTGCAAGACACCTCTGCACATAAGTAAATCTTTATATTATAATATTATTATCACTGAAAGTGTTTTCAACTTTTTACGGTTTCGTTTAGCTTGTCCACCCTCCAATTACTGCTTTCAGGTTAAAGGAACATTGATACAATGTTATTATCCGTTTTAAAAAATCAAAGCGCGTTTACGTTGATTGAATTACTTATTGTCGTTGCGATCATTGGGATTTTAGCGGCGATTGCGGTTCCCAACTTTCTTAACGCACAGCTGCGCGCCAAGATCGCGCGAGTCGAATCGGACATGAAAGCGCTGAGAACGGCGCTCGAATCGTATTTCATCGATTGCAATCATTACCCAGTCTTTCAAGGCTGGGAAACGCCCGCACGGTACAATCCTGTCTCCTTCCACCTGATCCCTTTAACCACGCCCGTTTCTTATATCAGCAGTGTGGATATGAGGGATCCATTCCTCAAGATTGTCTCCGCCGGTGGATACGATGATGAAGTCGAGCGCCATTCATACAACTACCGTAATTACGAGAATTTCAACGAAAAGATCGATTTCAAGGCCTGGGTTCTGAACAGCATGGGGCCGGACATGGTGACGAACAATGGATTGATGACGGAACCCTGGGCACGTGGAATCTGGTATAAGGATACTTTTTGCATTTATCACCTTTCCAATGGCTTGGTGAGCGCGGGGGATATCGCCAGAACTGGTGGGGATACGCGTTTTAACGCACCCAATTATTAACGGCAGGGTCTAGGGTTTATGGTTTTTTGGTTTAGAAATTAAAAGAGTCTTCGAGTAATCGATAGGCTTTTGCATTGCCACCCTCACCTCAACCTCTGCGTTACATAAAGAGGTTCAGGGCGGAGGGGAGGATTTCGATTCGCGTGGGGGCGTTATCGATGACCTCGCCGTCCAGCATTGCGCAATCGATGCCTTGCAAATCGATGTCGATCGCCGAAGCGGTCCCCCAATGAATCTTGGGGTGATCCAGGTGTTTCCCGCTGGGCAGTGAGAGAAAAAGTTTCAACGTTTCCCAGCCGGAAAGTCCGTCGGTATAAAAATATTCGAACCACCCATCGTTCGCCACGGACCGGGGGGAGAGTTTCAAGTTATGCCCCGTATAGCAGGTATTACAAACAGCGAACATCGGAGTCGGCTGAATCTGCTCGACGCCCCCATCGATGCGAAAACGCACGGGGTACGATTCCATTGAAAACAGCACATTGAAAAACGCCGCCTGATACGCGAATTTTCCCATAAAATGAAAGCGCGAATGACGTAAGCGGCATATTTCGGCAATCAGACCGAACCCGGCGATGTTGAGAAAGTAGATCGGATTTTTTTCGTTTGGAGTGGTCAGACGGGCGACATCGATGGCCTGCGATTTTCCGAGCAGCGCCCACTCGGCGGCCTGCTTCCAGGATGTAATCTCGAAATGGCGCATGAAATCGTTGCCGGTTCCCGCCGGTAAGATGCCCAACCGAACGCCTTCGAATCCAGCGCGCGCGATCCCGTTGACGGCCTCGAAAGCGGTTCCGTCGCCCCCCAGCGCCAAAATCGTTTTCTCTCCGGACCGCACGGCGGTTTCGGCCAGTTCAAGGATGTGACGCGGTCTCTCGGAAAACCGGCACTCGATCTGGCAGCCGTTCTCCTGGAACCAATCCACCACCTCATCGGCCACTTGCTTCAAGCGCCCGCCTCCCGCGTTGGGATTGGCAATGAGGTAAAACGTCTTCCCGGCCATGCAGTTCTCTTCGATTTAGGCGTACAGCGCTTTCTCCCACGCGAATTGCCGCCGAAGCCCTTCTTCCAGTGTGATTTTGGGAACATATTCCAACTGGCCGCGTGCTTTCGCGGTGTCGGCGGATGTGTCTCGAACGTCGCCTTTCATCGTAGGCTGATATTCGAGATTCGGGGTCAGGCCGGTGACCTGCTCCAGCAAAGAGAGCACGTCGCGTAGATCAACCCGGCTGCCTCCCCCGATGTTGAAAATTTCCCCCTCGACGGATTTCCACGCGGCGGCGAGGTTCGCCTGGACGATATCGTCCACATAGGTAAAATCGCGCGTCTGGGAACCGTCGCCCAGGATCGTGATGGGCGCGTTTTCAAGAAGCGCTTTGATAAAGAGATGGAACGCCATATCCGGCCGCTGCCCTGGACCGTACACGGTAAAATAACGCAGCGCCACTGCCGGGACTCCATAATTCGCATGATAGAGCATACACAGATGTTCGGCGGCCAGTTTCGTCGTGCCATAAGGCGAATAGGGACACGGCAAAGCGGTTTCCGACGTTGGGAGCTGGTCCGTATTGCCATAGATGGACGATGAGGAGGAGAAGACGATCTTAATTCCCTTCCCCACCCCCTTGACCGCTTCCAGCAAGCGTTGGGTCGCGAGGATATTGTTCCGCGTATAGAGATCGAACTGCTCTCCCCAGCTGCCGCGCACTCCCGGTTGACCTGCCGTGTGAAAGATACACTCCACTCCGTCTAAATACGGACGCAGGTCCGCCGTCTCCAGGTTCTTTTCAACCAGTTGAAAACGGGGATCGGTTTTGAACGGATTTAAATTTCCGCGCTTGATCGCCGGATCGTAATAAGGAGTAAAAGAATCCACGCCGACAACGGAATTGCCTTCACCGAGTAATGTCTCGCACAGTCGGCTTCCAATAAATCCGGCACAGCCGGTAACCATAAGTGTCATACTGAATGTCTCATTTCTTTTCACTCTCCCCCTGGAGTCCCCTCTCCCTCTGGGAGAGGGTTAGGGTGAGGGAAATAATACAATAAGTGAACGATCGAACGAAAACTCTTATCAATGTCAGAATCAGGATACCCTGGATAAAAGGATATTCAGGATAATTTAAATGCGACTATCCTGGTCATCCCGATTCAGCAATGTAAACCCACCATAGCGGTAGCGCTTGAATGATTAAGAGGGAAATTATAGTCTCAAGAATACCGTGCAGAAAGAGGGAGTTCCAAAAGGGTGAAAATAACCGTTGTTTCGCTTTGGGCGCAGAAACTGTTCGATCCGGACGAACCACAACCGTTCGGCGGGGCCGAATTGCAGCTGGTGCTGCTTTCCAGAGAACTGGTAAAGCATCCGGATGTGACCATTCAGTTCGTCACACGGGGACAAGGTCCTTTCCGCGTGTTTGAATCCGATGGAATACGCGTACACAAACTGCCCCATCGGAATTCCCGTTGGACCCGCTCGGCTTTGGGCAGCATGGACCTGTTGCGAACGCTTCACTCGCTGGAGACGGATATCTTCATCCAGCGGGGCGGTGGGATCGAAACCGGGATCACTGGACGGGCCGCCAGCCATAATAAGAAACCGTTCCTCTTTATGACCTCCCACGATTGGGACGTGGACCGCACCCATGAAAAAAAACGCGGCTTCGTCTATGGCAAATCGTACATGCACGGCCTGAACCGCTCCGCCGCCATCATCACACAAAGCCAATACCAGCACGATCGGCTTCAAGCCAATTACGGCCGGGACAGCACGATCCTGCGTTCGTCGCACGTCATCCCTCCAGATGTTCCCGAAGAGAAGAACGGGGTGCTATGGGTAGGACGATGCGAGCCGTGGAAACAGCCGGACACCTTTCTCCGCCTGGCCGAACATCTGCCGGACGTTCCATTCACGATGGTCTGCCCCAGCGCCAATTCCTCCGATATGTTCTCGACGATCACTGCCAGGGCCGAACGTCTCGCCAACGTCGATTTTCGGCCCGGTGTCTCTTTCGAGGAGACCGAACGACTCTTTGCCCGCCATTCCATCTTCGTCAACACATCCGAGCGGGAAGGCTTTCCCAACACATTCGTTCAAGCCTGCAAGTGGGGAACCCCGATCGTGTCGCTGTGCGTCAATCCCGATGATTTACTGACCGAACACGATTTCGGACGCTGCGCCGACGGCAATGAAGAGGCGCTGGCCCCGCTCGTTCAAAAACTTCTTGACGACCGGCCAGCCTGGAAACACCTCGCCACCCATGCCAGAGTCTTCGCGCAAACGCATCACAACGTTAAAGTCAATTCGAAAAAACTCCACTCGATCCTGGCATCGTTAATGAAAAGACCGTAAAACGGCTTACCAGACTATGAGCATCGACCACGAACGCCGATCATCCGCCGAAATTTGCTTCCAACGCGCGCGCGCCGAAGCGGCCAAAGGCGATATCCAGCAAGCCGCCGAGTCGTTGCGCGAGACGGTCAAACACGCGCCGTTTCACCGCGAAGCCAACGCCCACCTGGCGTGGCTGCTCTCACAGCAAGGAGACTACCGCGCCGCGCTGCCGTTCTATTTCAAATTTCTTCTACTCAACCCCTTCAGCCTCAAAGTTCACGCACGGACAGCACAATGCCTCTATTTCGGTCTTCGGTCACTGATCCACCGGGTCGCGGGACAATCCCGCCTCCTCACGAAAGTTCTAAACACGCAACGAGCGTTCCTGAGCCGAACCGGCGTCTGGCTGGCGCGTTTACAGGAACGCCTCCGAAAAGAACCGCCTATCGTGTCGCAATGGGTACGCCATCACTGGACGATCCAGCGCCTGGCCGAAGTCAATGATTTCGAGTACTACAAAATCGCGGAAATGCGATTCACCGTCGAGTGCCTCGTTTCCCAGAAACGAACAATTCTGGATCTGGGCAGTGGACGGTCCGGCTTGCCTACATTCCTGGTTCGGCGCAATCACACCGTTGTCTCGGCGGAACTGGACCGCCACGCGCTGAGCGTCCAGAACCGGCTGGCTCAGCGGCTCCCGGCTCCCCGCCTTTCAACCGCCACCGCCAATTTCCTCTCGCTACCCTTCCGGGATGAATCCTTCGACGCGATCTCACTCATTTCCACGATCGAACACGTGCCCGGCGACGGTGATATCCAAACGATTCGCAGCCTCTCCCGGTACTTGAAACCCGGCGGCGACCTGATCGTCACCGTTCCCGCCGAATCCCAGCCCAGCGAACAGTGGACGGCTCACACCATCGGACATATCTATGGGGAAGCGAAATCGCAAAACGGAGCCAGCGGGTTCCTGCGTGTTTACGATCCGCGCTCTCTGCGCGAACGGCTGATCATCCCCAGCGGGATGAAACTCATCCGATTGGCCTATTTCGGTGAAACGTCGGAATGGGGTTGGTTCGGGCTGGGCCGCAATTGGATTGGTCGAAACGGCAGGATTCATCCCAGTGTTTTCGCCGCCCCGCTTCATTTACGCTTCACCCGCGAATTGGATGAAGCCGATTTACAACAGTCTCATTGGGCGGTCGCCTGTATCCATTTACGCAACGAATAACCGGGCTTTAAAATGGAGAAACGACGCTCTGGACAGGAACGTCGCTTCTCATCATCGTCCGCAACTCTGGAAAGAGTAATAAAATAAAAGTTGGCTGTACTAGCCAAAAAAGAACTATAGCACGAAAAAAAAACCGATCAATAGTTCTTTTGTTTTTTTTAAAGCGAATAATTGGAAATTCTACTGACAGTAAACATCAGGCTTCCAATGGAGAAAGCGCTTCTACTGCCGACGGGAGAATTGCGATAGGAACGAAGTGATTTTCCGGGATACAGTCAAAACGGAAACTCATCGTTATGGCTATTCAAAAGAATGTTTGTGGGGTTTATCATTCCCTTAATCAAAGCAATCAATTGATTTTCATCCCATTATTCCCAATAGACGCGATGTCATCCCCAATTAACCTCGGCATTATTTCCACAGTCTTTAGGAAATCACTATAGGATATTGTTTTTTCGCTTGCTTAGCCTATCAAAAATCGTTATTTGACCGAAATCAACAAAAAAAATGGAAATCCCACGATTTAAAACGCCACCATCCCCGCCAGAGGAACTTCTATTGAGACAAAGTAATTGTCAGGATACAGGTAATCCTCCCCGGACTCGTCGATAATCCGAATCTATCCCAGGGAAGCCGCCCGCTCATCGGGAATGGCCTGATATATTTTTCGGGATTCAAGCGAAACCGGATAATCATCGTTATGAATACATAAGACGAATATCTTCTCGTCCGTCATCTTATTCCCGGTTCAGTTCTGCTATTTTATCAGCCATCGCTCGCCGATAATCTTTCAACCGTTCCGCCAGCGATTCATCGGAGATAGACAACATCTGAACCGCAAGCAATCCGCCATTGAACGCCCCGTCGATCGCGACCGTCGCTACGGGAACCCCTTTGGGCATCTGCACGGTGGAGAAAAGCGCATCCTTCCCGCCCAAGGCCGAGCCGGAAAGAGGGATGCCAATCACCGGCAACGGAGTCAATCCCGCCACACAGCCCGCCAAATGCGCCGCCATCCCCGCCCCGCAGATGAATATCTTGATCCCACGCGACACCGCGTCGTCGATATAGTTCCGGATCAGTTCCGGCGACCGGTGGGCGGATAAAACCTTGATTTCACAGGAGACATTGAATTGCGTCAAAGCATCCGCAGCGGCTTGCATTTTGTCACGATCTGAATCGCTTCCCATAATAATTGATACATTCATTTTCTTTTCCTGTTGATAACTATTCATCTATGAAGATGTTTTCTTCAATAATATTATCGAATGAATATTCCAATCCCTATGAATAAATCATACCAAGCACCGGTCATTTATGAAACCAAATACGCCTAGAATCCATAAGTCCTGTCTTTTGAATGATTTACCTCATTCTCGACAACGCAGGTTCATTAAATTTGGCCGATCGTAAGCGAAGAGTGATATTTATCTATAATATTTCCAGTTTTTGAGAGCGCTTCTCACCAGTGTTGTGGATAAAGTGTGAATTACTCCTCCCCGGAAATGTGCTCACAATCTATAATTTCAATAAAAAACGAGACTTGCGGTAACTGGCTCAACACCTGGAACCGCCATCACATCACCAATACCGGGAAGCGGGAATCCTACTAAAATTGCTTTCAAGGTTCAACCCCTCAAACACCGATTGCCGTTATTTTGTCATTATTTCCAATTTGACTTATTCCGAAAGCGTTCCAACTCGTTGACAGAATGGAAGCCTCGCCTATAATTCATCTTCGTTCAATCGTCGCCCGGGTGGTGGAACTTGGTAGACACGTACGTTTGAGGGGCGTATGGCTTATGCCGTGCGGGTTCAAATCCCGCCCCGGGCATTATTGTTCGGTTCCCCGATCACCAGTCCCGCTTCAGCCAAACGAGCGAACCGTGGCGGTTTCAAACGGGAAAGTTATGTCATATAATAGGGAAGAACTCTTGACAAACGGACAGCAAGAATTTATAGATTGAATTACATTAGTAAATTCTGATCGTTTATCATAGAAGATATTATTATAAAGAAACAGTACCTGATACCAGGTGAAGAGGTCAATCAATGCCTTGTGGGAAAAAACGCAAAAGAGCAAAAATCGCGACACACAAACGGAAAAAGAAAAGAAGACAAAATCGCCATAAGAAGCGAAAGAGCTAGTGCGATTTGCGATTTAAAGAAGTGTGTTACCTTTGAGTATCATTCGATCACACTTTATTCTTGAAGTTCATTCATTCGCTTGGTTGAGCGAAACAGCCGTAAGGCCGTATCGTCCCAACGATACAGGTTGATACACGAAATAAGGATAGGAACACGAATTCACCGTCAGTATATGGATGAGTGGCGAGAGCGGCAAAAGGCCTGATCCCATGAACATTACTGAAGTTAAAGTCTATCCAGTTCGTAAGCCTGATGACAAGTTGAAAGCCTTCGTCACGATTATTCTTGACGAGTGCTTCGTCATTCGCGATATGAAAGTCATCAACGGAAACACCGGATTATTTATCGCGATGCCCAGCCGGAAAAAAGCGGACGGCACTTACGCCGACATCGCCCATCCCCTCAATAACGAGATGCGGGCGCGCATGGAAGAGATTGTCCTGGCAGAATACGAGCGGGTGATCGCCGAACTGGGAACAGACACCGAAGAAGACTGACTCATCCTATCTGAAAACAACGTTCGCCTGACAACTGAGCGGCGTCGAAGTTCGACGCCGCTCGTTTTGTTTCAACCGATTGGATCGAACCATTGAACGGGATCGGCGAAGATTTTTCCGCGATAGCGATGCGCTTCCTGAACGATGTTGAAAAAACCGGACGGGGCTTCGACAAACGACGCCTGAGTATCGTTGAAAATCCTATGATACAGCGACCGGAATCCGGCAATATCATCCGACGCATAGAATAGGTCCCGATGAGTCTTTTCTGGAGATAACAGATCCATTCGGTTCAGAATCGCCGCTACTTCCTTGCTCACCTCTTCCGCCGAACTGACCAATCTCACCGAATCTCCCATCACCCGTTGGATGACGTTTTCGATCAAAGGATAGTGCGTACACCCCAAAATAACCGTGTCCAATCCTTCATCCACTAACGGCGTCAGATACCGCCGGGCCACGTCAAGCGTCACCGGATCGTTCTCCCATCCTTCTTCGGCCAACGGTACGAAAAGTGGACAGGCCTGGGAGACGACGTGCAGCGCCCCGTCAATTTCCTTTAACCGTTTTTGATAGGCTTCACTGCGGATCGTGCTTTTCGTACCGATGACCCCGATCCGGCCGTTACGGGTGGCTCCAATCGCCGCTTTCACTCCCGGATCGACCACCCCGGCGACCGGCTGAGAGAATACATCGCAGAGCGCATCCAACGCGACTGACGAAGCCGTGTTGCAGGCAACCACGATCATTTTCACGTTATGACTTTTCAGAAAATGGGCGATTTCAAGGCTGTAACGCTGAACTGTCTCAGCGGATTTCGTGCCGTAAGGAACTCGGGCCGTGTCTCCGAAATAGCAGAGCAATTCGTTCGGTATCCTTTTTCGCAATGCTTGAACGACAGTCAACCCGCCAATTCCCGAATCGAATATTCCTATAGGAGCCGAAGGTTTCGCATTCATTCCTTAATTCACCATCGTCTTATATTAACATAACCCTAACACTCAGAAGCACATAACGAAAGGGTGGGCGTTTTTTTACCATGTTAGGGGAATACCGGATAAAAAATATAACTAATTATAAATCAGAAGCTTACTCTCAATTAACCATAATTTTCTCCTGTGGATAAAGTGTGGATTTCCCAGAATGGATTACTCCTGACCCTCAACAAATAGATAGGGGTTTTTGTGTCGCGAGCCGACATGAAAACCCTATTGGATGAAGCGCGGTGCTCCAAGAGAGGGTATCACCGCGTCGTTTTTTCTTGAGAATGTACGTTGGACGAAGCGGCTACGCCGCAGGAATCGTGAAGCCGAGGTGATCGAAACGA
>CAZSIZ010000008.1:0-13811 GCA_964606645.1 uncultured bacterium
GGATACGTCCATAGAGGGATTCGTCGATCGGATTGGGACCGACCGAGATGTACATAATCGAATCCGATTCATCCACCTGCATGACCAGAGCCTGGTTGAAACCGCTGGGATAGACGGTGCGGTTGGTTTGATTCGTGATATAGGCGCTGCTGCCGAATGAATGTTGAATCGCAATTTCAAAGAGATGCCCCAATCCACTGATGACGGTTTCGAAGGTTCCATCGAAATCGACAGGCAAACGAGTGACGCCTAAAGCACGGTCGATCTCCCAGGCGGAAGGGAAGATACGCACGTTATCGAGATAGATCAATGCGCGTCCCGATAAGTGAGTTCCAACCACGGAGAAGATGGCTCGTACGTCGGTACCGATGACGTTATAAGTCGTCCCGATAGGCTGGTATTGGCCTTGGCCGACGATCGCTTTTTGCTTGATCGTTGAATACGAGAAGTTAGAATCGTTGTCTTCGTGTAATTGGAGGGTGATCTGCGGAACATCGTCGTTATCGTCGTCAAGCATATCGACCCCAACCCACCCCGAAAACGTAATCGGTCCGGGTGGTATTACGATCGGATCGCTCACCAGCGCCACGCTCTCTCCCGGATCGACTTCGATATAGACTCCATAGCCGTCTGTTTTAAACGTATTGGATTCCGAGGGAATAATACCCAGAGTCGTATCACCGGGTGTTGTATCAAAGTGATGGGTGACGCCCCAGTTCGTGTCTTCGATGGTATCGGCCCAGAAGTTGTAATCCAATACGGCATTACCGCCGCTTGGGGGAATGACCGACGAAGCATAGATAACGACGCCGTCCTGGTCTTCGGGATCGCTCAACCGCTTGCCGGTGATCGCGATGGGAACGGGCTGGGTGACTTTACCGCCGGGAAATTCGGGGAAGAGATAGACCTCGCCGTGTGCGACGTTGGCCGCTTTGATTCCCATATTTGGGGTAAACGAGGTCTCAAAGGGAACGTCGGCAATGTTGACGTCGATCGGATCGATACTCCAGAAAAGCGAGTAGGGGAATAGATACGCGTAATCCTCTAGCAGCGTGGCGTCGGGCAATAAGAAATCAGTCATCCGGAAACTGGAGACTTTCAAGTACACGGATTCCGAAGCGTCGAAGATTTGGTCCGATGCCGTGACGGTGAAGGTGACGCCTTTAGGGATATTGCTGGCCTCGACCGATAGAAAGTTATCCGTATCACGAAGAATGCGCGGGCCGTTTTGATCCGACTCGATGGTCCAGACGATATCCGCGATGGGAGTGTCGCGGTCGTAAATGTAATCTTCCAAATTGAGCACGTTGGGCAGTGCTTCGCCGGTCAACGCCCGGATATCGGGGATATCCCTCAGTTCCGGTGCGCTAAAGACGACAACGTATAATTCTGAACTCTTGAATCCAAGACTTTTCACATCGATGAGACGCACGTTGACATCGTTCAGCCCCTCTTCGAATAGGGAGGTCAGATCGTACGGGTTCTTTTTGGTATCCGATTCGCTGAAGGCGATCGTCGCGTTCTGGATCGTACCGGCCGGGTGAATGATTTCGAGCAGAATCGTATCGCTTGTTTGTAATTGGCCATTTCCATCCGGTTGGGAGGAGAGCAGAATTTTCACTTTGCCCGAATCAGGATCGAAAGGAACCATGACTTGAGTATGCCCCGTGAAGAACTCGTAATTGGGACCGAGGGAGAAGCCGTGGGGGATGATCGGGGCCAATTGTCCCGACGGCAGCGGGGTCGGAGTTGCCGTGGGAGTATTGGTGGGAACCATCGTCGGTGTCGGTGTCTGGAGCCTGGGTTTCGGCGTTCGGGTCGGTGTGCTGGTCGGGCCGAGTGTCGGTGTCTGTGTCGGAGTGGGAGTGAAGGTCGGTGTGGGGGTTGGCTCAATACCGTGATAAGGGAATTGAATGCGACGTACGGTGTGATTGTTGGAATCGGCGATAGTCAGCCAGCCATCCACATCCACATCCATCCCTGCTGGATTGGTGAACGAGGCGTCGATAGCAGGCCCTTCGTCTCCACTGAATCCGGGAATCCCCGTGCCCGCCACGATTTCAGACTGGTTTTCGAAGAGATTCAGGCGGCGGATCGTATCGTCTTTGCTTGAGATGTAGAGAAACAAATCCTCAAAGATCGCCAAGCCGGTCGGTTCCTGAAAAGAAGGATCGCGGGTGGAATCGAAGATCGTATTGATCGTTCCATCGGGAGTGATGCGGCGGATCGAATTTCCCTGCTGTTCGGCGACGTAGATAATCCCGAAGGGGTCGACTGCCACATCGGACGGACTGTCCAACTCGGCCCCGATGGCGGGGCCTCCGTCTCCGCTATGCCCTTTCGAGCCGGTTCCCGCAATCGTGATGACGATGTGGTTGGGCAGGACTTTGAAAATTTTATTATTGTCGAAATCCACAATGAGCAATCCACCGTCGATGTCGAGCGTGAGTCCGAAAATGTTTCGGAATTTGGCTTCCAACGCCGGAACGCCGTCACCGGAATTTCCGGCTTCCGATCCGGCAAACCGGTCGATGGTTCCGTCCGGGCGAACGACGCGAACCTGATGCCAAGTGGCAATATACAGGTTGCCTTCTTCGTCCGATGTAATGCTTCGAGGTTTGGAGATGGCGGCATCGGTTGCCAATCCATGATTGCCGCTGGTATCGTCAATCCCATTTCCGGCAAACGTCGTAATGATTCCCATTTCCATATCGACATACCGAATTCGATTGTTGGAGAGATCGGCGATTAATACGTCGCCATCCGGGAGGACTTCCACATCGTAAGGATTGTTGAGACGCGCTTCGGCCGCTGGGCCATCGTCGCCGGTATAGCCTTTGACTGCCGTGCCTGCGATGGTTTCGATCGGTGATTCGGCATCGCCTGGATCGACAGGCGGATCTTGGGAGAAAGCGCTGTGTGCTGGAAACAGCAGCGCCGCGAATACAAACGGAAGGACGGGAAAGACGGAAATAGACCATTTCATTGGATTTGCTTAAGCCTCTGTGAACGTCGTCCGCTGCACCTCAAGAGTGTCTGCGAATAGAATAAACAACCAGACTTATTATCAAAAATACGTTCGTAATGGCGTTTGAAAAATCCCGAAAAAGCACGGGTTTTTTCAAGTCGTAACGCATTCAATCCGACGATACTTTTGAAAATCCCTCTAGCCGGGCATCGGCCCCGCTATCAATCGTATCGATCCAACAACAGACATATTACACTAATGATAATACGAAATGGGTCTTAAAGCAATAACATTTCGACTCTCTTTACAATTTACTCGATCGGGCGGTTTCGTACTCTACCAAATCGTTTAGACGAAACAGCAAAATAACGGCGATTCAAATCGATTTTTCTCGATCCCCGTTTCGTTCTATCTCCTTGAAATATCGGATCATTACGCGTAATACTTAATAGAAGACGGTGAGGATAGTATCGATTCGTTCAGTTCGTCCTATGGCCTTTCGATGATTACGCATATTCGATTTCCATAAATAATGCTTGCTATTTCATTGATTTTGTGATATTTATTGTGCTTAGGCTAAGAATACATCTAGGGAAATATCACCGATTCAGGATTTTCACTCTCCTTGATACTTGAAGCAATGAATTTTGTAATTGAGTTAGGTGATAAGCATTGTTTACCCATTATCGAATTGGTTGAAAAAGTGCCGTGAAAACTTGGTTGAAATACTTTATATGTGAAGACGATCGGTGTGCCGAAGAGCCGGGGTGGTTCGGCTGGGCGGCGGCGCTGGTGTTTATCGTTGTGATGGGGCTGCACGTGTGGCGACTGGACGCCCGCTATTACTTTCCCCACGAAACCGGTTTCCAGGAATTAATCGCCAAGCGGCATCTCGATCCAGGCCTTTCGGTCACCAAGGCGCTCTCATCCCTGAACAATCTGGGGGCGCAACCGACGTATCACTTGACCCACCCACCGGGATTGCAACTGACGCTGGCCTTGCTTTACTGGATATTCGGGATTTCCGAACAGACGGCGCGACTGCTTCCCCTGATATCGTTCGCGCTGGCCTTTATCGGGATGGGTTGTTTAATCCGAAAGCGGTTGTCCGCGATGGTGCAGTTGACCGTGTTGACTGCGTTCGCTTTAGCCCCGCTTTCTTTCTATTCAGGGCACGTCGTCAATTTCGAGCCGACCGTGTTGGCCTGTGTGATCTGGACGGCGGTATTGGTTGAATCATCCCAATTGTCTTTCGGGCGGGGCAGGCGGCTGGCGCTGACTCTGCTTGTGATCTACGGCACACTGATCGACTGGCCGTATACGATATTCACGACGGTACTCTTCGCGCTTTGCCGGTTTCGCATGGACCGGGAACCGGCCTATCGCACTCGAGTGACGCGGTTTTGGCTGCTGTCGGTTTTCGTCTGCCTTCTGTATGCGTCGATCGTCTACGCCTCTGGATTGCTGGAGGCGCTCGTCCATCACGCCAAAGTGCATAGTGGACTGGATCGGGCGGAAGGATTGCGCCTTCCGTTGTTCGCTTCATGGGTATGGTGGTGGACACTGCTGAAGCGGCTGTGGCTGAATGGAAGCCCCGTTTTGATTGGAACCACACTGGCGGCGCTGGCGATGTGTCCGTTCTCCAAACGCTGGCGAACGGGGCTGCATCACTGGTTTCTGGTGTTCGGCGCGTTCGTATTCACCTATTTCCTGACGTTCTCACACGCGACCTACAACCCCACGCATTATTGGAGCCTGTTTCTATTCGCTCCGTTTCTCTGTCTCTCGTTTGGATTGGCGGCCGAGCATTTAAGAACAGCGGTCCAGTGGATTCTTCTCGCCGCGTTCGTCGGGTTATCCCTGCCGGTGTCATACTCGAAATTGGCTCGATATCCCCAGGTTCCGTCGGTTCAGTTCGGTCGCTCGATCGGGTCGGCCACTCAGGCTTTGCCTCGCGACAGGCGGACGGCGCTGGAAGGCCCTTTGCTCTACTCCAGCAACGTCGATGTGATCCCCTATTACACAGATTATGAGACGGCTTTCTTCTCGCGTGCGGTCACCGTTGCCGGCAAAGACCGTTTTCTGCTGAAACACCAGCCGGAATTCGTCACGATCCGGGGCGATCTGCCGAGCCTGTTCAGCCCGGATCGGAAATCGGAAATGCGGGCGATGGAGTCGATCTTACAAAAGTCGTATTCGATTTCGCACGAGCAGTATTCGGTTCGACTCTGGGAATCGCTCCAATCGCCCCATCTCTCCCTGATGGGATTCATGGTGGACAAGGCGGGAAAACCACTGAAACGGTTTCTACTGGAGGACACGGACGACGCGCACGTCTGCGCCGCCGCTCCACCCGGCGAACCGGCGCTGCGGATCAATCTGCGCCGAATCCCCAAACCGGGCCGCCGCTGGCTGCATGGATGGGTGATCGCCCAGGGGACGAAATCCAACGAACAGGTGACGGTTACGGTGAAAGCAGGGAGCGGGAGGATTCTGGGAAGCATCCCGGTGATGGTTCAGGGGAAACCTGCGCGCTGGCAGGAGTTCCGGCTGGCCATCGGCGAACTGCCGGATGAATTATCGTTCTCCTGGACACGGATGCCCTTGAAATGGGGAGACGTGCGCCTGATCTCGGAGACGCTCTGGACCGATGACCTGACTCACATCCTGGCCGGTGAAATCCGCCGCCAGTTGGGATCGAAAGCGAACGCCTATTCGGAAACGATGGGTGTTGTCTCTGGCGACCGGCGAATCCAGGCCGCCTATCAGCATCCAGGATTCGGGATCGACCGTGTTGAACTACCCCCGATTCGAGTCGGCTACAAGAAGGCACTGAAAATTCAATACGGGATCAATCCCGCCGCGGCGATGCAGAGCGACGGGGTGGATTTCCGTATCCACGCCTGGGATGCGGCGCGGGAACAGCGAATGACGATTCTGGACGATTCGCTCAAACCAAAAGAACGCCCTGAAGACCGGGTGTGGCAAGTGAGGCAAATCGATTTAAGCCTCTATTCGCGTCACGTCACGCAATTCACGTTCGAGGTCTCCCCTGGCCCGAATGGCGATACCTCCAGCGACCACGCCCTCTGGCTCGGAGCCTGTCTGGTGGATCAAGATTAATCTTTTCTCCTGATCATCCTTTAATCCTGCCCATCCTGTTTCAGACAAAAAAGCCGAACCGCAAAAAATACGAGTTATTTTTTTTGAATTACACAAGCCTTAATCCCCTGTAACGTTTACAGTTACGAACCGCCCAACAACGTTTCCCAAAAAAATAACTCACAAAAGTTGCGTTAAATTGTCTATTAGTAGAGGGATTTTTCTAAAATCTCTTTTGCGAACGGTGGAATCCGGTCGTGCCAAAGCGGAATGATAACGGTTTTCGATGGTTTCACAATTTCGATAACCGAACCTCATTCCGCCTGGAAAAGAAAGGTTGAGTTACCACTGAGCGATGAGTCCTATGTGCCTCTCTGAAACAGAAATGTTTCAGTTGACTTGTCACTCGAATGGTATGAACTCCCTTAGCGAGGGCCCGCGTTGAGTTGCGGTAGATCGAAAGCCTTATCGGTTTACGGTGCTCGATGTCAAGCAAGGCAGCAGTTCCCTGGGGTATACTCCCGGAACCGATCCGTGTGGAGGAGAGTTGCGCCTCCGCATAGTGGACATTCCATTGTTTGCAGAACAGAGGCCGAGTCAGCGCCGAGTTGAAGTGGCTCCGATTTGAAACGTCGCGACACCAGGACGTTCCAAAACCCGGATCAAGTCAATCCCGGTTCTGAATCGAATCCTGTTCAAGAGAGTTGGGCCCAACTCAATTTAATAAAAAAGGAAACATCGATAAGACAAAAAAAAATCAAGCAGCAACAGAGTCTAATACGACAATTATCGTTCACCAGTTTTGGATGACAGACTCGACCGATTCGACGCTGCCCTGGGCAATACGGAAAGGGTTGGCGTACCTGGCTCCGTCGGTTTGGGTGTGATAGGCGGCGGTGGATTCGGAGAATTTCAAGCCGGTGGCCGTACTGATAACGACGGACGTGTCCGAATCCTTAACCGTGCCGTCTTCACGCGCCTGCAAGAGCGCCGAAAGTGAAATCCCGGTCTGCGGGCAGATATCCACCCCGGAACGTGTCACCGCCATCTGCGAATCCTGAATTTGATCCTCCGAAGCACGATAGAAATGAGCGTCGAACGAACGGATCAGCCGTTCCACTCTTGGAAACGAGACCGGATCGCAGATATTGGCCGCAGAGGCAACGCTGTGTTTATGTTTACCCGGCTTGTAGGCGTCCGGCTTGCGGCTGTCTTCATCCCATCGAACCAGCGTGTCGCAAGCTTCCGCCTGACCGACGATGATCCCCGGAAGGCGGTCGATCAGGCCGTGATAATGGGCGCGTTTCAGTCCGAGCAGCAGCGCAGTAAGGTTACCGGCGTTGCCCACGGGGATGGATATCCAATCAGGCACTTTCCACGCCAGGTCCTGGCAGAGTTCGAGGCCGATGGTTTCCTGACCCGCGATACGGAAGGCATTTTTGGAATTGACCAGCACGAGTTCGGAATGGGATTCGTTGAACTCCTGGATGATACGCATACAACCGTCGAATCCGTCGGGATGATCGACGGCGATGACCTTGGAACCGAACTGAAGGGCCTGGGTAAGCTGAGCGACTGAGATTTTTCCATGCGGAACGAGGATGATACAATCCAGGCGGTCGCGGGCATAAGCGGCGTAGGCGGCGGCCGAGGCCGAGGTGTCGCCGGTGCTGGCGCAGCAAACACCGGTGATCCCCAGATCGGGATAGACGATTTGCAGCCGCAGCGTTTCACTCACCGCCACCGACATGCCCCGGTCCTTGAAACTGCCGCTGGGATTCTGGCCTTCCAATTTAATGAACGTCGGTCCCACGTTCAATTCGCGCACCAACCAGCCCGGCATTTCAAATAAGTCGGTACATCCCTCGAACATAGCCATACAGGCTTCATCCTGAAAGCCGGGCAGGATAAAATCTTTCCACCCGAACACACCCGAACCGGAGGGATAATACCGCGCCTTTTCGCTCCACCGGATGTGGTCGATGGCCGCGCGTGCTTTTTCGCCCTGGCCGACCGTGGAGGCGATGTAATCCTCGTCGCGCTCGACCAGCAGCAGGCCGTTGCAGCCAGGCTTCGTACAGGTATATGTGAAACGGTCAGTCGGGTACGTGGCCGAACATTGAATGCACTGTAAATGAAATCTCACGCCGTCGGTCGATTGCGCCGTATTCGCCATGATCGATTATCCTTTTTAATTTAGTTTTTAAGGGATCGTTCCCGTTCGTGGAAACCGTTATTATTGCCGCACCGATTCGTTGGACTTAAGCGCTTCAAGGGTATGATACAACGAAGACAGCCAAGGTTGAATACGTTCGCGTGACTTCGATCTGTCTTCGTTGTAAAATTAAGATACAATAGCACAATGCTCGAATACTCATCACGTTCGGGAATACGATTATATGAAACTCATGCTATCGAGGTCTTTGATATGAAGTCCCGGCGATTTTGCTCTGCCCTCTCTGCTTTCTATGTGGCCTTCGTCTCGATCGGGTTGTTGGCTTTACCCGTTTTTGCGAGCGCCGAGCCGTGGTGGACGAGCGTCAAAATCGAGGAGACCCGTTCTTTCGGCTCCGGCCTCGACTACGAGCGGATCCTTTATACCAATTTGCAAAACGAACCGGTTCGCGCACATATCCTCAGCGTGTCCGGGGTTGGAACGGATTATATCTTCGGCGTGCTGGGGAGTTTCGGTGTGTTGACACCACCGACGACGTTCGCCGAACAGAGCGATGCTCTAGCAGTGATTAACGGGGGATTCTTTTCCAAAAAACCGACGCGGGCACTCGGCCTGACCGTCGCGCACAACCGGGTGTTGTATCCTCCAACTTCGGGAGGACACATTCGCGGGGCGGTGGGATTTACACCAACGGATGTCTTGTTCGACTGGATCGGGCTGGAGGACATCGAAGGGCATCGTTTCAATTCGACCAAGCCGGGCTGGAACCAATGCCACGCCGCGCTGGGCGCAGGACCGATCCTGATCAAAAAAGGCCAATCCCGCGTTCTGACTGAACTGGAAGGATACAACAAAGAAAAGCGCGCTCCCCGAACCGTGATTGCGAAGACGGTGGGCGGTTTGATTTTGCTGGCGGTCATCGACGGGCGACAACCGGATTGGAGCGCTGGATTGACGCTGGAAGAACTGACGGAAATCTTTGTCGCACGGAAAGCCTCGGATGCGCTGAATCTCGACGGCGGCGGATCGTCGACGATGGTAGTAAAAGGAGAGATTCTCAACCGCCCTTCCGATCTGGCTCTGCCCGGCGCTCCGGGCAAGGAACGGGCGGTCGCGAACGTCATCGCGTTGTTGGAGAAATGATCGCTATACACTAATTCGGCGTAACCGGAACCACAGTAATGGATGGTGGGTCAAAAAGCGTGACCCACCCTACATTCATTCCCTCTCCCACAGAGAGAGAAATAATCATTCGATGAAGATTTTTTTTACGATCGTCAGCGCAGTGTTTCTGTTTGCGGTTATCGTATGGGTGTTGTTGACCTACGTGCTGATATCCGATGAGACACGTGTACGCCGAGTGATCGAGAAAGGGCGAATCTGCGTGGAGAAAGGATCGATCCTGCCGTTGGGGGGGCTGCTTTCCGCTCAGTATCAAGATGCCGGGGGTGCGGACCGGGCGATGGCCCTTCAGGCGCTTCGAAGCCTGTTTCAGGATACGAGCGAACGAACGATTTATACAACTTCCGTGGACGTGCAAGTCGATGATGACCGGGCCGATGCCATCGTAAAATACCGGTTTCAATTCAAAGGAAAAACCAATTCACCCCGGTTGCAGCAAATGATCGACAAGGCCGCGCAAGAGACTCAGACCATTCACATTCAGTTTCAAAAAGAGAAGAAGACCTGGCGTATTATCCGCACCGGGCGCTGATTGGGCATAATCGCATGGCAGACGTGGGCACTATCTCTCAGGGAATAAATACGAGTAGGCTGGAGCGGCGTGTCGTTATCGCTCTGATCGCTTTCTACCTGGCGTTTATGCTGACCTACCTTCACAACCAGCGAATTATTCTTCCTACGCTTGGCGAAAAGATCGGCCAACACGCGGAGTTCCTCGCCAACGAAGCGCCCAATCCCTATCAGTACCGGTTTATGCTGCATTGGTTCACGGAAGGAACCATCCGGCTGACCTCGTTCGCGATGCCGCAGGAACGGGCATTCATTCTAGCCCAGGCGTTGACGGTGTTTCTCACAACATGGCTGGCCTTGTACGCCTTCGAACGCATCATGCGAATCTGGTTTCACGGAACGGCGGCGCTGGGAGGGATGATCCTGCTGGCGGCGATTCAACCCCTGACCTATTTCAATTACCACTACCTCCCCACCAGCTACCCGGCGCAGCTCTTTTTCATACTGGGTGTCTGGTTGATCTATCAGAACCGGCGGAGATGGCTGGGGCTTCTGTTGTTCATCAGTCTCTTTAACCGGCTGGACACACCCGCGTTTCTGATCTTTTTATATTTCATCTCACAGTGGAATCCGAAGGACCGTTCGTTCTGGTTGACGGTGATTGGATACGGAGTGGGCTTCGTTCTCATCGCATGGCTATTCCGGGTGGTGTGTGATTTCAATCCGATGGTGAGGCCGTTTTCATTTTATCCAGCCTACAATCTAAAAACCGCAGGCACGGTGTTAGTAGCCGTGATCTACGGGCCGTTCTGGATTTGGGCCGTGATGGGGCTTCGTGGAGCGCCCCGGTTTCTGCGGCGAGCTTTTCCGTTCGTTCCTTTTATGATCGTGCTTCATTTCTTCGTAGCCAAGATCAACGAAGTGCGCTATTTTCTGCCGCTCGCGCCCATTATCATTCCACTTTGGTTTGGCTTTTTAGTGGGCTGGAAATCGCGTGACGATTGCCGGATTGGATAGACCGTGGGCAGGCACAGGGGCCTGCCCCTACACTGAAAATCCTGTGTGGTTCCGGCTATACCGGGTAAGGTAATTCGTAAAAGAGACGTTAGAAGGAATCCGTGATGAATCAAGCGCAATCCAATGACTATAATCCCGTCGACCGGGCCACGATCAATCGGCTTCGGGATATCTTTTCCACCGAACGCGTTTCGGACGACGAGGTCGATCTGCAAACCTACGCCTACGACGCCATCGGAAGGCACTACCCTCCCGAAGCAGTCGTCTGGGCGGAGAGCGCTTCCGAAATCAGCGCACTGATGAAACTGGCCTGCGAACGCCGAATCCCGGTTTACCCCCGTGGAGGAGGGACCGGCCTGACCGGCGGCTCGCTCGCGACGCAAGGCGGGATCGTGCTTTCGCTGGAACGCATGGACGCCATCGGCTCGATCGACGAAGAGAACCGTTTGATGACCGCTCAAACCGGCGTGCGACTCAGCGATTTGAAAACGGCGGCGCAGCAGCACGGGCTGTTTTATCCCCCCGATCCTTCCAGCGCCAAAACGGCGACTCTCGGCGGTACGCTGGCTGAATGCGCGGGCGGTCTTAACTGTGTAAAATACGGCACGACCAAAGATTGGGTTCAGCAGATTCAAGCCGTTTTGCCCGATGGAGAGATGATTCGGGCCGGGTCCAAAGTGCGCAAGAGCGTTGTGGGTTACAACCTGCTGCAATTGTTGATCGGCTCGGAAGGAACCCTGGCGGTGATTACGGATACCGTGCTGCGGCTGATTCCCTTCCCCGCTCACCGGGCAACCTTTGTGGCGCTGTTCGATTCGGTCACGGCTTCCGTCAAAGCCGTACAGCGGATGATGGAAAGCGGTGTCACCCCCTGCGCCATCGAGTTCATCGACCGGTCGAGTCTGGAATCGGCGAACGCTCACCAACCCGATCAAAAAGTTCCCGTGGCCGATGCGCTGCTGCTGGTGGAGACCGACGGCTACGATGAGGAGACCGTTCGGGATGAGATTCGGATACTGGCCGATGTCTGCCGGCAGGGCGGGGCCACAAGCGTCACGGAATCGCAATCCTCCCAGGAACGCGACCGCCTTTGGGATATCCGCCGGAGCCTCAACCCCGCCATGTTCGCCCAGTCGCGGTTCAAAACGAACGAAGACATCTGCGTTCCGCTATCCGAGATTCCCGGTATGCTGGAAGACGCCTACACCATCGGACGCAAGTATAACATCCCGCCCCTCTGTTTCGGCCACGCGGGTGACGGCAACATTCATTTTAATTTCATGTCGAATCAGGAACACGACCCGGACGTCGAACGCGCAACGGAGGAACTTTTTCAACGGGCCATCGAGCGCAGCGGCTCCATCTCAGGCGAACATGGGATCGGTATCACCAAAGCGCCGTATCTCGGCTATGAAATGGGCGAACGGGAACGGGAACTGCTGCGGCAGATCAAACAAACTTTCGATCCGCATCAAATATTGAATCCAGGGAAAATCGTTGCGTGATTCACAATAACACGCTAAGATGATATACCTCCCCTCGCCCCCTGGGAGAGGGTCAGGGTGAGGGTAATATTGAAAACGAACAGCCGTTTTTAAGATGCGATATCTACTATTTATGTCATTCGGGTTGATGGGATTCTTCGGGGTGGGCGCTGTGCCCGCTCAGGAGATGCCGGACGAACTGCCTCCCTTTCTCGATCCCTCATCGGATAAAGGGGGTTCGCTTTTCGATCTTTTCAAGAGCGATCTGCTCAAACGCTATCAATCGGAGATGGACCTTTCCGGGACTAAAAACAAGTTGTCACGGAAACGCCCGAGCCGTCCCCGGCCGGAAATGGGAAGCGGACGAGCCAGGGAACCGGCCGACCTGTCGAAATTCTTCGGCCCCGAAAGCGATTACGAAAAAACCGCCGATCGCCTGAAAGACCGGTTGGGGTATCCCGGTATGGCGGCTCCGACGGTTCCCAGCATCACGCCGGGGCTGTTCGACCGATGGAAAGACCTGCCCCGCGAAAAGCGTTTCGCATTCGCCGCCGATCTTTTCAAACGCCGCAAATACGCAACCGCCCTCCAGGAATACGAAGCGCTTCTGAAAGAAGAGTTGGATAAAAAGGAGCGTGTCGAGGCCCTGACCATGCGGGAAAAATGTCTCTTTCACCGCAAACACTACGCCACGGTGGAAGACGATTTCTTCCGGCTGACAAGTTATTTCCCGAAAGAGAAAGCGATCGGTGAACTCCAAACCTATCTGGAAGAGAAATCCGGGGTGGCGGCGCTACAGAAGGCCGTGTTCGAGAACCCCTCCGCGCCCTCTTCGCAACGCCGTCTGCTCGATCTGTACAAGCATTACAAGTGGCTCGACTTCGCCGAAACGTTTTTCATGCAGACCATTCAGGATACCTCGCCCGCCACGATCGAGAGCCTCAGTGAAGTGTATTATCTGAAAAAGGATCACGATATGCTCACCGAACTCTCACGCAAGGCGCAGGAACTCTATCCACAGCAAGCGGAGTTCTACTACAACGAAGGCGTGGGACTCTACCGCATCGGCGATCCCGCCTCACGGATTCAGGCGAAAACCTGTTTTCAGAAAGCGGCTCAACACGGCCCGAATACCCGTTTGCAGAACAACATCAACTGGTACCTGAAGCGCCTTTCCCCCCGCACACCGTAAGGACAGGCCCCTGTGCATGCCCACGTTCAACTTTCATAATAGGTAAATATCACTCAAAACCGTCAAGGATGCTTTATCGATGAAAAAACGCCTTCGCATCATTCTTGTTCTCATCACAATCGGGATCATCATCTTCATCGCCGTTATGCTGTCACCCAACCGTATCGAACTTGAAATATC
>CAZSIZ010000008.1:13834-43782 GCA_964606645.1 uncultured bacterium
GACACTTTCGGCTTCGACGTATCGGGTTATTTCCTTTCTCGCCTCATGCCGCTGTATAATTCGCCGTACATCTACTGTCAATTTCAAGCAACGAGGAGTAACGCCCAGCAGCGTCCTCTTTACACAGACATAATCGCAATGGTGATCGATATCGATCGAGCGCAGCGTGTTCTCCAAATAAAATGGACGCACGATCATTTGTCCAGTTCGAACGGCTACCAGTGTACCTATCAGTTAAAAACGGCATTCGCGCTTGATTCGGTTCCGTATGTCTGTCTCGATTACAATGAAGACCGTCAACCCCAATGGGTTAATAACATTCAGAGAAAATACCCCAAGTTCGGATGGTTTGCCCGCTTTTTCGTTCATTATTCCAGACGACCGATTTCCATCGATTCAAGCGGGACAGTTCACGATCCCTCGTTGTTTCCTTACTTTATGTATCCGCCCACACCGGGGAACGACACCATCACCGGGATTTTTTCCAACGGTGATCACATGGCTGAGTTCGAGATGGTCGACGGCCAGCTGAAGAAAGTCGTTGCGTGGAAAGAAGGAGGGATGCCGTCCAACCGGTTTCTGTTTGAGGATGGGTATTTCGGATTCAACGTCAGAACCGGCAGCTACTTTTTCTACCACCGCACCGAGCCGCCTTCGGTGCGGGAAATTTCCAACGGCGAGTTATGCACTCTTATCCCCGATATGGCCGGTTCCATGCAATTGGAATTGATCCCATTGTTCGCTCACGCCGATCGACCTGGGCTGTTTTCTGTCAACAACGTACCGGGTTTTCCCATCTTCGAAATTCAATCCGATCGGATCAAAAAAGGTTCCGCTTCGGATATTTTCAAACGGGTGGATGAGGGATTCGAGGACGAGCCGTTTTGTATGATGCAGAACAACGAAGTGCTTCTTCTGACTTCTGTCGCGATGATTATGAGTGACATACTTCCCCCCGATCAAGCGATACTTGTTTCAAAACGTGAGAAGAATCCCGACGGGACGTGGGGTGAATTCAGTCATGACCTGACGGAACTAAAACCGGCCAGAGACAGGCGCTTTTTCTGCCGCTATCCCCTCGATGAGGAACGGCTGCTCTATTTTCACGAAGGGCGGTTCTGGACGGCAAAATGGGATGGCAGCTTTGAGACGTGCGTGTTCCCTTTGGTTGATTGAATGGGGTAATATTTTTTTGTCTGAAACACCGGGATTACCATCCCGGTCCATCAGGATGAACAGGATTCAAGGATGCTCAGGATAAAAAACTTCTTTAAAACATCCTGAATATCCTTTCATCCAGGGTATCCTGATTCAGACAGTTCAAGGGTAAGCGACGCTGCATTCTTAGCCCCCCCTGCCTAACTCCCTCACCCTGGCCCTCTCCCAAAGGGCGAGGGGACAAGTTGGGGCGTTAGAGTTCTTTGATACGGATGCTGCGATAGGCGACTGACGCGCCGTGGTCGGTTAAGTAGATGAAACCGTCACGCAGGCGGTATTTCAGTTCGTCGTAATCGTCGAAATCGATATCCTGCACCTTTTGCCCGTTCAGGATCACGCGCACGCTCGAACCTTTGCACGCAATCTCCATCGAATTCCACTCACCGGACGGCTTGGAAGCGTTCGCTGTGGGAGCGACGACGTTGTAGATGGAGCCGGTGCTGTTCTTGTTCGCACTGCGCCCGTGATCGCCAAGAATCTGTACCTCGAAACCGACTTTGGAATAACGGTTGGAGCGGGGACAATGCACTTGAACGCCGCTGTTCCCGTTCTTGACGATACGATAATCGAAACGAAGAACGAAATCGGCGAACCGCTTAATCGTTCGCATTCCCCCGCTGCCGGGCCTTCGCTGCAATTCACCATTCTTGACGAGAAAACCGCTTCCACCCGATGTCCACCCATTGGTTGTCTTGCCGTCGAATAGCGCGTTGAATCCTTCCCGGCGTTCATCCTCGGAAAGGCTGGAGTTGTCGGGCGTCCAGGGCTTTCGCTCCACGTCTTCCGTATTTCTTCCATCGAGCGCCTTAAAATTCTCCGGATTGTTATTCAATAGGAAATGGCGGTTTCGGTCATTTCCGGAAGGCATGTCACCAATCGTGAGGGCCGGTTTTCCCTGGGTCTCCTGTCGTACAGAATCCACGACTCCGATATCGGCTCCCGGAGCGGCAACGAGCAGACCGGGAGCGATTTTCTTGAATTCCTGCGCGAGTGAAGCCGCGTCGGGACCGTTGATTTCAAAAATGAACTGATTTTGCTTTTGAAAATATTTCGCCACCGTGCGGACAACTTTCAGACGGATTGTTGAATCCTGGGACGTATTCTGCCCAAAGACACGGCAATAACACCCGATTTTCGTATAGATCAGCCGGTCGATCATTTTTTGGTAAAAATCGCCGGCTTCTTTGGTGAAACCGGAACCATCGGGTTTTACGCCATGCAAATCGAACGTCAGGATATTGCCACCCGCATAAGAAATGTTGCTAAGGGATTCCAGCAAGCCTTTCGGTGCGCTTTCCGGATCGCCCGCTTTCGGGGTGTGGATGGACTGAATCCAGAACAGGCGCTCCTCCTTCATCAGGCGATTGTCGACGATCCTGAATTGGTTTTCATAGATTTTTTTAATCAAGGAACCGTCCTCACCGACGGTCATTCTCAATTTACGGCTCATCCGTCCACGGGCTTCGATTCGGTAAACGGTCTTCCCATTTTCCGTTGCCTGCCTGGAACTGCGGAATCGGTAATCGTCCAGTTCCCTGTCGAGCGTTTCACGAACCACCTGGGGCAGATCGTTGACCGCCGCCTGGACGGAGAGAAGGAACGGGAACAGAATGAGGATCGATGTGAAGATCAATTTTTTTTTCATCAAAAGAGACTCTCTTTCATTTCATTCGTTGATTGATAACTAACGATTCAGCATATTCGATATTCAATGAAATGGAAAGATGCCAGGAATATAGGATTTTTGGTCCTGAAAACGGCAATAGATTCGTGGCGAAAAGTGCGGGAATCCATGAACGAAACAGAACAGACAATCAAACATCGATGGTTGCGGCGTCCGATCGTGGTCTTAACCCTCCTCGTCACAGCTGCCTTTCTCCTATTCGTGATGCTGG
Organism: uncultured bacterium; assembly: GCA_964606645.1. Taxonomy (GTDB): domain Bacteria; phylum Hinthialibacterota; class Hinthialibacteria; order Hinthialibacterales; family Hinthialibacteraceae; genus CAZSIZ01. Next base: position 16,948 of record CAZSIZ010000008.1, read on the forward strand.
AGCCGAAACCGATTACCGTCTCGATGGAACAATCGAATAACTGGGGCTGGGATCCGAAAAATGAGTTGTTCGAACTGAAGGCCCTCTTTCAATTTCCTGATTCTCCCTACATTTACTGTCAATTTATCGGTGGACGGCGAGGCTCTTATGGTCCAGTCGTCACCCTCATTGACCGGGAAATCGGAAAGCGAGTTCTGTACGGAGAATTTCACAACGAACACGATCTCGTCAGTGCCAATCGAATCATCTATCGTCAAGTCTCCACATCCAACAGACGGCAAGTCTCCCCATCCCAAAGAAGGCAGATTTACAGACTCGGTTCCAGGCGAGAATGGACATTCAGGCAGGTGACACTCCTCGACAGTCAACCCGTCATCGCTTTACGTTACGATGTCAACGTTTCCCCGAAATGGCTGAAGTGGATTCCCTCGACACGCTGGAATATCCCGTCGTTCTTATTCACTGATTTCCAGGAACATTGGATCTTGGATTTGTCGGGCGCTCGCCGAACCGAATCGATTTCCGTCCTAAAAAACAGCCCCGATTACCGGCCTGGGAATTGGCCGTATCCTCAGAATTTTAAGTTGGAGAACGGTATTCGTTTTGCTTATCATTTCGATACGGAAAAATACACGTTCACCCATTCCAAACTCAACAAACCCATCAAGGCATTTTCCGCTGAGGAAATTTCATCGGTTCTGCCCGGACTGAACCAACCGATGGACTCACTCGATTTTCGCCGGGTGAACAATCCACCGGGAGATCCGCTGCTGCTCTGTGTGTCGAACGTTCCCGGTTTCCCGCTGCTGGAGATTCAATACGACCGTATTTTCGACAGCGGTGTCTCCGATATTTTCTTCCTGGCCGGGGAGGGATTGGAGGAATATCCAATTATCGCATTGAACCAGAACCGAACCGTGATCGCATACAACTACACATCCACGATCGATCGGACGCCGAGTTTGGTCGAACCGGTGTTATATTATTACGAACGTAATATGTATCCCGGCGACGGCCCCGGTTCTCTGAGACTCTCCACAAAAACGCTTTGGGACGAAAGGGAGCCGATTCAGCTCTCGACCCGGCTCGATAACGACGGACGGCTTCTGTTTTACCGCGACGCCACTATCTGGACAGTCGGGAGTGACGGTTCCGGTGAAAAGCGGGTGTTTCCTTTGGAACAATAACCAATGCTTTATCAACGGCGATAATGGAGTAAACTAAAACATCACTTCATCGAAACGACGGTCGGGAACATGATTGGAAAGATGGTTGAAATTCACTTGCTCTGCGGCAAGCGTTATCTGGGCAAGGTGACGGTCAAAGATCGCGACGGGCTGATCCTGTACTGCATTCCGGTCAAAGCCCTGGAAAGCGTACCCCCCGGAAGTGGGGCGGACGAACAACTGCGGGAGATGCTGCACACCGTGTTCTTTCCCTGGCAGCAGATCGAGTATGTGGATATCGGGGGAGAGCCGGTCGGATTTGATTCGATCTACTCATCCTGGTTCCACGGGCGGCCGATGAGCAACTTTTTCGAGAAGCATGTCCTGACCGAACGGGATCGCAGCCAAGGCGAGCTGAACTGAAAACCCTTACCAACCGTATTTCTCCGGCCCCCACTTGCCCCGAACGAGTTCCTGCTTGACGTAGATGAGCGAGTGGTCGGGAGCGTCTTCGTTGAGAATCACACCCGAACCGATAACGCTGTACGGCCCGACTTTGACGCCCGGCATGAGAATCGTGTTGACACCGGTTCGGCAGTAATCGCCGAGGTAAGAAGCATTGGCCGAACCCGTGCGGGGAGTCTCGCGGCGGCCGTTGATGCGGTGCGAGGTGTTTTGATCGTCGAAGCGCAGCGTGCCGCAGACCGTCGCCGCGCCTAAATCCGACGAACGTCCGATAACACCCCAATACTCGCCGTAGTGATAGGAATACGCACCGTCCATCAGAATACCCCCGAACTCCGCCGCGTGTCCGACGATGCAATTCGCGCCGATGGAACTGCCCGGCTCGATACGGCAGTATTCACGCACGATCGCGCCTTCGCCGATGGAGACGTTCCCGCCGACGATCGCGCCGTCGACGATCTGAGCGTTCTTCCCCACCCAGAGGTTGCCTTTGATCTTCACCCCGCGCCCGATCACGGCTCCATCGGCGGCCACGACATAACCGTCGATCTCGGCATCTTTATCCACACGTGCGCCGGGAGCGATTTCGCTGGCGTTGAGTTTCGAGCCGAGGTGGTTCAAATAGTGTTCGTTGGCGTCGAGAAGATGCCAGGGTTTGTCTATGTCGAAGAACGGGTGTTGACATTCGACGGCCCGCACGGAACCACCTTCGCGAATGAAACGGCTGACCGATTCGGCCAGTTCGGATTCCTTCGGGGGCATGTTACCCACTTCGACGGATGTCATAAATCCGGGATTGTTCGCCAGGTGCGGCATCAACCCGCGCGAGAAGACATACACGCCGCACAACCGGTGCGACGCCTCGCGCGGGTGGCCCAGGATCGTATCGACGCGGTTTTCCTTGACGGAGGCGCAGAGCCATTCGTTGGACGGCTGGCCGTTCAGGGACTCCAGCAGCGCCGCGTTGCCGCCATTTTCTTTGGCGGATTCGATCAGCGTCGTCAGGTCTTCCTGGGTATAGAGCACGTCGCCGTAACTGACGATGAACGAATTGCTCTTCACGCAGGCTAGGCCGCAGAGCAATGAATCCGCCGTGCCTTGCGGGTTCTTATGCTCGACACACTCGACTCCCATCAGCCCGGAGACGGCGTCCCGAATCTGTCCGCTGAGGTGACCCGTCACGACGATGATCGTCTTGATCCCGCAGGCTTGCAGCGTTTCGATCTGCCGCCGCACGATGGATTTGTTGGCGATGGGAAGCGCGGCTTTGGGCCACGTTCCGCTGTACGGCCAGATTTTCGTTCCCGTGCCTGCTGCCAGAATAATTGCCGATTCAACCATGATGACACCTGTCTTCCATAATTTTTTCTGATCCTTGGAGCCTAAGCCTTCGCTTCATCGGCGTATTGCTGAATCTTGCGGATGGCTTCGGCGACATCGTCCATGTCCTGCTTTGGTCCTAAAAACGTTTCCTGCATCAGCCAGACGGCTTCGTCGACGCAGACGCGTTCGCACACGGGACACTCGACGGCGTTGTAATCGACGCGGTCTTTATAAATTGCATCATAAGCCTTCACTGTTTCCGGGAAATGGCGGAAAAAATGATAGTGATAAAGCGGCAGATAGCCAGTGGACGATACGATGCCTTCCTTGTTCAAGGCTTCCACGAATTGCGGCTTGGAGAGTCCCTTGAAGGCTTTGCCGTTATAACGAAGGATTCCCAGATGCCAGACGTGGCGGGTTGTCCCTTCGTGGATGCCGGTCATCGAGATGCCATCGATCGGTTCGAGGAGGCTTTGAAGATAGGCCGCGTTCTCTTCCCGGCGTTTCATCTGCTCTTCGAGGCGTTCTAATCCAACGAGAAGCATGGTTGCTTGAAAACCGCCCAGCCGGTAATTGCCGCCCATCTCGTGATGGTCGTACCAGGCTCCTCCTTTGACACGGCCGCAGTTGGTGAACGTGCGAATCCGGTCGGCGAGCGCTTCATCACGAGCGGTGACTGCGCCGCCCTCTCCACTGGAGAGATTCTTGGAAGATTGGAAGGAAAACGTGGCGGCGTCGCCGAGCGAACCAGTCCGGCGGCCCTTCCATTCCGCGCCGACTGCCTGGGCGCTGTCTTCGAGAACGGATAAGTTATGACGCCGGGCGATGGCGTTGATGGTATCCATGTCGGCGGGGTTGCCTGCGATGTGTACGGGGATTATCGCTTTGGTGCGTGGTGTGATTTTCGATTCGATGGCGGCGGGATCGATGTTGTAGGTTTCCGGATGGATATCGGCGAAGACCGGGATGGCGTTGACCGATAGTGTGGCGATGGCGGTGGCGATAAAAGTGTAAGGGGGAATGATGACCTCGTCGCCCGCGCCGATTCCCAACGCCTGCAATGCGATGGAGATGGCGTTGGTTCCGTTCGTGCATGCAACGGCATAAGGCGCTCCGCAGAACTGGGCGAACTCCGCTTCGAACCGTTCAATCGATTTCGATCCGATTCCCCATTGACGGTTTTCCAGTTCTTGAATCAAAGCCTGCTTGTCGCGCTCGTCGCAGACCGGCCATGCCGCAAACGGTTTCGTTCGAACAGGGGTTCCTCCGTTAATTGCTAAATGCGTCATTCTTAGAATTTCTCCTTTAACTTACAACTATATAAGTAACTGGATTATTATGCGGAAATCGAAAAATTGCAATAAGAGATTCTTATTGAATGAGAATTCGTTGGTCGTTTCGTCGGCTAGTTTTTCGGCCAGTCCAAGTGGCGGTGGAGGAAATCGAACGTACCCACGCCGTGGATCGTGTGCGGGCCGTTGAAGAACTCAATCTCCGTGCGCTCGCCGATTCCGAGAAGATCGTAGCGCCGCCGGGTCTTGGCGAATTCGTAAGCGACCCATTCATCCGGAGCGACGCCGTCGTGATGGCCGCGCTCCACCATGAAGGGACGCGGGCAGATCAGCCAGCTCATCTCGGCGTAGTTGAAGGTGTTGCCCAAATCGAATTCCGGCATGTCGTATTCGCCTGTGAAGAGATAACTGTACTTGTGCCGGGCAGAGACGTTTTTCCAAATCCACTCGTTGTAGTCCGCCGAGCAGATCGAGAGGCAGTAGCCGTCCAGTAACGCGGGGATCCGCATCGCCGTCTTTCCGCCGTAGCTCAAGCCGTAGAAAGCGATGCGCTCTTTGTCGGTGAACGGGAGCTGGGCCAGCCAGCGCAGGGTTTGCTGGTGTTGACGCACGATGAATGAATAAAGCGTCAACTTAAGCGGTTGTGCTTTGCGCAGCAACACTCGGAATTGGTCTTCGCCGATGTAGGGATTCTGCGGGGCATAGGTAATGAAACCGCGTTTCGCCAATTCGCAGGCGTAGCGGTGATAGGCGCGGTGATCGACAGCGGGATCGGCGACATGAACGGGTCTTCCCTCAAGGCCGTGCTGACAAACGACGACCGGCCGGCGTTCGCCCGGTTCGATCCCTTTGGGAACCAGCAGAATCCCATAAGCGAAAACATCCGGGAAAACATCCAGAACCACTTCGTAACCCAAAAATTCCGGTTCGTCGTAAACCAGCCGCGTTCGGGGATCAAGCGGTAAGGTGGGTTCGGGCAGGCAGCCGATGATTTCGTCTCGGAAATAGTCTTTATACCCGTTGCAACTCGCCTGCCAGGATTCGAGGCTCGAAGCGTCCGCTTTCGACCAGAAGGTTTTACGGGTGAATTCCGACTCGCGCATGAGGAATTGAGTGTGTTCGAGGATTTGGCCAAACTGGCGTTTCATCTGCGCTTGAGGATCGATGCGGCTTTGGGGTTGAGTCAGGAAAGCAAAGATGGGTGGGTCTTTCTCCACTTGAAAATTCAACGTGTCTGAAAAGGCTTTTAAGGCGTGGAAAGGATTGGTTTCCAGGATGATGGATGGAGAATCGAGTTTTTCGATCAATTTTTTTGCCCGCTTTATTTCGGCTTTAACGGCTTCCGACGCCGGTGTTTTCAAGACTCCGGGCGCGGCTCCACGCCGGTTGGGGATTTGCGGCGGGCCGTCCAATTCGGGATAACAGCTAGGCTCGATGACTAACGGGCGCGGCGCGATCAGGCTGGCGATTTCCGCGTCGCCGAATTCGGTCAGCAGCGACCAGACGTTTCGGTAGATCGGTTCCTGCCAGAGCGTTTCACGTGGTTGAAAATACCCGGCAACCATCGTTGAGTCGATGCGGGTATCGGAAGCGGCGGCGTAAAACGCGATCAGGCCGCCTTCACCTTCGCCTGTGACGCCCACGGGAATATCAGGCCACTCGCGTTTGTACCAATCGACAGCCGCCAGAACTTTCTGAACTTCATAACCGATGATGTGCCGCCCCATCTCGTAAGCGGCGCGGTAGAGGTATTCGCGGTGGGGCTGGTTGGTCATGCGAATGCTTGGATCGCCGGAGAAATCCGCCTTTCGGTCGATCGACACGGGGAGCAGAACCCGGCATCCGCTGTGGACGAGTTGAAACGCGGTTTGGATCGGTTGAGAGACGGCGGATTGACCCAGTATCGTGTCAAACGATGTGGCGCAGTCGGTCAGGACAACGACGTTGGCGTCTGTTTCACCTTGGGGCTGTAAGAGAAAACCTTCCGCTTCGACGTTCTTGAAGACATTCCAACGCACGGCGTGGATCGTGAAACGTTCGGATTTTGCGATCCATCCAGGCATCTCCAGTGAACGATCGTTTTCCGAAGCATGAATCGCTGTGATAAGTTGCATAGAAACGGGATCGCGTTCGTCGACGATTCCGACGATCTTCTTAAAGCGCTGCCGGTTGGATTCGACGGATTGGATATAGTTTTCGTGTGAGGAGAAATCGCGGTTCCAATGTTGTACGCGGCCTTGAATCGATCGATCGATTTCGCGCATGAGATAGGCATCAATCCCCGATACCATTCTTGCGGCCAGATCGCCTTGCCACGTTAGCGGTTTCGTGTTCGGCAGCGGTTCGCAAAACGCGAAAGGGGCGGTAATAGCAAATAGAAGGATCGTGACGATTGCGGCGTGTAAACGAGCCATCGGTTTCTCCTTGGACTGCGGGTATTATCCGGCTTCGATTTCGGCCAGAACGCATTCTCGCAGCACGTCCATGCCTTCGAGCAGAGCGTCTTCGGTGATGCAGAGAGGGGGATTGATTTTGATCGTCCCCCCACCGACGCCGACGGGGGCGAACAGCAGCAGCCCCTTCCCGGCGCAACGCCAGACGATGCGTGTGGCGAGGTCTTTGCCGGGTTTCGTTGTGCCCGGCTCAACGACTTGCAGGGCGGCGACCAATCCCTTGCCATCGATCGCGCCGATATGTCCCTGCGAAACGTTCATAAGATCGCGGGAACGTTCGAGCAGCGGGATTTCCAGGCGGGCGGCGTTCTCGACCAGGCCTTCCCGCTCGATAATCGCGATGCTGGACAGCGCCCCGGCGCAACACAGGGGATTGCCGGAATGGGTGCTGCTCATTTCGCCCGGGCCGTAGAGGTCCATGATGTCCTCACGGCCGATGACCGCCGACAGAGGCAGGCCGCTGGAAATCCCCTTACCACAGCAGATCAAATCGGCTTTCACACCGTAATGTTCGAAACCGAACCAGCGCCCGCAGCGTCCGAAAGCGGCCTGCACTTCGTCGAAGATCAACAGAACATCGTGTTCGTCGCACCAGGCTCGGAGTTGTTCGACGTACTCGACCGACATGAACGCGGCGCTCGCTCCCGGATACGTCTCGACGATGACTCCGGCGGTCTGACCGCCATCGACGTTTTGTTCCTCTAACGTCTGGAGGAATAAATCGAATGAGGTGTCTGTCACGCGGAAACCATCGGGATAGGGGACGTGGACCATGTCCGCATCCAGGTTGACGATCCAGTCCTTCTGAGCCTCGAATCCCCCGGCCATCTGTGCGCCGAGCGTGCGCCCGTGGAATCCGTTGACAAATCCGACAATGGTAATTTTTGATGGACCGTGTCGGCGCTTGCCGTAGGTGCGGGCGAGTTTGATCGCGCATTCGGTGGTTTCGGAGCCGGTTGTCAGGAGGAAAACCTTGTTCAACGGTTCCGGCGCGAGGGACGTCAGTTTTTTGACCAGTTCGATCCGGGGGCGGTTGGGGAAGCAATAACTATGGATCAGGCCGCTATCGATTTGAGCGTGCAGCGCATCACGCATCGCCTTGGGACCGTGTCCGGCATTCGTGACGAGCACCCCGCTGGAAAAATCGATCCAGCAGTTGCCATAAGCGTCCCAGACTTGAAAACCTTCCGCGCGGTCCCAGACGACCGGGGGCTGGCCTCCCATAGAGCGTGGCTCGCATTGCTCCAACTCGGCCAATAACGATTCGGTTTCGGGAACCGGGACCGGCGTGATGATGCGGCGGTGCGGAGTATCAACGGATTGAAATGAATTGCTTGTCATAATGAAAAAGTTCCGTTCTTTTCGGTTCGATTCTGAATCGAAAACTAACCCTGACGTTTGTAGAAGATATCTTCGACGGGTTCGGATGCTGGATCGACGATGATGATGCGGTCTCGCTCGAAACGCGCCGTGACGGGACAGCCTTTCCCGGTGGCCAGGGATTCGAAATTGCGCTGGGCCACTTCGGCGGCGGCCTCGGTAATCATGGTGACGCTGCGCTGCGACCTGGCGTCGGGATACGTGTTCTTTAATGAACCGGGGGGTTCTTCGAAAAATTTCACCCGGCTGACGGCCAGCATTCCCGCGACGATGGAGGCTTTGCCGTAGCCGAAGACTTCATCATATCCGCCCCGGTTTTGAATGCGGCCACTGAAAGCGGGGTTGCGCGTGCGACATCCGTCCCCGGTGACGGTTTCACGGAATCCCCGGTCCTGCTGATCGACCATTCCCCGGCCCAGCGTTCCGTAAACCTCGATTTCCTGATTGACCGCGCCATCGAAATCGCGGGGATTGATCCAGTTGTTGTGAAACTCGCCGTATAGGCCGTCCGTGTAGGTGATACCAACGGAGAGAGCGTCCCAGGTGTCGATATCGCCGTGGTTGGAAAATTCATCCGGCGAGCGCTTTTCCTTATGAGCCACGATGGCGTGGTATCGGCTCCAATTGGCGAGAAGGTTTTTCTGACCGACCGCGTGAAGGCTGGCAGGGAAAGCGTTGAGGTAGAACGCAACGACATCCAGCCAGTGACACCCGACATACGTAAACGGATTGGACCGCTCAGCCCATTTGAAGATTTCTGTGGAGACATCGATCGGCTCTTCTAGGCAGGCGCGGACGCGGTTGATTCGATCGTATTTTTCCCGCGCATGGGTCATCATTTCGCGCACGAAGGGATCGTAGCGTTTGTGCATGTCAGCGGCGACGATGAGGTTTTTCTCCTCAGCCAGAGCGATGATTCGATCAATTTCATCGGTTTTCAGACAGACCGGTTTTTCGGTGATGACGTGTACGTCGCGCTCCAGGGCGGCGAGAATCGGTTCGACGTGCAAGTGATCGGGAGTGGCGACGAAGAGGATGTCCGGCTGATGCGCGTCGAGCATCTCTTCCCAGACGGTCTCGCCGTAATGCGCCTGGACGGTCGATTTTGGAAAATCTTCCTTGAACCACTGGGCGATTTTCCCGGCGGTTCCCGATTGGGCGCTGTGTGTGCCGACGGCTGAGAACGTGCAGCGAATATCCGCCACATCCGGCGCGAAGTGGCTCATACCGATGGAGGTCAACGCCCCCGCGAAACCGCCGCGCTCGAAATCCTTCAGGGCCTGCCCGATGATTTCATCGAAAAACATCCCGCCGCCGACCACGGCGATTTTAAGTTCGCGCATGATTATCCTCGTGAAGAAAATTTGCTTTCATCATCCTACCAAATCCGATTCTTTTCGGCAATGTCTTAAGGGGATCAATTGACTTCCCCCGTATTCATAAGAGAGAATAGGCCATTGACAGGGATTACTGATAAGAGACTTGAATCGACAACGATCGTACAACAGGAGGACGAAACAATGACCGATAGTCAACTTTCACGGCGTGATGTATTGAAAACCTTGGGTTTGGGAGCGGCTCCACTGGTGATGCCCGCACTCGAAGCGAATTCGGCAGCTTCCGGGAAGAAACCGAACGTGCTCTTCATCGCCGTGGACGATCTTCGTCCTCAACTGAGTTGCTACGGGCACAAACATACAATCTCTCCGAATCTGGATCGATTGGCAACGGAAGGAACGCTGTTCGAGCGTTGTTACTGCCAGGTTCCCGTGTGCGGGGCGTCGCGGGCCAGCCTGCTTTCCGGCGTGCGGCCCACTCGGCAGCGGTATCTCAGCTATAGTACCAAAGTCGATACCGATCTGCCCGGCGTGTTGACGCTTCCCATGCACTTCAGGAACAACGGCTATCACACGCTTTCCAACGGGAAAATCTATCACCATCTCAACGACAACGCGAAAGGCTGGAGCGAGAAACCCTGGCGGCCCTCTTTAAGACCGGGTGGCAGTTGGAGAAACTATCTGCTGGAAGAGAACAAGAAAAAAGATACAAAAACACAGCGCGGCCCCGCTTACGAAAACGCCGACGTGCCCGATTCCGCTTACTACGACGGCAGGATGACGGAGAAGACGATCGATGATATGCGGCGTTTGTCGAAAGGGGACCAACCATTCTTTCTCGCCGCCGGTTTCATGAAACCTCACTTACCATTCAACGCACCTAAGCGGTATTGGGATAAGTATAAACGAGACGAGATCGATCTGGCGGACAATCCATTCAGGCCGAAAGGCGCTCCAGACGCGGCGTTTCACAACTGGGGGGAACTGCGTGCCTATTCCGGCATTCCCCCAAAAGGACCACTGCCCGACGAACTGGCGCGGACGCTGATTCATGGTTACTACGCTTGCGTCAGTTATACCGACGCGCTCGTGGGACGGCTGCTGGATGAACTCGGCCGGCTTGGATTGCGTGAGAATACGATCGTGATCCTTTGGGGCGACCACGGGTGGAATCTGGGCGAACACGGGCTTTGGTGCAAACACTGCAATTTCGAGACGTCGCTTCACTCACCCCTGTTTGTCAGCGCCCCGGGTTTTCAAAAGGGAACGCGAACACGAGCGTTGAGTGAATTCGTTGATATCTATCCGTCTCTCTGCGAATTGTGCGATCTGCCCAGGCCGGGCCATCTTCAGGGAACCAGTTTCGTTCCGTTGATGAAAGAACCGGAACGCGCGTGGAAAAAGGCGGCGTTCAGCCGGTATTTCAACGGGGATTCGATTCGCACGGACCGCTTCCGCTATACCGAATGGAAGCGAAAGAACGGGGATACCTACGCGCAGATGCTGTATGACCACCAGACCGATCCGGCGGAGAATATCAATATTGTCGAATTGCCGGAGAATCAGCCGTTGGTGGAACGATTCAGCAAAATGCTGGCCCAGGGATGGCGGGCGGTTCGGAAATAGTTTTGTTATTATTTTCTTCGACGAGAACGTTTGGTTAATGTAGTATTTAAGTCGATCCGGTGGGTCGATAAAGTGCGCCCCCCCTACCCGCTATTGAATGAATAAACATTCCTGCTGGCTATGAGAACAGCAAATTTTTCACTACTATTTACATGGATTGGATGTATACTCCTGCTAAAGAGTCATCCTGATTGACCGGGAACAGAGGATAGGATCGTAGAGTAGATCCAGGAAGCATTAAATCGTGTCAAGTATGAGCGGATCGAAGACGATGAGCCGTATTATGGCGAGATAACGGATATCCAAGGCGTCTGGGCATCGGGAAAGACTTTTGAAGAAATCCGAGAGAATTTGAAAGATGGTTTAGAAGGATGGATTCTGCTCAGCATTAGAAAAGGGCTTCCCATACCTCGTTTTGGTACTTGTGAAATAGGAAGGTTCCTTTAATCTCATAAACGGCAGTTGGCATAAGGATTTACATGATGGATCGTCAATTAGTCAGCCGTATCATCCAAGAGCATCGGAAGGAACTGAATGAGCTGGGAATTGGTTCTTTGGCGGTTTTCGGCTCCACGGTTCGAGGTGAAACAGTCAAAGATAGTGATATCGATATTTTAGTTGAATTCAGCCGTCCGATTGGACTTCTTCATTTTTCAAAGGTTCGCCTGCGTCTTGAAGCACTGCTGGACCACCCCGTCGACCTTGTCTCTCGAAAAGCACTCATCGATGAACTCAAAGAGGATATTCTATCTGAGGCGGTCCATGTGTTCTGAACAACGCAAATGGAAATTCCGCATTCAGCATATCCTGCTGGCTATTGAGAAAGTTCAGTCCTGTACTGCCGGACTTTCCTACGAAGCATTTGAAAATGATTGGATCGTCGTTGATGCCGTGCAGATGAATCTGCTTGTCATTGGAGAAGCCGCCCGCTACATTCCCGATTTTGTTATCCTGTCATACCCGGAAATCCCTTGGGCTGAAATGCGGGGATTACGAAACGTTTTGGCGCATGAATACGATCGTGTCGATGTCGATATCATTTGGCGAGTCATTCAGGAAGAACTGCCTCCCATTATTCCAAAACTACAGCAGGTTTTCGAACAGGGAGTAGAATAGTGATGAGTCGACTCAGCCCATACCGGACAATCCTGTAATCATTTTTTTCAATCGTATTGGATTCAGATGTGAGGTATTCTGACTGACTGATATTTGGGCAGGCTGGCCGCTTCACTTTGAACTCATCCTGCCAGCAATCTGTCCAGCATGTTTTGTCGAGTCGGTTGTTGGAATCGATAAAGCCTTTCAGTTTATCGGGTGGGTCGATAAAGCGCGACCCACACTACCTGGCTGCCCAGGTCAGCATCCAGCGTCAACAATTGGAATCCCCTCTCAATCCATTGTTCGGAGATAATTTTAAACAAAAAAATGCGCCAGAGATCATCTGGCGCCAACGGGGCACAAGGCCCCCAGGGTTGAGGGCGATGAGGGAGGAGTATCGTGTGGTTACCATGAGGACGGTATGAAAGGTCCGAGGCTCCTCACATCATCGTGTGGACGCTATGTTGGGTACTAACTGGTACTGCTTTCCTGATTAAACTCCGTCTAGGTTCCGTATATGATGACGCTTCAGCGTCTTCACGTATTCATCCAAGTGCTCCAGAGTCGAATTCACCGCAGAGCGTTTTTTCAAGTCCGGCTGAAGCCAATCGCTTTTTCCTTGAACCAGATCGGCTGGGTCGATCTCTGTGTATTGTATATTGCTATCGAAAGGTTTAACACCCTTTTTTTTCGATTTTCCCGGATTCCACAAAAAAACGATGAAAATAGCGAATCCGATTATCAAACAAACCAGCAACTTGACCGCAGGAGAAAGAGAGTATTCCAGTGATTCCAAGATCAGCATTTTCCCCTTCGCTCCTTGTCAGTATCGAATCAACTGACGATTTTCTTAAAAGCAAGGGGTGTGCCATCTCAGTTTGAAACGCTTAACTCACTGAATATACTTGGCTTAAAAACTCCTCTCAATTCAAGAGTCATTTTGAGACCAGGTAAAATGTTCTCCTTTTCACTCCTTTTCCCGGTAATATGTTCCATTTCGATTCCGGATATTAATTATTCTTCGGTTGTTTCATCCTCAGTGACCGGTTCACCATCAATTACCGATTCATCGTCGCCGTTTTCCGAGGCATCGTCTTTCGCTTCGGGAAGTTTACCCATCGCGGCGACTTCGTCTCCCTCTTCCAGGCGGATGATGCGAACCCCCTGAGTGTTACGTGAAATGATACGAATATCTTTCATGCTCGACCGAAGAGCGACACCGCCTTTGGTGATAATCATGAACTCGTCACTGTCATCGTAGGTTTCGATAATTCCAATGACTTTGCCATTGCGTTTCGTGGTTTGAATGTCGATCACGCCTTTGCCGCCCCGCCGGATTTTCCGGTAGAGGGAGACCTCGGTGCGTTTGCCGTAGCCCTTTTCGGTGACGGTGAGGAGTTGAGTGCCCTTACGGCATACGACCATGCCGACGACGGAATCGTCCTTCAACAAACGAATGCCGATGACGCCCCGAGCCGTGCGTCCCATCGGGCGGACATCTTTTTCCGAGAACCGGATCGCGATTCCGTCGCGGGTGGAGATGATGACATCGTCTTCTCCGGTGGTCAGCCAAACATCCAGCAACTGGTCGTTTTCGTCCAGGCTGATGGCGTTGATGCCTCCACGCCGTGGATTGGAATAGGCTTTCAATTCCGTCTTTTTCACTACTCCGTTCCGAGTCGCCATAATCAAAAAGCGGTCATCGACAAACTCGGCGACGGGCACGGTGGCGGTGATCGATTCCCCTTTATCCAATTGAAGCAGATTGACCATCGCCTTGCCTTTGGAGAGCCGTCCCGCCTGGGGGATTTCGAAGACTTTAAGCCAATGCACCCGTCCTCTATTGGTGAAGAAGAGGATGTAGTGGTGAGTCGAAGCGATGAAGAGCTGTTCGACGAAGTCCTCGTCCTTGGTTCCCATGGCGGTCTTGCCCCGCCCGCCGCGAATCTGCCTCCGGTAGACGGAGGTGGCGATGCGTTTGATGTAACCGGTATGGGAAATCGTGACGACCATGTTCTCTTCGGCAATCAGGTCTTCGATCTGAAGGTCGGAGACGCTTCCAACGATCTGAGTAAGGCGTTTGCTGCCGAATCGTTCCCCAATCAAGAGCAGTTCTTCTTTCATAATGGACATCACTAATTCGGGGGTGTTGAGTATTTTTTTGTAATAGGTAATGTCCTTTTTCAGTTTTTTGTATTCCTCTTCGAGTTTTTCCCGTTCCAGACCGATCAGGCGGGAGAGCTGCATTTCGAGAATGGCCTTGGCCTGGATTTCGGATAGTTCGAAACGGGTCATCAAACCGTTCATCGCTTCGGGGCGGTCTTTGGAACTCCGGATCAGCGCGACGATTTCGTCGATGTTGTCCACCGCGATACGCAGCCCTTCGACGATGTGCAGCCGGGCTTCCGCTTTGGCCAGGTCGAAACGGGTGCGGCGGTGAATGACATCGCGGCGGTGATCGATGAAATGAGCGATCATCTCGCGCAGGGTAAGATATTGCGGGCGGTTTCCGACCAGCGCCAGCAGGATGATGCCAAAAGTCGTCTGCATCCGGGTGTGTTTGTAGAGCATGTTCAGGATAACTTCGGCGTTTTCGTTGCGCTTGAGTTCGATGACGATCCGCATCCCGTCGCGGTCGGATTCATCGCGCAGGTCGGCGATCCCTTCGATCTTTTTGTGGCGGATCAGCTTGGCGATTTCCTCAACCAGTCTGGCTTTATTGACCATGAACGGGATTTCGGAAACGATAATCGCTTCTTTCCCTTGCGGCAGCTGTTCGCGGCTGGAGACCGCGCGTAACTGGATGCGCCCCCGGCCGGTGGAATAGGCTTCCTTGATGCCCGCCCGTCCGCAGATATAAGCGGCGGTGGGGAAATCAGGCCCTTTGATATGTTCCATCAAACCGCCGGTATCGATATCGGGATCGTCGATCATGGCGACAGTGGCGCCGATCACTTCGTACAGGTTGTGGGGTGGAATGTTGGTGGCCATACCCACGGCGATGCCCGACGATCCGTTGATCAGCAAGTTGGGAAATTCCGCCGGCAGAACGGTGGGTTCGTTCAATTGACCGTCGAAATTGGGCATAAAATCGACGGTATCTTTTTCGATGTCGGTTAGAAGCGTTTCAGCGATGGCCGACATGCGGGCTTCGGTGTAACGCATGGCCGCTGCGTTGTCGCCGTCAACTGAACCGAAATTGCCCTGGCCATCGACGAGCGGGTAGCGGAAAGAAAAAGTCTGCGCCATGCGAACCATGGTGTCGTAGATGGCCGAATCGCCGTGCGGGTGGTATTTACCCATCGTTTCACCAACGATACGGGCGGACTTCTTATAAGAGGAACGGTGGGTCAGCCCCAGTTCGCGCATGGCGTAGATGATGCGCCGATGCACCGGTTTCAACCCATCGCGAACGTCCGGAAGCGCCCGCTGGACGATGACGGACATCGCATAACTGATATACGAGGTCTTCATCTCGTCTTCGATATTGATGGGCTTAATGCTCTCGTTTTGTGTGTACATCGATGTTTCTTTCTCCAGGATGAGAATGTAAGATGATTCAGGTATCGTGTGAAACTGGATTTTCGGATCGGTGTTCGATTGTTTATAATGGATTGAGGTTGGATAACGAGCAGTACGGCAGAGAGTCCTCAACCCATTCCAGCACCGCCGTTTCGATCACAAAAATCCGCCGAACGGGAGACTGGAGAAAACAAATCAATAGAAAATCTACAAGTAATATATTTTAGCACATTTATGGGGTATCGTTCAATGGGAGTCCACTCAAATACCGGGATAGAATCGATTGATTTTTCATTTTCATCCCTCCGGGGGGTGACGCTATCTCCTTCCGGTCCGTTATTCTTTATGACTACAATAGCCGTGAGCCGGTTATTTCTATCATTATTTGACTCTTGGAGGTTCGGTGGAATGCGAATGAGCGGATTGGATGCGGGATCGATTCGGAGTATACTTCCAGGTTGTTTTTTGTATGCCGCACTATTGTTTCTTCAGCCATTGAACGCAGTGTGCGATTTTCCCGGATATACCCACACCGGCGTGAAAACACTGGAAATCGTCACCCAGGCGAGCCAGCAAATCGCAAGCGGGACTCAAGTGATCCGCTTCACGCCTTCCAATTCCGGCATCGCCGCCGGAGAAAAACATTTCTGGAAACGCTGCAGAATCGACGTTCAGCAAGGCCGGAGCGTGACCGTTATTCACGAGGGAAAATCAAAACCGGATTGGACCCGTACGCCACTTAAGACTATATATCTGGATTCCGCCCATCTTCATCACACGATCGACTACACCCGGAAGCGGGTGCTGATCAATGAAATTTCTTCCGCACAATGGGATGGCAGTAATATTCTTTTCGCCGGGCGGATTCACGCCGGACACTCACTGGCCGCTCTGATCGGGAAAGCCAGTGACGAAAATAAAATCACGATCGACGGCGAATCGCGCACGGTTAGGATCGGTACGCCTTATTTCAATCCCCCGGCGTATCCACAGCCGTTGACGTTTCACCTGGACGAACGGCATCGCGTCATTAAGATCGTCGAGCCGTCGCGCCTGTTTACGTTTGAATGGAGCGCCACGCATCCCGAAGGATACGAATACGTTTCGCATTCTCTCTTGGAGACGCAGGGAAACAAAATCCAGCTACGCCTGGAAGAATGGGTTCGCGAGTTCAAGATCGATCCAGCGTTTCCCGAAAACGCCTTCCATGTGACCTATCCCGAATCGTATTCGGCTTTCGACACGCGGAAGCTGATGCGCCCTCCTGTGTTGAAATGATTTGTTTGATAAATTGTTGACTAGGTTCTATACTTCATGGTAAATTAGACACATTCAAATGAAATGAGTTTTAGATTTTCATTTCAACTGTGTAATCTCGATTACTTTAACTGGAGAAAGTATAATGGCTGCGAAAATAAAAATCGCAACGGCGACGCAACCATCTAGCCGCACTTCTAAGAAAAAATCTGCATCGAAGAGGACCTCGTCGAATACGGCGAGGAAACGCAATTTAAAGAGCGTTGATTTGGACCAAAAACTCAAAGCGGTACATGCTTCATCGAAGAGGACGGGAAAACGCAAGTTGAAGGTTCCGACCGAGCAATGGGCGTTGCCGGTCTCGATGGATACCGAAGGGCATTTTGTCTCAATGCGGGATACGTGCGCTGGAAAAACCGCCGTGCTGTCGTTTGCACAACTCTCACTGAATCAACAAACTGAACTCGTTGCCAGACGGATAGAACAACAACCAAAGTTTGAGTTGTCGATGATCGGGGCCGGAGTTGTGTCCAAGGAGCGTGCAATCGCGGAGGTTCGTGCTCAGACCCCGGTCGGGCGAACGCTGATCGAAATTGAGCAGCGTATGATGGCCCGAATGATGAAAAGAGCCAAGCAGGAACGGGACTAATGCCGATACAGGTACGAAATATTGAAGTCGAACTCTCTCTAAAAGTTCTCGCCATCGATTCAAATTACGAGCCGGTATCAAAAACCGCGTATGACTATCGGCAGCAGCACGTGTATCCTTTTCTTAAAAACAAGGGCTTTGAGGTTGTGCGTTGTCAGGGGAAGCTTGCACGCCGTATCTATGTCGCCCCGGAAGCGGTTCGTCAAGACATCGTGTATATAACTGGGGTCGGTCACGGCAGTTACACGACCTACGCGGGAGATCACTACGATCCTATCTTTGACAAAGGACACTACCAACCTGATGAAGCAATGAACAAGATCGTTCATTTTCTTGCATGTCAAACGGCGGCACAACTTGGACCCGACTTTGTCAACAACTCATGTCTCGCCTACTTTGGATACGACGAGAACTTTACTTTCGCCCCGGACTACGCTGACATCTTCTTTCAATGTGATTCAGAGATTGACAGGGCCTTCGCAGAAGGTATCAATGCAGGAGATGTCTACGATCGCGTGATTGATCTCTTCAATAAGAAAATCGAAAAACTCGAAGATCAAGGACACGACTACGCTGCGTCCACCTTAGAGTACGATCGCGATCACCTTTGTGCTCCATCGGTTGACGCCCGGTGGGGAGATGTCAATGCGAAGATAAATTGAACGGGTGACGGTATAACAAATCGCTCAACCGGATCGGGATCGGCAATACGTCCAGTATCTAAAGAAAGGAAGCCAGTATAGTAGGGTGGCTAAAAGCGCAGCGTAGCCCACCATTTGTAGTAATAAGAGTTAATGTTTGCGGGCGAAATCGAAGACGGGGATCGTGATTTCTTTGACCGGAGCGTATTGATGGCTGGAGAATTTCATGAGATCGTTTGTGACTTCAGGGGAGTAAACCTTCTTACCGCAACGGCCGCACACTTTGGCGGGGATGTTATTGACCAGTAAATAGTCATCTCCTTCTTCATAACTGAACGTTACAGTTTCATCGCGAAGGGTTCCCCCACAAAACGGACATTTATTCATGGTTCATCTCCTGATACGCCAATCGATCCATATTATCATCAATAATGGAAAATAACCTCTATTGATTTATCATGGGTAAATCCGATCGAGGGATTTCTGTTTCTCAATTAGAGCCATCTCTTCATGAATTTTGACCGCCATTTCGGCGATGGATTGCTGGATTTCCTTGGCCTTCGGGCTGCGTAGGAAAAAGGCGTTCCACTCGGCTTCACGAAGATCCTTAGCCGCCCGTTCGAGCAGGGATGGATCGCTGTTCATTTGGGCCAGCCCGACCTCCGCCCGAACCAGTGTATCGAGATAAGCCCAATTACGGTAATCCTTCTTTACGGCGTACGAAGCGTCTTCTACCGCTTTTTTATATCCCGCAATTTTACTGGCATTATCCTCCAGGTAATCGGTTTGACGCATCACGATCAAGGCGCGGATATTGCGGAAATAATCTTTGAACTCGACTTCTGGATTTTTCTCAGCACTGTCGGTGAGGAATAGCAGACATTCTTCCAGAAGATGTTCTTGTTGTTCCTTATTTTCCGATTGCAGCGCTTGCTGGTAGTTGTAATCCGCCAGAACGATATCGAGCAGCCAATCGTTCGATTCCGATTGGAGCACACTGCCGGGCACGTTGTCGATTCCACGCTGGCAGAGCGCCCGTTCGAGAATCCGCTCCACCTGCCGGTTCGTGTGCTCCCCTCCGGATTGCTCGTTGCGCTGGATCAGCGCGGCCTGGATATTGTGCGGCTCGAAACGCACCGATTCTTCAAGCAGGTAGTAACAGAACACGACGAGAAGCGCCCCACCGATCAGCGGCATCAACTTTCTCCAGGATAGGGGGGATGCCGGGGCGCTTTTCTGAAGGGCGCGCCAGGCGATCTCCTTCAGCGCTTTGACCGAAACCATTGAACAGGCGGCAATGTTGAGCAGCACGATCACACCCCAACCAACCGCGCGGATCAGGTTCGATTCCCGCCCGAAACCCAATTGCGCGATATTGACGACGACGATCGCGGCCAGAATCGATAAGACGAAATAGAAGGTCCGGTATGAATGCAGCGTCTCTTTGCGCTTCAAACAGAAAGCACTCGACAGCATAAGCGTCAGTCCCACCATGACCGACAATCCCCCGACAAATCCGTACCAGAAAAGACCGATGGAAACGGACGTCAATGAAGTGAAAGCCGTCGTCTGCGCGGTCATCAGATCGAGCCGGGCGAAGGAATAGACGAACAGCGACCCGAACGCGGCTCCCGCCAGCAGATAAACCGGCAGCGAACGAAGAGAGAAACCCACCAATCGGAGGAGCGGTGTTCTCCCGCTTTGCCGCATCAGAAATTGGTGGTTCCGGTGGGTTTGCCAGGCGGTGAAGATCGCCGCCGCCAGGAATGAAAGGGGACCGATGAGAAAGATTCGGGTGATTTCGCTCACCGTCTCCTGGTAGGTGAAGTGCCGGGACAAGATCGATTCGGGGAAAATCAGCGCCAGGTTTTCCACACCCATCAGCACCCCGAAAAGAATGGCGAATTGAAAACCGATCGATAGATGATCGGTGTAATCGCCCGGATTCATCCACTGGGCGAAGTGGGAGTAAATGGCCTGCATCGCGCGTTCGACAAAGCCCCGTCCCCGAACCGTGAAGGAAATTTCCGTGGGAAGGTAGGCGCGAAGGCTTCCCCACACCGGCTTGGAGCGTCCCCCGGCATCCCTCAACCGGCGGCGGGCGGCGGCGATGGCGGTATGGACGTTGGGTGGCCGCTGGGGAGTCTTCAACGATTGATCCGCACAGAGGGATTGATAGAAACTCCCGGCGGCCAGCAGCGGATTGGGGTTGTCGTGAATCTCGTCGTGATACCCCAGAACACACAACCCCAAATCGTGCAATCCGGACGCGAAGCCCGACGAATAACGCCCCCGGCTCGACGAACTGCACGCATTCAGGAATAGAATCGAGGGCGTCCGATGCCGGGCGGACGAATCGCGGGCCGTCATGAAGAGTTTCCGAAGCCGCCTGACGGAAACGTAATCGATCCCCCCATCCTCCTTTTCAAAACAGAGGCAAGGTTCGTCGTCGTAGATCACACCATGACCGGTGTAATGAATGATCTGGTAACGCTGGACGCGCTCGCTCAGTAACAGGGTTTCCAATTCAGAGAACGCCGTCAGCCCGGCAAGACCGTTCTTTGGATGCTTGGGACCGGCTTGAACGAGGCCGTGTGTTTGATTTTCGAACGCTCTCAGTTGTTTCACTTCTTCGATCCCGTGAGGAAGTGCTTCTAAACCGGCGCGTTTCAAGCGCTCCGCTTCGGCGAACACGAACGGGGTGACGAGAAGGATTCCCCACGACGATACATCGATATTCAGGGGTGGAGTCGTAAATGTTTCCCAGGAATGAGTACGGATAATTTGCAACGAGTAGCGCCAGGAAATAAATTCCTCCCCATCATGAAGCAGTTCCCAAGGCAGGTCTTCCAGCGTGAGATAGAGTTCGCGTTCTTCGGGCTGCGGAGTGGGAAAGTGAAGGTAAAGAATCCGGTTCGAGGAGTCGCCGCCGGGATTGGCGAATGCGCGAATGAGCGAGGTTTGCGCGTCTTTTCCCAGAAAATCGTACAGTCTGCGCCCTGTTTCCAGGGTTTTCGAGGTGATATCCGGCCCCCAGCCGGTATCCCGATCGCCGTTGGAGACGTGGATCGGCAACTCGCCAGCCCCGGAAAAATGCTGAGTGGGCCAGGGCAGCCGTAACTCGGCATGTTTACCGATCTGATAGTAAAAATCCGTAACGAGTTCCCCATTTTCCCGGCGGGGATCCCCGAAACTCCACCACAAACCATGTGTCATAATCTCTTCACCCGGAATATTTAATGGTTGACGAATGAATCGAAGAGATGAACAATATCGGTAGACTATTTTTCAAAAGTACGTTCTGATAAGCGTTTCTAAAAAACCTTGAAAAGCTAAGGTTTTTTAGAATTCCAGAGTTATCAATACGAACATACTATTTGAGAACCGCTCTAACGAACAAGTATTTTTCTATTTTCACATAAAATAAAGACATTTCTAGCCGGAAGACCCGATTCATCGATAAGGATAAATAGAAGGTTAATACAGACTCGACTCTGAAAGGAGTGGGACCATGAACCGGACGAAACGGCTTTTCATACTCTTACTCACACCATTGGCGCTTGCAATCTGGCCCGATTGGACCGAAGCGGCGAAAGATGCAACGAAAGAGATCGTTCCCCGCGTCGCCAGAATTTCCTATATCGAAGGTCCAGCTTCCATGCAGCGGACCACCGACGAGGAATGGACAGACGCTTTACTCAACCTCCCGCTCATGATCGGGGATAAAGTCTATTCGGGTGTCGGAGGCCGAGTGGAAATCCAATTGGAAGACGATACCGTCGTCCGCCTCGGCAGCGATTCCTACCTTCATTTCGCCAACCTGGAAGATGCCCTGACCCGTATTGGTATTCTGAAAGGAACTGTGACAATTCACGCGCGCCGGGTTGGATACACTCGCGCCCCGATTGAAGTCCAATCCAAATACGTTTTCGCGCGGATCGATGAATGGGCGAACCTTCGACTCAACATCGATGAATACGGAGTGGCCGAAGTACTCGTCAGGCGGGGACACACCGACGTCAAGCGGGGCGATGACGGCTATTTCAAACTGAGCCGGGGCGATCAGCTTCGGATTACCGGCCCCGATGCGGCCTCAATCGCATTGGAGACCGTTAACCAGGAAGACGATTTCGATCAGTGGTGCGATATGCGTGACGCCATGCAGTCCACCAGCATCAGCAGCCGGCACGTGACCACCCGTATGGCAGGCTACAGCGACTTGGACTATTACGGCAACTGGATCGACGTGCCGGATTACGGGACCGTCTGGCGTCCAAGAACGGTCGTGGACAACTGGGCACCTTACCGTGATGGCCGATGGACCTGGCGCGGCTCCTTCGGCTGGACGTGGGTTTCTTACGAACCGTGGGGCTGGGCGCCCTATCACTACGGACGCTGGGTATACGCCGACCGTCACAATTGGTGCTGGGTTCCACACGCGGAAGTCGTCGTGCTGAATCGTCGCTCACACTACTACCATCGAAGACCTGTTTGGTATCCCAGTTTGGTCTCATTCACCTATGCCAGACATGGACGCCATTTCGGTTTTTCGCTCGGCAGCCGTCATTATCACGATCCCTGTGTCGGATGGTTTCCACTCGGCCCCTATGACCACTATGACTATTGGGATCATTACCGTCACAACCGGCATTCCATCGGAGGTTCGGGAAATATCGTGGCTGGAGACGATGTGAAAATCAACAATGGCACGGTCAACTATGGCACGATCAACAATGGCACAATCAACAACATCTATCAAAACCAGGCGGCCCCCAACGCGCTCACGGTCATGCCTCAGCGTGATTTCGAGTCTGGCAATTTCGGCAAGCAGGAAGTGGCCACTCTCGATCCGTCCAAAGTGAGAAATAATCAAATCGAAGTCGGTCCGGCAACGAGCCTGCGCTTTTCACCCAAACGCACGGTTCAATCCAAAGCCCCCCGGTCCGTAGCAGCATCACCGAACTCGGCTGCCCCCGGCAAGGCCTCCACAACAGCTCGAACGGCGGAACTCAGCCGTGACTCAAGCAAGTCGAAATCCCCGCGCGCGACGACAGCGAATTCCACCGTTTCCGCGAAACGATCGACAAGCACGAAACCGGAGACAACAGCACCAAGAACATCACCGTCCCGTACAACAGTGGGATCGAAACGAAGATCGACAATCCAAACATTCGACCGCCCCTCGATCATCAACGATGTAAAACGTTCGCCGACCAGCAGACCGGCAAGAGTGGAGACCAGTAAAACCCGGACTACTCAACCCAGCCGATACTCACCGGCCCGTTCGACGGCTTCAAGCGTCCAGCGACAAACCGTTCCTACGGGAAGGACTATGTCTCCCTCCCGCAGTGCCAGCAGCGAAACGAGGGATCGAAGTTCCCTGATCCAGGACGCATTCCGCCCGGCCACACCATCCCGCTCGGTCAGCGAAACGCGCTCGCCGTCTTCACGAAGCGTTTCACCATCGCGCTCCACTCCGCAAACGAGCCTTCAATCGAGTGCTCAGGATTCGCGGTCGAGATACAACTACGAACGGTCTGTCCCCCGCAATGTGATCACGATTCCACGGACGTCGAGGAATACAAGCCGATCGAATGTTCAGATCATGCCTCCTTCCCGATCGTCATCATCCAGCCGATCGAGCGGTTCCCGGTCGTTGCAGAGATCCCCGTCCTATAGCGCACCACGAACCAGTGAACCGTCCAGTTCGTCCTATCGAAGTACGCCGTCCCGTTCATCCGGGAATAGTTCAAGTTACCGCTCCAGCGGCAGTTCGAGGCCCAGCAGCAGTTACCGCTCCAGCAGTTCTTCACGTCCATCGACGAGTTCGCGGTCCAGCAGTTACAGCCCTTCCCGCTCAAGCGGAAGTTCCAGCGCCAGTTCGCGTTCCAACAGCAGTTACCGTTCATCCAGCAGTTCGCGGTCCAGCGTTACGCCATCCCGCTCGTCGAGCATTCGTAGATCGTCCTCCCGGTCCTCCAGTGTCTCTTCATCGCGTTCGAGTTCCGGTTCGAGAAGTTCGGGATCGTCCCCAAGCCGTTCATCGGGAACATCGAGGTCCTCACGCTCTTCCGATTCGACCTCCTCACCCCGCCGCTAAGAACCCACTCTCTGTTGTGTTTATTGAGATTTTTTAAGCTTTTCTCTCCCCCGATTGGATAAGAACGTGTTATAATCGGTATAACTTATTGTGAATGATTGATTTCATTCTTTTATTTTTTATTTGACAGGAGTTGAGGACAATGAGAACACGCTTACCGATTTATATTATTCTTGGAATAACCGCCGCCTTACAGTTCGGATGCGAGCACCCCATGTTGAAGGGCAAACAAGCGCTTGTTTCGGACCAAGAGAGTTTCACCCGGCAGATCGAAGTGCCGGCCAACTCGAAAATCCTTGAGATCCATCATCGGGGCGGGAACGTCAGCATCATCGGCTGGGAAAAGCCCTATATCCTGATTGAAGGAACGGTGCAGGCAACGGCTGAATCCGTCCCGATGGCCCGCGCGATCGTGGAGCAGATCGAAGTCGTCGCCTACGAACGCCCCACCAACCGGCTGGTCCTGGATTACGAAGGGCCCCCGAACGTCACGAAAAGCACCCGCGAAACCGAGGGCATCGATTACATCGCCAACGTGCCCCGTGCGCTGGTTCTCGATCTGGATGTGAAACATGGATCGCTGAACGTCTCGAATTTGCAGAGCGACGTCTGGATCGATCACCGGCTTGGTGATGTCAAGGTGGAATCCGTCGAAGGCGATCTTCAGATTCGGACCGAAAGCGGCAAGAAACAGCCGGGGATTGTGATCGCGCGTTCCATCGAGAGAAATTTAAGTCTCGATACGAAATACGTCAAAGTGGATATCGAAAAGGTCGCAGGCGACTTGGACATTCTTCACAAACACGGTGAACTCACCATCTCGGATGTCAAAGGAGCGGCGAATATTGAATGCCAGTATGCGGAAATTCATTTGAACCGGATGCAGGGATTCCTGAAAATAAACAACTTTCGCGGCGATGTCGTCTGCCAGGATTTCAGCGACGGAATCATCGCGGGAATCGATCAAGGCACATTAAAATTACAGCCCAACGCCCCGATAATCCGCGCGTATGATTGTGAAGTGGAATACGGGAATATCATTCTGCGCGTTCCGGAGAACGCCAGTATGCTGGCTGAAATCCGGGCGGAGAACGGGAGCATTCATTCCGATTTCAACTTGCCGATCGCGGCGGAAAGCAACGTATCCTACGCCAAAGGAGCAGTCAATGAAGGACGCCCGATGGTGCGATTGCGCGTCAAGCGGGGCGGGGTGAATCTCTTGAAGGCGTCCACGGTGTCATGGCCTGCCGCTCAACCGGACGATCCCGTACTGGAGCAACCGGTGGAAAGTCCGATGGAAAGCGCTGAATCCGAACTCGATCCAGTCGATCTCTGATCCGAAACTCTATATTGATAAACAACAATTCCTGATAAAAGCACTCAAGAGAAATATTGTTTGAATTGCGTATCGTACTTCCGGATGTGCTCGATGTAAGCCTCTAATAGTTCAAGAACTATTACCTGCATGGACCGTAAATCGACCTCTGCGGCGAGCCATTTCTTGATTTCAAAGAATTCTGCCCTCACCGCACAATGCAATTCCGTGTGCATCTGAAAATCGGGGAATTGAATATCGATCATAAGGAGTTCTTCGTCTGTAAAGTGAGTCACGATGAATCGGTGGATGAAATCCAGCAGGTCGCGGATTTCTTCATCGGAAAGCGACTCCACCTCCCGCACATACTCTGTCCACTTCACAATGTTCTGGTGTTGTTCGTCGATCCCTTCGACGCCAATCAGAAAATCGGGCGACCACAAATTCGACTCTTCAGTACTCCACTGGTAGTCGACATTGATGGCCACTTCCCCTTTTTTCATCTCCTTGAGGTATTGGATGAATTGAATATCGTGATCCAAGATGTGATCCCGAACCCAGAGTCCGAGCATACTGTATGCGACATCGACGATCTTCGCCCGATCCCTTTCAGTTTCAATGAATCGTTTAAACTGAAAAATCCTGGCCTTACACAGATCGTGCTCGCCCGCGTGAAGGGCGGAACCAGGGTAATTGCCTGTCAACATCTCCTGTTCTTCCGTGTTGAAATGCGTGAGAACGTATCGCTGGAGGAAGGCGATAAGCACTCTAACTTCCTTGAAACCTTGGCCCTTGTTGACGGCGTCTTCGAGCATCTCAAACCGGCGAAGCAGTTCCCGGTGCTGGTTATCTATGACATGGTTTCCCGAGACCAGGTCGTCCGTCCAGTTTCGCGGATCGCTGTTGGAAGTGGCATTAATGGACATAAAGAAATCCTCCTTATGGAACCGTAATTACTAGTTTAGGCTCACAACACTCCATCAAGCGAGGTTTCTCATTTGAGCCTGCTGTTCTCCTCCCAAATGGGCAATGGGAAGAATAGGCCCGCTGTGAAGATACAAGATTCCTCTATCAGCTCAATATTCTCGTTCTTGTAGCCTGTCAATACACTATGATAGCACGTAGAGGCAAAAGGGTGTACGTCATAAATGTAGGGAAGGGATCACCCAGCAGATCGTGAAGCCCAATAATCTTCCCATTCGCCACTGCGT
>CAZSIZ010000009.1:0-10903 GCA_964606645.1 uncultured bacterium
TCGTTTCGATCACCTTGGCTTCACGATTCCTGCGGCGTAGCCGCTTCGTCCAATACTTCTTTACTTGTCTCTTTGTTCCTTAAAACAGCGGGATAAGCACCAAGCCCTATCCTGGTTCAAAATCCTTCAAAACGAGAATCCTTTTATTTTCTCTTCAGATTTGATGCGTGATTTGTCCCCGCCTCAAATAAAGTTTTTTCGAAACCATTAAGGGATATCTATCCCTAATATGCATACAGAAAGGAAAACGATTATGAATGATCACGAATTGCCCACTCTAACCATGAGAGATGATGCCCTCGTTCCCGAAGGCGTCTACCAAGCCATTTGCACGAAATTGGAAATGGTAAACGAGGAATTTTTACGATTCAATTTCCGCCTTCTCGACAAATCTCCTGAGAATCCATTTGTCGATGGGATTTGTAAGGTGGAAGCACGTCGCACGTCTCAATCGATTCGTTGGATTCTGGCGTTAACCGGAATGGATTTTGAAGAAGGAAATGATCTTGACCTTCAAGAACTCCAATCACAAATCGTTGAGACACAATGTTTTGTTAAGATTAAACATCGTGAGAGAGAAGGCAATGTTTATGCCAACGTTGTGCAAGTAATTTCCCAAAATGATCCCAGGTTTACGTAAGCCGGAAAGGAGAAAGAGAATGGCAGGAAATATTCAAGTAGTGAAACTTAAGAAGAAAAACTCCAAGGAAGGAAACACGTTTTTTGAAGGTTTCCTTCCAGAAGGGTTTATGAAATCGAAACAGAAGATTCAGATTACCGCCATGGATGACCATAACATCGATTCAGGGATTTTGGCTGTGGCTGATAAATCCCCCTCGAACGACGGATCGCTTTATTTGATGGTCGAATTGCCTGAGCGGAAATGATTTCGTTTTGAATGGGCTTTGGCGAGGGATTCCTCCTTCGCCGGAGCCGATGCGAGACGAAAAACACAAGCACGTGTGATGAAGGCATAATAAAATGACGGAAATATGTAAAGTCAAGAATATATTTCGGCCCGTTTGTCATGAGGACGAAGTGCCTCTAAACATGAACATCAATGAAGCCGGACGTTATCTTAATACAACTCCACGTCAACTTCGGGATCTTGTTCGGGCAAATCTTGTTCCTCATTTTCGAGTAGGAAGGTTGATTCGTTTTAATCGGAAAAGACTTCAGAAATGGGTAGAATCACAGATTGAAGAACCATTCAATTAAATCATTTTTCTTGTCAAAAATCAGACAAAAATCAGACAAAAGATTTTTTTATTTTTTAGTAGAACTCTTTTTATACCTCAAGTTATTATTTATTATAGAGTTAAAGAAATGGGCCCACCTGGATTCGAACCAGGGACCGACCGGTTATGAGCCGGTGGCTCTAACCAAACTGAGCTATAGGCCCGATGACCTCTTACTCTATTCGACAATAACCATCGGTCAAGAGCCGGGGAATTCACGGGGCGGTTCAATCGTGAAAATGAAATTCTTCGATTCCAGGTTTTGCGTTATTGCAGCCCCAAAACATTGTATGAGAGAGAATCCCTTTGCTAAATGGCTTTGGACGCTTAAGATAAAAAATATTTGCGCAACGCGACTATACGATTTAATACAAAAAAGGATAGACCATGACTTCATCGAATTTACTGATTGTCGGCTCCGTGGGGGTGGACACGATCCGAACGCCCTACGGCAGCGGCGAGCGCATCTTGGGGGGGACGGCGGTCTTCGCGTCGTGCGCCGCCAGCCATTTTTCCCGGCCTGCTATCGTGGGGGTTGTGGGAGATGATTTTCCCCAGGAATACGAGGATTTGCTGAAATCCAAATCCGTCGATCTGACGTGCCTGGAAAAAGCGGACGGTCAAACGTTTCATTGGAAAGGTTATTACGAAGGCGATATGAACGCCGCCATTACCGAGGATACGCAATTGGGTGTCTTCGCCGGTTTCTCGCCGAAAATCCCGGACTCTCACCGATCGATCCCGTTTCTGTTCTTGGGAAATATTCACCCGCAGCTTCAGCTGGATGTCCTGAACCGGGTGGATGACACCGCCATCGTGGCCGCCGACACGATGAACTTCTGGATCGAAGGAACCCCCGAACTACTCGATCAAGTTATCCGGCGGGTACAGATCATGCTGGTCAACGATGGTGAAGCGTGCATGATTACCGGGAAGACCAACCTGGTGGACGCGGCGGACGCGATCCGCGCGATGGGGCCGGAAGTGGTCGTGATAAAGAAAGGCAGCCATGGGGCAATGCTGTTTTTCGAGGACGGAATTTTCTCTATCCCGGCGATCCCCCTGACCACTGCCAAAGATCCGACCGGTGCGGGGGATACCTTCGCGGGCGGGATGATGGGCTATTTGGCGCGGGCAGGCAACCTCTCACCGGAAGCGTTGCGCCAGGCGGCTGTCGTCGGGACGGTGATGGCGTCTTTCACGGTTGAAGACTTCAGCCTCGACCGGCTGGGAACTGTCGGAAAAGATGATATCCGGCAACGCTGTGCGCAATTGAAAATCATGACGGCCTTCGAGGCGATCGAATTATAATTAAAAAGAAAACTCGCGGTGTTGAATCGCTGAGAGAAAATGCGGCCATCATCCAAATCGTATTGAAAAGAGTGGTATGAAATATTCGATTGTTATTCCCGCGTACAACGAAGAGGCTCGTATCGCCGATACCGTCAACGAGTATTCCGCCTATATCCGGGATCGGATGCCGGTGGAGGAGACGGAACTGATTATTATCGTGAATGGTTCCTTCGATCGAACCGGCGAAATCGCAAGGGAATTGGAAAAGAATTATCCCTGGGTCACTGCTTGGGAAACGCCCGAAAGACAGGGGAAAGGCGGAGCCGTGATTCAAGGATTTCGTATGGCCAAAGGAGATATCCTCGCCTTTGCCGACGCCGACAACGCCACCACCGCTGCCGAACTGAAAAAGTTGTTTGACCGGGTCGAGCAAGGTTCCGACGCCGCGATCGGTTCGCGCTGGCTTGCGGAAAGCGACCAGGCCGTTCCCCAGCCGTTCACCCGCCGTATCGCCAGCCGTGTATTCAATCTGCTCGTACGCGTTCTGTTTCAATTGCCCTTCCGGGATACGCAATGCGGCGCGAAAGCCTTTCGGAAAGAAGCCTTCAACGCGATTCAAGACGACATCACCCTCACGGGATGGTCGTTCGATGTGGCGTTGATCTGGAGGTTGTGCCGCAAGGGATTTCGTGTGGATGAAGTACCGATTACATGGAGCGATAACTCCAAGTCACGGCTGCGCATCCACAAGGACGGCCCGGCGATGCTGTGGGAACTGATCAAGTTGCGTTTGGGGGGCTGAACCTCGATGGATTTACATCGCTTTCGCGATCAATTTCAGCACACTCGGAACAGGATCATCCATCTCAACCATGCTGGAGTCTCTCCCATTTCCAACCGTTGCGCCGACGCGATGCGGCAGATTCTGGAATGGAATCTGGGGATGACGGATGTGATGTGGAACCGTATCGTTGAGCGGATGACCGCTTGCCGCAGTTCCGTGGCGCAGATGCTGAACGTTTCACCAGAGGATATCGCCCTCAGCCGAAACACGACCGAGGGGATCAACTGGGTCGCTAACGGGATCGATTGGCAGCCCGGTGATCGAATCGTTTCCGTGCAGGGAGAGTATCCGGCGAACGTCTATCCCTGGATGCGCCTGAGCAAACAGGGCGTCGTCTTCAAGATGATCCAGCCCGTGGACGGGCGCGTGCCCATCGAATCGATCGAGAGGGAACTGACTTCCGATACGCGCTTACTCACGATCAGTTATGTCGAGTTCGCTACCGGTTTCCGCTCGGACCTGGAAGCGCTCGGACGTCTGTGTCAAGAAAAAGGAATTATGTTTCTCGTCGATCTGATCCAGGGGATGGGCGTCTTTCCGCTCGATTTTAAAAAGTGGAACGTGACTTTTGCGGCGGGAGGCGCGCAGAAATGGCTGCTCGGTGCGACGGGAGCGGGATTTTTCTATTGCGACAAGAAATACCTCGACCGGCTCGAAGTAACCTGCTGCGGTGCTTCGTCCGTTGTGCAATGGACGCCCTACACCGAGTACGACTATACCCTGCGGGACGACGCCTCGCGGTTTGAATACGGCACACCCGCCATGCTGACCCTGGCCGGTATGGGAGCCGCGATCGATCTGCTGCTCGATGCGGGGATGGAGAACGTTCGCGACCGCGTTCGGCTGCTGACGGATATCCTGATCGAGGGGGCGGTGAAGAAAGGCTTCCGATGTCTCTCGCCGCGCGGGGATGGGGAGTGGTCAGGTATCGTCGCATTGGAACATCCGAATCATTCACCGCAAACGATTGTCGATCAATTGAAAACGAAAAACATCTTCGCAACCGAGCGGGAGGGCTACCTTCGCCTGACGCCTCATTTCTATCAAACCGAAGCGGAAATGAAAACCGTCGTGGATGCGCTGTGATCTTACCAGTATTGACAAACGTACTATTATTCATGTTATGATAATCAAAGATTAAAGATATCTTTCCCAATACATCTTACGCGAAAGAAAGGATATAACCGTGGGTGACTCCACCGTTTCACCGGGATACAATCTTCTTAAAATCCGCCCGATCCGCAAATTAATTCTCTGGTCGCTTTTCCCTTATCTGTTCCAAGCCATTTTCTTACTGATATTCGTTCTCCTGGCCGTAACGGGGTGGCGGCTGTATGCCCCCGAAGGCGTGGCCAGTAAATTGTACGCAAAAGCCAACATCGTCAATCTGGTGATTTGGGGGCTATGGTGGCCCGTCATGATATGGGTTGCAGTGCTTTTCGGGCGGCTTTGGTGTACGGTATGCCCGCTTGAACTGGTGGCGAACGGGACCGAGCGTCTGGGCCGTGCTCTAGGGATCAAGCAGTTGTCTCTTGGTAAAGCACTCAGTTCTGGGGCGCTGATTGCGGCTCTTTACCTCCTGATTCAGATGTTGGTTCCCGGGATTGAGCTTCACCGCGTTCCCGCCTATACCTCCATTTTCTTATGGACGTTGATCGCGATTGCGGGGGTGACGGGATTCTTGATAAAAGACCGGGCGTTTTGCCGGGGATTCTGTCCGGTGGGTTTGTTATTGGGAACCTACGGCCGGGGAAGTATGTTGGCGGTCCGTCCCCGGTCCGGGGAGACGTTCGGCGCGTCTGAAGATAAACCTTGTATCACTCCATCAGACCGGCCAGACTCAAACTCCCGTATATGTCCCAGCCTGCTGAATCCTCCGAAATTGAACGGCAGTAAGGACTGTCTGATGTGTGGCCAGTGCATTAAATCGTATGGACCGGACAACATGCAACTCCTGTTACGCCGTCCGTTCCACCCATCGGACACTCGCGAACCGATGGCTAATTGGCCGCTGGTTTTTTTCATTTTCGTGGTGTCGGGTTTTGTGACTTATGAATTATGTTCTGAGTGGAAAGCCGCTCAGGCGGTTTTCCTGGCCATTCCAACGGCCGTGACGAATGTCTTGTCTCTTCCCGATTATCTGGGATGGATCAAGGGAGCGTGGACGTTGCTTGTTTTTCCCGCGCTGCTCTGGTTGGCACTGGGTTCCGCGATCCGTCTATTGGGAGGAAGCGCGTCACTGTCCGAAGCGTTCCGGCGCATGGCGCTGCCTTTCGCGGTGATCCTTGCAGCCGGGCATATGGCCAAAGCGTTGGGGAAAATCTCTTCATGGGGTGGCTATTTTCCGTTCGTGCTTAAAGAGCCGCTTGGAATCGAAACGGTTCAGGCGCTCAGTTCGAAGGCGATTCAAACCCCCGCGCATTTGATCCCTAAAGTGTGGGTGGCCTCGATCGGTGTGGGCCTTCTCCTTTTAGGAATGTATTTCGCTATCAACGAAATCAAACGATCGCTGAAAACGAAACCGATGCCGATCGTGATTCCGCTCGGTCTGGCGGCGTTGATTTATGTGTTTATCGTCGTGGGATGGGGGTTATGATGGTGAGAAGGCGATCGCGCGGAGAGTAAGGATTAACGACGTTTAACATGCATTCCGAGTGATTTCTTTTTCTGGGGGACTTCACTTTCCATTGCCCCTGGTGCCGGTCCTTTACTGGGTTGTCCCGACAGTTTTTTGATTTGACACGTCTTGCAGATGGTTTGGTCGCCTTTGACTTCGCGGCCGCAGTATTGGCACAACAGACGGCCGTCAAACCAAATCGGGAGTTGAAAGTCGCCTTTGACTTCGCGGCCGCAGTATTGGCACAACCGCTTGCCCATGGCTTCCGCTTCGTCGAATTCATTGATGCGTTTACTTTCGATCCACTGTTCCAGCGTCTCCGGATCGAGTTCCATCTCGCTCATCACTTCGGCTTTGGACGCGTTTCTATTGTCCCGCAAGTAAGCCTGTGTATCCCGAAGAAGTTGTTCCTCCTCTTCGTAGCACGTGTTACAATAATCTCGGCTGATTTTTTTAAATAAACTACCACAACGGGAACAGTTGTCTAATGGCATGGGATTCCCTCCTTTTCACCAACCGCCGTTTCGTTATTCCAATGAACGGTTTTGGCGTCTCCCCACAATTCCTCGATCACATAATACGCCCGGGCTGGCTTTGAAAAAATATGAACGATAATCGAATAGTAATCAAGGAGGATCCAATTATCGCTGTCGCGTCCTTCCGAATGGCCAATTCGTTTACTCTTTTTCGCCATCATCTCCCGGATTCGATCCGCAAGGGCGCGCATGTGAACCTGGCTGTCACCCGTGACGATGACAAAGTAATCGGCGAAAGACGAAACACTGGACAGATCGAGCAAGACGATGTCCTGTCCTTTCACATCGTCCAAAGTCGCCGCTGCTTCAAGAGCCAAAGCGTATTGATCCGAATCACTGTTCGTGGTGATGGGTTCTCCCAAAGATATATTTTGCATAAAAGGGCTTCCTTGATAAATTGATTATAGCAACAAATAATTCCCGCGCCAAGATGACTCTATCCAATTGATGCAGACCGGGATTGAACCTGGGCAGGCACAAGACCTGCCCCTACACG
Organism: uncultured bacterium; assembly: GCA_964606645.1. Taxonomy (GTDB): domain Bacteria; phylum Hinthialibacterota; class Hinthialibacteria; order Hinthialibacterales; family Hinthialibacteraceae; genus CAZSIZ01. Next base: position 7,025 of record CAZSIZ010000009.1, read on the forward strand.
TTTCTGTTACTCGTATAAAACACGTGTGGTAGAGGATTAGTCTGCGGCAACACCGATCGTTTCCAGCATGGTCCGAACGCGGTGGGTATAGGTGTGTTCGCGCTGGACACGCTCTCCACCCTGAATTCGGATGGTTTCGCGGGCGTCGTTATCTTTTAAGAAACGCTGAATGGTTTCTTCGGCTTCTTCGACCGTACGATACGTTAAAAATTCCTTGCCTGGTTCCAGAAGCCCTCGATCGGCGTCTTCCACCCAATCGCTCAGAACCACGCTGCCCGCTCTGGCGGCGTCGAAATCCCCTGAATTCAAACTAGTTGGGCACTGATGGCTGTGGACGTTCAGGCTGATCGACGCCGAGGTATAGCAATCCGCCAGCCTGTTGTAGGGAATAAAACCGCCATACCGGTCCTGGAATTCCACCGGCAGCACATCCCGCCAGGATGGCGGTCCGAAGACTCTCAGTCCAAGCGGGAGAAGCGCTTTCACTACCTGGAGACGTTTGAAATAGGTAGAAGCCGCATAGAGAAAATATTCCACCATCGGGTTTGGGTTGGTGAATGCCTTCGTCGTGGTTTTGCAGTACGATTGGGCGATCGTGGAGATGGATTTCATCTGGCCGGGAGACGGTTCGAGGGTTTTCAGGTGGGCGGTGAATGAGCGTTCGTAATTCTCCGTTTTCAAGCGTTCCACGCGCTTGATGATATCCCGACAAGCCGGTGGAAGCCCGCGAATAAAAACATCCACATTCGGCAGCGAACCGACGTAGGAAATATCGGCCCGGAATTCATCGCAGGGAGTACCTGGCCGGTCGAACATCGTTCCCGATGGGAGAAAATGGACGTTCGGTGAATGTTCTTTCAGCCATGCGATATACGTCCGGTCGCAGCAAAAGAAGGTATCCCAGGGGGAAATAGGGTAGGGCGGTTTTTGTTCGCTGTTCAACCGGGGATCGTCGAGTAGCCAGCAGAGGCGGTTTCGCTGGATGGATTGCGCGGTTTCCATCGTTAAGCCGAGGTCTTTCAGCAAGGCCGCCGGCCAGAGGTTGAGGGATAGAATGATATCCGGTGTCGTATCGAAAAGACTTCCAAGAACGGTGAAAGACGCGCCGAAATTAGGCCCGATATCTTCCACCGTGGTTTCGTATCCAAACGTTTTAAACGCGGCCAGGGCTTGATACACGATGGGGGAGTGAATACTGGCTTGCTGCGACATGCAGCTCCAAACGGTTTTCGGTGGATGGGTGATGGGTTGTACAGCCGTATCGAAAAAGCGGTCGATCGCCGGTTTGAAATCGATGGCTGCCTGCTGCATTCTCGTTCCGAGGGTTTTGGCCATCTCGATATATCGGTCCGTCAGTGATTGATCGACCGGGACCGTTCCCAGCAGGTAAGCGATACTGCTCTGGGGAATGAGGAAGAAAAACCGTTCGTTGACCTGCTGGATGAAATCGTCCGCGGCGGTTTCCCCTGCGAATAGTTTGATCGGGTCTAACGAAACGATCGTCTGAAAATCGAACAGCGAAAAAGCAGCGGCCCAGCAATAGGGATCCGGTTCGCAGATCGCAATTCCCGCCGTGGGATACTGCGCCAAATACGGGCTGGAATAGAGAAGCGCATGACCGGCGCCGATCCCTGAGAAGATGAGAAAGCGTCCATTTTTCGCAAACCGGCTGCCGATTACTTGTTTCAGATTATCCGCCAGGATCGGCCCGCGATCGGGTGGAAACAACATCCGTTCGGTAGTGCCGGAGCGCATTCGCACTCCTTTCAGCCCGTCGTTATCTTCGAATATTTCGAGCGTTTTCGCTTGGTCGAGCAGTGCGGGAAGCCGGGAGATGAAATCCGGTTTTCGCGCGGTCAGGGTTTGAATGGTTTGTTTCAGTCTTGTGAAATGATCGTTCGACAGTGGACACCAGTTCATCTGCATTCCTCGAATAAAAAGTGATTAATTACGGATTTTGGATCCCCAATTCTTCAAACACCCAATCGACCCAGTTTCGATAGGTCCAGTCTTTTTTGACTCGCTCGAAACCTTGGCTGCGAATTTCATCCGCTTCAGCGGTGTGATCCAGATAATAACGGATCCGGTCGAGAAATTCATCCTCGGAGGAGTAAAACACCGCTTCCGAACCGTCTTCCAGAAAGGTGTTCAATTCGGGTCCGTCCGTGATCTGGAATCCCCCCATTCCGGGAACGTTGAAAAAACGCATGTTCGGCCCTGTGACGTGTCCGATGGAATGAATGTTGACGAAGAGGTGGCCGAACTGAAAGAGGTTCGGTTCCTCCGAGATGGTTAAATAACCACGCAAACATCGATGCAGAGGCGATTCCGGCGGCAGGTACGCCGTCCAGTCACCTCCGAAAAGAACCAGACCGAGGGGAGCGATTTTCTCCAGCAGACGGCGTCGGCGGGCAGCGCTTCCCTGGTTGAGCAGATAGCGGAACACCGCGTAGGATTCTTCCTCGCTGGTGACTTGCGGGATCGGGCTGCGGTCGAGGGTGTTGTAAAGATTGATGGCTGGATCGAAAATACTGAGGGCTTTTTCCCGCTCATCGATATAGTCAAGTAACTCATCCCGGCCTTTCCACCGCTTATGAAATTCCGCCACTGCCTGCGGAGACATTCCCAATGAGTTCCCCACAAAGACGATCGGGAAACGCCGGTCTGTCTGTGGTAACACCTCGGCAGTGTAATCAGCCATAAGGGGAACGAAAAATGGATCGTGCGCTCCCCGGCGCTCGAAATAGGGGATCAGATTCTTTTCGATCAGGGCGGTACGCTCGCGAGGGTAATAATCCGTATCGTAATATGCGATGTTGGAGACCACTTGCAGCCACTGGCCGTGCAGGCTCTCATAAATCGCTTCCGAGACGAAACGCGGGGCGTGATAGCCGTAACTCAGAACCAGATCGGGTTGAAAGGATTCCAGCATCGCCGTCAGCTTCGGTTCGATGACGCGGCGGTATTCCAGGGAATGCGTATCCATCCGATACCGCTCCAGCGCCAGATAACGAGTATCGAGGTTTCGCCGATGGAGTTCGTTCCGGATCGCCGCGATATGCGTTCCGCCGGGCGCTCCCGGCCAGCAATCGAGCAGGAGAACGTTTTTTACTGGTGTGCCCACTTCAATTTCAGGCCGGTGTTTCAATTCGTGAATAAAAGATTGTTGGTCTTGGAATTGTCGTTCCGATTTTTCTTGGTAACGCTGTTGAAAATCGGCTGGATCGAATACCGGTTGATTTTCCGGTGCGAAATAGATGGCGGCCGGCTCGTGTCCCCAGAGGTTGAACGGTTCCATTGCATGGAGAATACCGTCCAGGGAATGGTTGCCAACCGCGAAGTGCAGGCGTCCGGCCTGAAACGCATTTCGCATATCCAAAAGCGCCAGGGTGGCTAGAACGCGATCCGGGCTTGGTTCGACCACGATGACGTGGAATGGCGGCTGTCCCGTCAGTTTCGGCAGCAGATAGGCCAGCGCGTATCCGATCACACTGCCCGTGAGAACCACGAGGGAAGCGTCTTTCGTCCGTTCGTTCAATTCGTCACGGATTTGGAGCAGTTCGTCGCGTGGATCGGTCTTGCCGAACAGCCATTCCGGTTCGGGTGAATCGGTGCGGCAGAGAATATAGCCCTCTTTTTGCTGGAAGACGAGTGATGATTGAATTTGATCTTTCTGAATCGTTTCCAGTAATTCCGCGTCCATCACTGCCAACGCAGTGAGATTGTTCTTCAGGATGGGGGTATCGAGGCGCTGTAAGGAGACCCATTCGTTTGACAAGATTGCTCGTCCTTTCCCGGAAGGCGTATTCTCACAGGCCGTCTGGATATATCATTCTTGAGATCTGTCCGTCATCCTCGTTCGGCCACTCGTTTCATAAC
>CAZSIZ010000009.1:10933-22597 GCA_964606645.1 uncultured bacterium
GCGATGATGACCGACAGCCGTATCGAGTATGGATCAGTATAAGACGAAACGGCAGAAATCGAAAACTGGAGAATGAACCACCGCTGATTGAATCATTTTTACCGGACCGTCATAAAGGAAAGAGGGAGTTGGTACAAAAATGAGTGAACAAACGACGCCCGGAAGCGATGAGCGCATCGCGTTGCCGCGCTATTCGGACTGTTTTGTCTGCGGCTGTAAAAATCCGATCGGCTTGGATATTACGTTCTATTATACGAACGGGAGAATCGAAACCACGTTTACGCCCGGCCCGGAACATGCGGGCTATCACAAGATCGTCCACGGGGGCATTCTGGCGACGTTGCTGGACGAAACGATGGGGTGGGCGTCGATACTATCCAGGCCGGTGATGTGTGTGGCGGCGGACCTGTCCGTGCGTTATAAGCAGTCGGCTGTCGTGGGGGAGCGGCTGCTGATTTACGGGGAACTCGTCACGGATAAAAAGAGAATGATGTTGGTCAAAGGAGGGATCGAGCGTGAAGACGGGACGCTGCTCTGTTTGGGTGAAGGGAAAATTTTCCCGCTTTCACCGGAGGAACAGAAAAGTGTGATCGATTACGCCCATTGGGGAGATACGTTCACCCAAACGTGCGAAAAAATTCACACGTTATATTCTCAACGGAAAAAATGAAACAGTACAAAGGCAAATAATCCATTTATTTAATGAAAATCTAGGTCATGTCTTTAATGGCGTCCTCTTCGTTATCGTAGATTTTCACCAATGAAACGAAATTGGCTTTTTGAAAGGTTTTCGTCAACGCGGGGGACAATCCGCTGAATCCAATATCCATCGCTTGCACCATTGCCCGAATCACTTTGTCGATTAGAGGAAGTACCGAATATCGAAGAGTAGTGACTCGGGACATTTTGAATAAAATCTTCGTTACCTCACCCTCATCTACCAGGTTGGAGAGGTACATTTTCAAGTCTTTCACGCCCATTTCATCCAGTTCTCCACTCAACGTAAGAACGGCGATACGGCCTGTTATGCGTTTTCTGATTTCAAACATAAGTCATTCATCCTTCCCTGAGAATCGATCGAATCATCGAATTATAAGCAATTTCCAAACGAAAAGATATCTCATCAAACAATCACGATACCATTCAACAAACAATCCCATGATTTTTCAAGCGTTTTTTTCTTTTTTTTACCTGTTAAGTAATAAGGGATAATGAAAACGATTGAGAATCTGAACCGGATTTTGAATTCATAATCACTCGAAAAGTTATCCACAACCCAAATCCGTGGATAACGTGTTTCAGAACGGAATATGGCTGGGGAAAGGCAGATTGAAGCGGCAGAAGGTATAAATTATATTTGGTGAAATCTAAATGGGATAAGCAACCTAGTTGTATTGAAGTTAGTATCATTTTTTTGAAATTTTCGTCATTGAATGGACAGAGGATTATTCTTAATCCTGTGTGTATTTACGGGCTAGGCGCATAAGATTCCTGTAAACTTTATATTTTCAATAGACTATAAAAAAATTGCGGGGCGAATGATCGAACCGAGCCTAAAAAAATCCTAAAATTTTTTTCCAACGCTAAGGTTCAGTCAGTTAAAAGGTTATCGCTATTACGTTTTTCGTATTTGAGATAAATCTCTCATTGGGGTATTGCGCTTCTGGCAAGAGGGTGTAAAAATAGTTCATTACGATCTCGTAAAGCAATTAAAATCAGTTTGTTAGTAAGTTGTGGATATCTTTGTGGATGAGTTGGGGGATTCCGCTTTACCGAAGGTTGTGAGCGGGTTTTTTGTTATTCCAGGTCGTTGATTATACCTGTGATCGATCTGTTGATAGATTGATTCTGCATTGTATTGAAAACGGGGAATTTTTTTGAATGGATGGCCTCTTTTTTCTGTTGCGATTGGATTGAATCGCATTGCAGACGGTCCGCTAAAAAGTCAGACCTTGCAGACGAAACGGCAAGATATCGGTATTCACCAGTTAATCTTTATACGATATCTTGCGGTCACTGAAAGCGTTTTCGACTTTTTACCGTTTCGTTTTGACTGGAATTCTGCGCCTTTTTAAGGGGTAAATAATTGTCAGTCACAATCATGAGGAATCATTAAAGGGAACGAGTGTTTTGTTGGAGGCTTATCCCTGACGGGGATGAATCGACAGCCGAAAACGGAGGATGAAAACAATATGATTGCAACGCCCATCGAGATTGATACGAACGATGTGCAAACCTTATGGCAGCAAGCGGAAATCGCGCTTCGCAATCAAATATCGGAAGGAGAATTCAACGACTGGTTTGAGGGAGTTCACGTTTTGGAATGCCAGGACGAAAGCGTTGTTCTCGGTGTTCCAAGCGGTTATCGAAGAGAATACATAGAGAAGAATTACGGTTTCCCCTTGGCCGATATCTTCTCGAATCTGATCCGGCGAAATGTTGGAGTGGAAATTCAACTCAGCGGTCCGGTCCCCCCGCAGGGAACCGCGCCGGACCGGGAACCGAGTTCAACCGCCACTTCGCAGAACCGGTTACTCGTACTCGAACCATTGAACGCCAATTACACGTTCGATTCGTTTGTTATTGGAAGCAGTAATAAGATGGCGAATGCGGCGGCCGAAGCCATCGCTCAAGCCCCGGCGAAATCATATAATCCCTTGTTTATTTACGGGGGGGTTGGATTGGGAAAAACACATCTCATGCAGGCCGCCGGAAACTCGATCCTCGCCCAGTACCCGGAAAAGCGGGTGGCGTACCTTTCCGCCGAACAATTCGTCAACATCTTTATCGATGCCATCAAAAGGAACGACCGGCTTTCTTTCCAAGCCGTCTTTCGGAACGTCGATGTGTTATTGATCGATGATATCCAGTTTCTGGCGGGGAAAGAATCGACTCAGGAAGAATTCTTTCATACATTTAACGCGTTGCACAACCGACACAAACAAATCGTGATTTCCAGCGATCGCCCACCGAAAGACATTCCAACCATTGAAGACCGGCTGCGGTCGCGGTTCGAATGGGGATTGATCGTGGATGTCGGTCCACCGGATTTCGAAACACGCATCGCCATTCTACGTCAGAAATGCGAAAGTCTGAATGTGGCCATCGGCGATGATGTGTTGGAATTTATCGCGAGTAAGGTTCGTTTTTCCGTTCGTGAATTGGAAGGCGCGTTGGTTAAAATAACCGCTTATACCAACTTTGCCAACGAACCTCTGGATGTCGAGGCGGCGGTAAAGATTCTCGGAGAACTCTACGATCGGCCGGTCAAGGAAATTTCCATCGAGCAGATTCAGCGTAAGGTGGCGGATTATTACAACATCAAACCGTCCGACATTATCGGTAAAAACCGGTCCCGATCCATCGCGGGGCCACGCCAGATCGCCATGTATCTCAGCCGAAAACTAACCCGGCATTCCTTCCCGGAAATCGGAACGTTTTTCGGCAACAAAGACCACACCACCGTTCTTTTCGCTTTTAACAAAATCGAGAAGGAAGCCGACAGAGACGAAAAGTTACGCTCGGTGGTCGAGCATATCACGGATTCGTTTTCTCAGTATTGATGCGGAGGGAAGCATCTGAAAATTTGTCAAATTTAAGGCGTTTACGGGGCAAAAAGGCCCAGGGTGCCGCACTTACCTTTGTGTAAGTGCGGTTTTTTTTCTTCTCGCCCATTTCGTTTATCCCCTGGACGTTCTATAGTTCCACATATTGCGTATGAACCGGTAAAAATTGTCATAGAAAGAATGAGTAAGGCATCCGTTCAAATGTTCTCAGACTATCTTCGATTCGTTTATCCCGAACTCTGCGAACGCGGGGCGAACGAAAGTGATTCTCCCGATATCGATGCGTATTTCAATCGATTTTCCGCCCAGCCTTTAACACGGCTGCCGGAGGAACCACGCTCCATTCCAGAGCGGCTTCAAGTTATCGCATCGCTTCCCAGGCGGCACGTTCCTCCATCGGTGGAAAAACCGGTCGTCGTTATCCTGGCCGCCGGCAAAGGCTCGCGGATGGGAACGGAAACCAGGCAGAAATCGTTGTGCCCCATCGCCGGACGTCCCGCGCTGCTCCACGCCATGAGTATGTACCGGTCGTTTGGGATCGAACGGTTCGTCATCGTCTTGGGGGTGGGGTATCGAGAGGTGATTCAATGTATCGGGGCGGATCGAGAAGACGTGACGTTTCTGTTTCAGGACGAGCAATTGGGGACCGGTCACGCCGGACGTCTGGCGGCGCGGTATTTACACTTTTGTTCGTACCGGGGAGACGTATTGATCGCGATGGGGGACAAGTTTATCACCCATCGCGGGATCGAGTCTCTGTTCCGCGATCACGCCGAGAAACAGCCCGACCTCACGATCTCCACGGCATCGAAAACCGCCTGGCCGGATTCGGGGCGGGTTTTCCTCGATGAATCCGGCTGCGTCACGGCGATCGTTGAAAAACCGGATATCATCCAAAAGCAACTGATGCACGATTTCTATCATTGGCCGGACGATCCCGTTCCATGCACCGATTTTCGCGAACGGGTGAAGGGGTATGGGGACCGGCCTGAGAAGCTTCGGAAATTATTAGGCCCCTCTTTCTGGACGGCACTCAACGATCGGGACACCGTGTCGAAAGAGATCGACGGTCTTCCTCTTGGGCCGGACGAACTCCATTTCGATATTTCCGGGTCGAGGCCGCTGTCGGGCCATGAATTGGAATCGATGTGTGACCGGGTCAATATTTCGGTTTATCTGTTCCGGGCAGAAGCATTGTACGAATCCACCGAGCGATTGAAAGCGGATAACGCCCAGGGCGAACTCTATCTCACCGACGCGGTGCTCGACTTGACCACGCACTGCAATCCTCATCCCTATACGATTGCCGCTTCGCCCATGCCGGACGATTACGACGTCATGGGTTTCAACACATCCGAAGAACTGAAGCAGATCGAACGAATCGTCGCCGAGCGCGGCCTTCTGGATGGATCGATCATCGGTCAGGTGGAGAATACGTAGACGTTTCCATCCATCGAGGGGAGGTACAGCCGCCCGTCGGGGCTGAAGGCGGCACGGGCTTGAATCGAGCGTTCGGTGTCGAAGAGAATCCTTCCCACACCGCCCGGCTCGATGATGTGGACTCTCCCTTCCGGATCGCCTATGAAAACTCGGCCTTGACGGTCACAGACCGGGCTTGCCAGGAGATATTCGGCCCCGGTGTGGTAGCGGTATCGGGGGTTGCCTTCCGGTGAAAGCACGTGAACCATGCCGTCCAGATCGGCAATGACAACGCTGCCATCAGCGAGCAGGGCGGGTGTGGCGGTCAGGAAGCGCTTGAAAGGCCTGCTCCACGTCGTTTCCCCCGATGAAATCGATTGCGCGTGAAGAATTCCTTTTCGTTCGATGTTGGTGATGAAATAGAGCACTCCGCGCGATTCGTCGATCACGGGTGAAGCGGCGACGGCCAGACGGTTGGCTTTGACATTGCCATGAGCCTGAAAGAAGCGTTCCGTCTCTTCGCCCGATTTGGGATCGACTTGAACGAATTCCACCCCCGCCTTGTTATCCGACCAAACGGCTCGAAGCGCGAAGAGCGTTTCATCTTCCAAAGCGGCGGCGGATGCGTAAGGTGAGATTCCGGCGTCCCAGGAGATGAGCAAATCGCCGTTTTTCTCGTCCAATGCGTGGAACCGGCCTCCCCAGCTGTTGAGAACGACCGCCCCTCGTTTGGGAAGATGGAGAAGATCGGATAGAATGCGCGGGTCCGACTGGCTGGGGATTCGTGTTTCCCAGCGCCGGTCGCCGTTCGAGGGATCGAGGGCGTAGACGCGGCCGTCGAGCGTACCGGCGAAAAGGCGTTTATCCGCGGTATCCAACGCGGGTGATGCCGACACCCCGACAGGTAGTGTGATGCTCCAGCGTTTGGAACCACCCGGTCCGAACGACTGGACGCCCCCGGCCATATCGGCGATATACACGTTTCCATGCCGGTCGAAGATTGCGGAGGCCCTCACACCGCCTTGTGCCTGCAAGCGATTCGGGGATGCCTGGGAAGGTTGAAAATCCCGGCCAAACAATCCCATACGTCCATTCCCGCCGCCGGATGTTCGCCAAATCGTTGTTTTTAATTCCATATTCGCTGACATGATTAAGTATTTTCCCTCTGGTAAGTCGGCAGATAATTGAACCGTGCCTTGTCGAGGCCGACCCCGGTTATTTCCAGTTCGGAAATTCGGTTTTCGCCCATCCCTTTCCGCCGCGCCATGGCCAGAAAGTTCGTCCCATTGGCGAAGGGATGTGTTCGGTCTTTCGCTTCGGGATCGAAGCCCATGACGGCGGTGGCCACGGCGTCGGTGCAGACGGGATTCCGTCCGGCGATGAGCAAACCGGGGCTGCAAACGGATACCATCGATCCGTTCCACCATCCTTCGGCAGTTTGGATCGCGCTGATTCCGTCGATCACTGTCAGATCGATGGGAAACGCCCCGGCCAGATCGACGATCAGGCGGGGGATGTTGTACCCGTGGTCTTGGAGCACGTGTTTCCCCGTGTACGTCGAAACCGATGTGAGAGGCATTTTCGTGCATGTGTGCATGGTTCCGCTTCGGTAGCCGATCGCGTTTTCGTCTGGCTCGTCTTTCAGGTCGTCACCGTAGAGGCTGCTGGGGGGGACGCCGATCAGGTTTTTCATTCCCATCGTCACCCCGGCGGCGACGTGGCTTTTCAATTTTCCCAGGGAGACCAGCACATCGGTTTCCGTGTACGTCTGGTTGACTTCCCAGGCAGATGCGATTTCCCCGCCGTCCGGCACTTTGGCTAACGCGTATTTCTTATACGCCCCCCGGTTGCGGGTGTTGATGAAACGGACCTTCCCGTCCATCTCTTGTGAGAATTCCTGGAAATCGTACCCATAGCCGGAGAACGATTCGGGGCCGAGTTCGAGAAACGGCAGCTGATCGCAGAACGTGACGTGCCGGGCGCCGTAGTCGATTAGCAAACTGCCCAGTGCGAGCGCAACGTTGGGATGAACCGTCACCGTGAGGGATAGGGGAAGCCCCCCCGCATTATCTTTCGAGGTGTTGACGAGGTTGAGTTTAACGGTTACGTGTTTCCCTTTGACCAGCGAACGTACGGTTCCCAGTTCGTCCAGGACGCTCGCCAGTGTTCGGCGCACGAGAGGGTAATCGTAGCGCTTGCAGAAAGTGATACCGACCGGTTCGCGGGGGATGGTTTTGCTAGCCGCCCCATGAGCGATATGGGCGTAGGCCGCCGCCGGAAGCGCCGCTGCCAGCGCCGTCCCCTTCAGAAACAAGCGTCGGGAGAACACCGTGCATGGACATTTCGGAGCCGTGTCGAGTGAAAGCCGTTCTTTTTTCATTGTTTCGATCCTATCGAAAAGCAGTCTCGTTCCATAGTAGCATTTTTTGATGGGGAAGATCAAATGAATAATCCTGAATTCGGTTTAGTTGGAAGCAAGGAGGGAGTTGCATTATCGAAAAGTTGGAGATGGTGCGGCTCCCAGCGCTGTTAGAGCAGTTTGCTTGACTTAAAACGGCTGTTCACGAAAAAACTTCATTGGATAGGAGATGCCCCGCATATTGCTAGAATCGTGTTGATGAATGCTTTGAGTTCAGAACATCGATCGATCGCCACCGAAAGGTCGTTTTCGCGGAGAATCCGATTCGCGTCGCGAGCCTTGATGTAGCTGCGTTTGCGGGGGCCGCTTTCGAAAATCTCTTTGATCCGGTAAGAAGGGGGGTTGTTGAGATTTACCGTCTCAGGATTTCTTCCGGGCGCGGTTTTGTTATGCTGTGCTAGGCGTTGAATCGTCGGCCAATAAGGCAGCAGCCAAGCCTCGAAATCGTATTGTGCCACATGGGGATGAAATCTCGGCTCGTCTCCCACCCATTGGCGCATTTTGTTTTTGGCGTCTTGAGCGTCAATAAATTCAGGAGGTTTGGAGCCGGTGTAAACATCCGTTAATGCGATTACATGATCCGAAGATTGTAGAAGGTTTTCCACAACCCGCTTCAATTTATCGCGCGTGGGAATCCGTCCGTCATAAAGGAAGGGGTCTAGTTTCGGCATGTTTCCAGACAAGTGGTTTTTCAGATATTCGCGCAGATGTGGAATGAAGGCCTTTTCCGTTCTACCCTCGACAAGAATGGATATCTTCAAGCCCGGCCTCCCATCCTGCCGCTCAGCCAGATTTCATCAAGGCTGTATTCGGCCAGCCATCGGTCAAGATCAAGCGAATCGGCCCATGTTGCCGTTGCAAATTCCTGTTCATCGATATCCATGACTACCACCTCTTCCGGCTTCAAGAAACGAATAAAACGGTCGGAATGAGTGGCGACGATCAATTGGGTTCGCTTAGCCGTTTCGCGCATGAGATCGGCCAACAGGCTCAAAAGTTCTGGATGCAGGCTGACTTCCGGTTCGTCGATCAGGGTAATCGTCGAGAGATGGGGACTTTGCAATAGCGATACGAGCCAAAGGAAACGAAGTGTCCCCTCAGACAGTTCGTTAATGTATATCGGTTCACTGAATTTTCTGTCTTTCCAAGTCATTGAAAGCATCCCTGCCGCGACTGGCGGGAAATTCAATTCTTCTAAATCGGGAAAGGCCGTTCGCAGGGTATCTATGATTAAATCAAACCGATCCCCGTCGCTCTCACGCAGGTAATAAAGATACGGTACAAGGTCTTCCCCGTTAGAACCGGGTAAGGTCGCCGGCTTCATCGGCTGCGGCGTTTTCACCGGTGCACGGGGGCCGACGTCAAGAACGTGATACTGTGTGGCCGTCGCCAAAATGCGCCGAAGTTCCTCCGGTTGACGGAACATCTTCGGCACCTGAGCAAGTGAGGTTTCCAATGGGTTATGTTCCCAGTCGGGGCGTACAAGCTGATTTTTATCAATTTCATAATAACGGATATCGCCGTCCGTGGAATCGATATGCTTGAAAGGTTCACTATGACCCTTCTGTCGTTGCGAAAGAACCTCTTTGGAGATGGCGTAACCAGCGCTTTTCGGTGTAAGAATAAGTTGATATTTGAGAGGTTCATAATCGGGAATCTCCATATCGACTATAAAAGAAAGTTCATTGCTCATACCGCGTGTCAGTAAGTTCGCGACACCGCCGGATTGAGAGAGTATCTGGTTCAGATTACCAGAGGCGGAAGCGGACAATATGGAGAAAGCGTCTAAGAAAGATGTTTTTCCGACTCCGTTGGCACCGATCAGTACCATAAAGGGCCTTACGGGAAGGTCGATCTCAAGCAATCTGCGGAATCCGGAGATTTTGATCCGGTTGATTTTGTTCATTTTCCGTCCTCCGTTTCTTTCGCTTTGATTATACGCTTGTATTCTTCATAAATCTATCGCCGGTCTGTTTTAAGTTCCAAATCGGCGGTCGTCCATTATTTAGAGAATATTGAACCGAATAATTGATCCATTACAACCTTGATTTTCCCTCAAATCACCCGTTGACTCCAGTCGTGAAAAAAAACGAAAAAAACGGTTGACAAGGTGTTAAAACTGGTGCAATATAACGGTATGTAAATTCTTTAGGTTGAGGGATCTTTGTTCTTTTTGATTTTATTTTTATCCTGTGGATAACTTGCCATTCATTCTCTGGCCTTCCGATTATCAAAGATCCCCTCGTTCGCTGCTTGAACCACAGTCGGTTATTGGGCTGTGGAAAAAGTCCGTTTACTGCGGTAAATCCGGGACCGTTTCCCTGTTTTACCGTCGTGGTGTGTAAGAACATGGTGGCCGCGAGGCTGCCGAAAGGAGACGAGTAAGATGGAAGAACGACAAACCGTCCAAGCTCATATCGAGGAACATGCTCCACCCCCTAAAAGGTCTTCTGCTATGCTTGTTTTTTGGATAGCCCTCATCATGGTGGCGGGATTCGCCAGTGTGGGTTATTACGTGGATTCGCGTTTGGCGTCGCTTGAGGAAAAGATCCTGCTCCAGAGCAGCACGATCACCGCTCAGGCGGAAAGCACGATCGATGCGATCCAGAGCGCCCGTAAAGACATTCTGGGCAATCGCGCGGAGGCGGCGAAATTTTCGCAGACCTTCTCCAGCACGATCGATGATATGTCCGGCCTGCTCTCGAACGCAGTCAACGCCTTTTCCAAACAGACCCAACTGCTTACCGAAGCCGTCGAACAAAAAGAAAAGAACCAAACCGAATTTCTGCAAACCACGCTTGAACGTCTTGAAAAAGAGACCATTACCCGCACTGGCGGGATTCAAACAGCCATCGCCCATCTCGCGGAGGATGTGGCATCCACGAAGGAAGCCGCTCTCGGCGCGCAGTCACTGGCCGATTCCGCGAACGGTGGCCTGGAACGATTGAATACCCAGATCACACAACTCGGCCAGGATTTCTCATCGGGATACACGTCGCTGACCGAATTAAGCCAACAGATGAACGCCACTGTCGGCGAGCAGTTTCAAACACAGATTCAAATCATGGCCGGGAAGATGGACGAACTCCGAGCCGAGTCGGATAACAATTTGAAAGAGGTCCAGACTCATTTAACCGCGATTGCGTCGGAAATCGAAACGGAATCGCAGACCTTGAATCAATTAAGCGAAAGCGTCTGTTCCGGATTGACTGAGAGCCGGAAAACCGGTTCCGAGTTGCGAGACCAACTCCAGTCACTAGCCGATAATACCGAATTGGCTTTCGCGGCGGCCACCGAAGACCGCGACATGATCCGGGCGGATGTCACCGAGATGGACTTTGCCCTCGAGGGGCGCACGGATGACCTGTCGATCAAACTCGCCGCGTCTCAAGAATGCGAGACTCAAACGGCCCGCGAAACCGGCTCGAAATTGGATGTCATCGCCCAGGCCGTCGTTCAAGCGCAAACCAGCATCACCGAATCGGGTGCCGAAACGGTTGCCGCGTTTGAGTCGTTCTCGAAGAACGCCGCAACTCAAATTCAACAGTTGAACGGTGAACTCGCATCGCTTTCACAGCAAGTCAACACGGTCGGTGAAACGATGCTCGAACGTCTGGAAGGGTCTTTGGGGAATGAGAAGCGTTTCCCGGCCGAAACAGCAGCAACAATAGATGATTTGAAACAATTGACGGAGCAGATGGTCTCCCTGCATGGCCAAGTACTTGAAAGCGTCGCTTCCACACGCGCTAAAGCTGCCGCATGGATCGACGACGCCCAATCGCTGGAAGCACGCGAGGCGTTCGACGAAGCGCTGGAGAGCCTGACACATTCCATCGAATCCGCTCTCGACCGGGTGGACTCGATCAAAACCGAGGTCTCCAAATTTGCCGCGCATTATTCCCAGAGCGCCGGGATTACCGAGGCGGATTCGCCTCCCGCCGAATCGTCGGACCCCATCGGCATGACCACGCTCCAACCTGAAGAAGACAACTCCGACTAGAACCACGCCTACGTCCAGCTAAACTGAAATGGGGCCTTCTCGGCCCCATTTCAGTTTTAAACCTCATTAGTCAAATTGGACGCAAAACGGTCACAAACTCAAGTATAAGCAATCAATCTAAGAGATTCGGGTAAGAGCGCTAATGCAAGGAGTGCGAATATCCAAGGGAGGGCGAGGCTCCTGCCGAGCCGCGTAGGCTGTCGAAAAGGCACGGCAGGGGCCTCGCCCTCCCAATGGGAATCCTTTTGGGTTATGGTTCT
>CAZSIZ010000009.1:22607-43639 GCA_964606645.1 uncultured bacterium
CCCCGGGGGGCGGGGGGGGGGTGGGTGGGGCGGCGGGGGGCGGCCCCCCGGCCGCCCCCGATTCGGGGGGCAAAAGGGCGCGCCGGGCGCCGCGCCCTCCCAATGGTAATCCTTTTGGGTACTGGTTCTGACGGGTTCGCTTAATTCATTACTCTGCGAACGGGATGTTTTCCACGACGAGTGTGTAAGGCCCGCTGGGTGAATCGGTCAGGGGAATATTGATACTGGCTCTCAAGAGTCTTTCGATGGATTCGAGTTCGTTGACACTGTAAGGAACCCGCTCTCCGTTTTCGTTCCAACGATAGTCGATCGCCACTCCGACGGACAATTCGTCGATCGTGCCGATACTTTCCCGTATATGGGTATCGAACCAAGGAAACACGTAATTGCTTACCGACTCTTCAATGGATGTTTGACCCGACGCTCCGATCCCGGTGTCTTGAACGTTCGAATCAATACCGGGAGGACCGAGGGGATGGGGCTGGGCAGTGGCCTCGGCGTAACTTTTCTGGCTGACCATTGCGGGATTGTTCGCGTCGTAGTGGATGTTGTGAACGGTTTTCTCGATCCAATCGAGTTGGATTGTTACGGTCACGTGAAAATTCCCTGGTCCCGCCAGGCGGACCAGTTGTTCTTCCAACTTCGACCGAATGTCATCCTCGATCTCTTTTTGAACCTGGTACTGTCCGATGACGTTTGCTGCGATTGCATTGCTTTGATCCGCTTTCTGGACACACGCGCACGACGAAAGGAAGAATACGGCAATGGCGATCGATAAAACTCTCATTTTCCTACCCTCAACATATAAAAAATATATACCAATGAATTCCAATCCGTATTATGGTATGGATAATTTCAACCGTCAACTATTTTTTCACCTTCTTTCCATGAACGATGCACAAGAAGAACAGTGATTCCTGGGGGTAAATATGGTATGCTTTTTTTATGAGTGGTGAGATGACAAAAATAGAACGAAAAGATCTGAAAATCCAGCGCGCGGATGTCGTGGGGCTTGCGGTGGTGATGGCGGCGGTCTTGGCGGGGACTTATTTTCTGGGACAGACGATCCTGCAAAATTTCCCCAATTCCGCCGACGAACACGCCTATCTCTTTCAAGCGCAGTTATTCGCTGAAGGCCGCTGTTCCGCTGCCGCCCATCCCCAGCAGGAATTTCTCTCGCCTTTTTTTATCCTTACACACAATAATCGCGTGTTTTCGATCTTCCCACCTGGCTGGCCGCTTGTGTTATCGCTGGGGGTCCGGATGGGTGTTCCTGATTTCGTTAATCCGTGTCTGGCCGCTTTGACCGTGCCGATTGTATTCATGCTGGGTTTGGTATTATTCGGACGCTGGCAGGCATGGCTGAGCGTGTTTCTGACCGTGCCCTCACCGTTTTTTCTATTCAATGCCGCGTCGTATTTCTCGCATCCCGCCTGTCTTTTGGGGATTTCACTCACGGCGCTCTGTCTGGTGTTATGGGAGCGGCATGAGCGGTGGTGGCTGGCGGCGGGGGCTGGATTCGCTTATGCCGCTGCGTTTAGCATTCGCGAATTGACGGCGGTGCTCGTTCTGTCGTTTCCGATTGCCTGGATTATTTGGCGCAGCCGGTTCCGATGGCGCTTCGTTCTATTTTTTATCGTTGGTACGATGCCAATGGCGTGGTGGTATTTATGGTATAACGCCACGTTGACGGGCCATTGGTTTCAACTGGTCCGCTTTTTAGCGCCCGGCGAACGGCTTGGATTCGGGATGCGTGAAATCCGGGTGTTCGATTACGTTGAAATTCAAAACTATGCGCCACTCGATGCGTGTCGGAATCTCATCGGCAATCTCGAACGGCTTGTTTTATGGACGGTTCCCGGTCTTCCCCTGCTGGCTGTCTGGGGCGCATGGCGGAATCGAGCGAATGGGTGGGCGATGGTTTTTTCTGTGTCGGCTGTTCTGTTGCTCCTGGGGTATTGCCTGTATCCCTCGGATGGCGGTAATCAATACGGTCCCCGGTTTTATTACGAATGCTTGATTTTTCTCGGTTTACTCGCTTCGGCAGGGATTTCGGTAGCAAATTGGCGAAAGTGGTTATGGGGAGCGATCGCAATCGTTCTACTCAATAGCGCTCTGATCGGGTGGCACGCTACTTCCCATCACCGGCAGATTTACCAGCGAAGAACGCTTTACCGCCTCGTGGACCGGCGAAAACTGGAACATGCAGTGGTTTTTGTCGTTTCGCCCAGCGGGGATATGACCCAGGGCGATCTGATCCGCAATCTACCCGATCCACATGAAGCCGATGTTATTTATGCTTGGAATTTGGGCCAACGAAACCGGGAATTGCTTAAAACCATGCCGGATCGGACGTTTTTTTTATTTGAACGGGACGCAAAGAGTAACCTATATTTTCTGAAACGATACAAGCCTTGACTTGGCAAGGGCTGGGGGATCAGGTAAACTAAGAAAAAGGAGATATTTCTACAGCCATGCTCTATTTTGGTTTCCCTGGGTGAAATCGACTCGAATCCAGACATGCCCATGATAGTTCTTGTGTAGTATCTCCTGATTTTTCAGTAGTTAGGTGGAGGCGGAGAACGTTTGATGACTCAGTACGCCATTTCAATCAACGGAAAACTTTGCTCGCGCGAGGATGCGAAAGTGTCGATTTTCGACCACGGCTTTCTCTATGGTGATGGGGTTTTCGAAGGTATCCGGATTTACGGTGAGCGGATTTTCCGGGGTGAGCGGCATGTCGATCGCCTGTTTCGCTCGGCGAAAGTGATCGGTTTGGATATTGGGCGCTCGAAACAGGACGTGATCGATGAGATTCGCCAAACCGCCCGCGTCTGGGCCGAGACCAATGACGTGAACCTCAGCGCAAACAGCGATCCGCTTTACATCCGGCTCATTGTCAGCCGTGGTGATGGCGATTTGGGGCTTGATCCCCGTAAATGCCCGGTTCCCAATTTCATCGTCATCATCGACCGGATCAAACTCTATCCGCAAGAGAAATACGACAACGGATTGATGCTGGTAACGACTGCGATCAAACGGAATCCGCCGGACGCTCTTCCTCCACAGGTCAAGTCATTGAACTACTTGTGTAATATACTGGCCAAATTGGACGCGAACCGGCAGAACGCGGCGGAAGCGATCTTCCTCAACCAACAGGGATACGTCGCCGAAGCCACCGCCGATAATGTCTTCATCGTTCGCGGCGGTGTGGTGATCACCCCGCCGGTGTCTGATGGTGCGCTTCCCGGAATCACTCGTGAGGCGGTCCTCGAACTGGCGGCGGAACGTCGACTCCCTCACCGGGAGGATCATGTCACTCTGACCGATCTTTTCACTGCCGATGAATGTTTCCTGACGGGAACCGCCGCGCGTGTCGTGCCCGTAACGGTCATCGACGGAAGAACGATCGGTGATGGCACGCCGGGATCGGTGACGCGCCAGCTCATGGACGCTTTCGTCGAGCGAACCCGATCGGATGGGATTTTAATCTACGATGAAGTTTGCGCTTAAACGAAGTTCCGAATCGACAGCGGATGTTCAATCATGAAATGTGAAATCTGTAAAAAAAATTCAGCCAAAATCCACATCACTCAGGTGAAGGACAATAATAAATTCACGATTCATATCTGTCACGATTGTTCTCACGATATCGGGGTGTCCGGACCGGCCATCAATACAACCTTCTCGATCGAACAGTTCTTGAGCGAGAAAATGGGAGACCTCTCCGAGACGAAACAGGAGGGGATATCGCAGCAGGTGTGCCCCTCATGCGGATTGTCGTTCAGTGCGTTCAAGGAAAGCGGACGCCTGGGGTGCTCCCTCTGCTACGACACGTTTATCAACGAACTGAAACCCATTTTACAAAAAATCCACAAAAACCTCCGCCATGTCGGGAAAATCCCCGGAAAAGGGGACGAACAACTGATGCTCAAACGCGACATCTCCGATTTACGCATGCAGCTGAAAGACGCCGTCAGCCAGGAACATTTCGAAATCGCCGCCGGTTTACGCGACCGGGTTCGGCAAATGGAAGCCGATTTGCACGAACTGGACACGAACGCACAGTAAGGACTGATACCCTAATGAGCCTATTACCCCGGTCCTTTATAACGGAATGCGGCTGGTTGAAAACCGGCGACTCGAACGACGCATGGGTCGTCAGCAGCCGTATTCGTTTAGCCCGGAATATCGAAGGCATTCCGTTTTCGCAATGGGCGTCCTCGACGGACCTCAAACGCATCTCCGACCGCTCGCTTAACGCGCTGAACGCTTCCCCGCATTTTAGCAACGCCCATATCTTCAGCATGGAAGACCTGGACGCGGGCGACCGCCAATTCCTGGCCGAGCGTTATACGATCAGCCGTGAACTGGCGAAAAGCGGGATCGAACGTTACGCCGCGATCAATCCCGATCAGACCGTCAGCGTGATGATCAACGAAGAGGACCATTTACGCCTTCAGGTTTTAATGACGGGATCGAACTTGCGCCGGGCGTGGGATGCGATCGAAACGGTTGACGACGACTTGGAACGGGAATTGACTTTTTCCTTCTCCAATTCATTCGGCTATCTCACCGCTTGTCCGACCAATGTCGGTTCGGGGATCCGCTGTTCGGTGATGGTCCATCTCCCGGCGTTGATGATGACCCGCAGGATCGAAAAAGTGTTGAACGCCGTCACTCAAATCGGCTTGACCGCTCGTGGGCTGTCCGGCGAAGGCAGCGAAATCGCCGGGAACCTGTTCCAGATTTCCAACCAGTGGACGCTTGGAATCTCCGAAATCGAGACGATCGAGAAAATCGAAAAACACGTGCAGCAAATTCTCGAACAAGAACGTAAAACCGAAGAACAGATGATGGAGGACAATCCTCTGGAGGTGGAAGATAAGGTGTGGCGCGCGTTCGCCGCATTGAAATACGCGAAAGTCATCAGTTCCAACGAAGCCGTCGAATTACTGTCGTCGATTCGTTTGGGACGGTCGGTGGGTATTCTCAAAGCACCCTCGTACGACAGCATCAACGAAATGTTGATTCACGCGCGTCCCGCGCATCTGCAGAAACGCGCGGAAAGAGAACTTTCAACCATTCAGCGAGACGAATACCGGGCTGAAATCATTCGCCAGTGGATCGCCGAGAACGAAGCATCCATATAAAAGAAATCTACGGACATCGAACCGCTTTCCATGCCGTCGTTTTCAGTTCACAATATTGATGAACGGTTACATGGAGATTTAGGAATCGTTTTCTTCCCTAAAACGGTTCTTCACAAGAACGTT
This sequence comes from uncultured bacterium, assembly GCA_964606645.1. Taxonomy (GTDB): domain Bacteria; phylum Hinthialibacterota; class Hinthialibacteria; order Hinthialibacterales; family Hinthialibacteraceae; genus CAZSIZ01. The sequence continues at coordinate 27,884 of CAZSIZ010000009.1, forward strand.
GAATTAGAGCGATTTTCATAGGTTTTTTAAATTCAACTTGTAAAATCCACCTTCTATGGGGATTTTGAAAAACACAACAATGCACGTATCGATGAAAATGGGTCTAGGAAATATTCAGGAGTTGATATCATGATGTTCGACCGGCTTACGGAACGCGCCCGGTTAGTGATGAAGCGTGCCAAGGAAGAGGCGGCACGCATCGGAAGAGGCCACGCCGCCACGGAACACATTCTTCTCGGGTTGATCGCCGAAGGAGAAGGAGTCGCCGCTTCGGCGATGCGCAATATGGGATTGAACCTGGATTCCCTGCGCATGGAAATTTTGAAAAGCATCGCGCACGACAGCGTCAGCGGCGTGTCGGGCAGCACGATCTCTCTCTCTCCCAGCGCGAAGCGGGCGATCGAGTTCGCCTATCAGGAAGCCCAGGCGTTCGGTGTGAATTTTATCGGCACCGAGCATCTTCTTCTTGGAGTCATTCGCGAAAATGAGGGCTTGGCGGCGCGGGTACTGGCCAGCCACGGGATCGATTTGATCAAAGCCCGCAGTGAAATCCTGCGCCTGATGGGCGGCGGACCTCAGGAAGCGGTGGCCGCGGGGAAATCCAAAAGTAAAACGCCTGCGATGGATGCTTTCGGCACCGATCTGACCGAATTGGCGCGTATGGATAAACTCGATCCGGTTATCGGACGCCAGGACGAAATCGAACGGGTGATTCAGGTTCTCTGCCGCCGCACGAAAAACAATCCCGTCCTCATCGGCGAGGCCGGTGTGGGGAAAACCGCCATCGCTGAAGGATTGGCTCAGCAGATCGTGACTCGGATCGTTCCCGATTTGCTCCTCAATCAGCGCTTGATTACCCTGGACCTGGCCGGATTGGTCGCGGGAACCAAGTATCGCGGACAGTTTGAAGAGCGGCTGAAAGCGGTGCTTGAAGAAATCCGCCGTTCCAACGATACTATCTTATTCGTCGACGAATTGCACACCTTGGTCGGAGCGGGGGCGGCGGAAGGTTCCATGGACGCCTCTAATATGCTGAAACCCGCCCTGGCAAGAGGCGAACTTCAGTGTATCGGCGCGACGACGCTGGATGAATACCGGAAATATATCGAAAAAGACAGCGCGCTTGAACGCCGCTTCCAGACCGTTATGGTCGAACCTCCCACCGTGGACGAAACCATCCGCATCCTCACCGGGTTGCAAGATAAATACGAGGCCCATCACCGGGTGCGGTATACCGAACCGGCGATCGAAGCGGCCGCTAAACTCTCCGACCGTTACGTCACCGACCGCTTTCTTCCTGACAAAGCGATCGACCTGATCGACGAAGCCGGCTCGCGCGCGCGCCTGCAAGCCACCACCCGGCCCAAGGAACTACGCGACATCGACGAGGAAATCAACCAGATTATCAAAGAAATCGAAGCGGCGACCGTGGCCGAGGAATTCGAGAAATGTCTCGAACTGAAACAAAAACGCGAAGAATTGCGCGACAAACAAACGAAGTTGACCTCCGATTGGGAGGAATCCCGCAATCAGCCCGGCCAGGAAACCATCGTCGATGAAGATGAAATCGCCTATATCGTCTCCAAATGGACCGGGATTCCCATGGTCAAAATCGAGGAAAAGGAATCCGAGCGGCTGCTTCGCATCGAAGAGGAACTGCATAACAAAATTGTGGCTCAGAACGAGGCAATCACGATCATCGCCAAGGCGATCCGCCGATCGCGCGCCGGACTCTCCAATCAAAAACGGCCTATCGGTTCCTTCCTGTTTCTGGGGCCGACGGGAACGGGTAAAACCCACTTGGCGAAAACGCTGGCCGAATTTCTCTTCGGAGACGATGAAGCGCTCATTACGGTGGATATGTCCGAATACATGGAGAAATTCGCCGTCTCGCGGCTGGTGGGAGCGCCTCCGGGATACATCGGTCACGATGAAGGCGGTCAGCTGACGGAAAAAGTCCGTCGGCGTCCCTACTGTGTGATCTGCCTGGACGAAATCGAAAAAGCCCATCCCGACGTTTACAACATCCTGCTTCAGTTGCTCGAAGAGGGGCGTCTGACCGATTCGACCGGCCATCGAATCGATTTCCGCCATACCGTTCTCATTATGACCTCCAACATCGGAACCCAGGAAATCACCAACCGAACCTCCTTGGGATTCTCCGCCCAGCAGGATTCCCTCAGCTACCGGGACATGAAAGACAAGGTGATAAACGAACTGAAACGGGAATTCCGCCCCGAATTTCTCAACCGTGTGGATGAAGTCGTCGTCTTTCACGAGTTGGAGAGGGAGCATGTCCTCTCGATTTGTGATATCGTTCTTCTGGAAGTCCAGGAACGACTGCAGCCCAAAGGATTGAAACTGGTATTGACCGATGCGGCCAAGTCGTTTTTGGTAGACAAGGGATTCGATAAAGCCTATGGAGCACGACCGCTGAAACGGACGATCCAAAAACATCTGGAAGATCCGCTGGCCGAAGAAGTGCTCAAAGGACGGTTTAAGAGTCAGGAAGAGATTCTCGTCGATCTGAAAGATGACGAACTGATCTTCCGAGAAGTATCGCCGAAGGAGGTGGTGGTCTGAACCGGTTCGCCCAATTACTCTGCTGTTGTTTGTTCGTGTCGATGCTTGCGTCTCCGTGGGTAGCGGAAGCGGCTGAAATCGTCAATGTGTCGATTGAAGGCCTTGTCCACGTCAACGCGCAAGCGGTGCTAGAGGTTATCCAGTCCACGCCGGGAGACGATCACGGCTCAAAAGCCACTGCCGTACGCATCCGTGACGATTTCCGCGCGATCTGGGCGTTAGGGTATTTCAAAGATATCACCGCCGTCTACGAACCGGTGGAGGGTGGCTACAACCTCGTTTTTCAAGTGGTTGAAAAACCGCTGGTCTCTGAATTCCGCTATCGAGGCAACACTGAATATAAAAAGAAAAAACTCGACGAGGAATTAGGCGTCAGAGGCGGACGATTCTTCTTTGACGAGGAGATCGCGGCAGCGTTCAAACAGAAATTATTTAATTTCTACAAAGAAAAATCCTTTCCCAATACAACAATCGAATGGACGGTCGAATCCTACGACAAAACCAATACGGCCGTTTTGATATTCGAGATCGACGAGGGCGAGCGCCTTCCTTTGAAGACCATCGAATTCGAAGGCAATACCGTTCTGCCCGACAAAGCCATTAAAAAAGTTATCCAGACCAAGGAATCATTCTGGTTCATAACCAAGCGCCATTACGATGAAACCATAGCTCAAAATGACCTGAACATGATTCGTTACGCTTACTCCGACATCGGATATCTCGACGCGAAGGCCGAGATCGGGCCGGTTGAAACGGTTGATGGTGGATTGAAAGTCACGTTCGTCATCGACGAAGGAGCGCCTTACACGGTCGGTAATCTTTCCGTCCAAGGGAATACGATCTATACCGATAACGAATTGCTCCAAGCGCTGGAATTCCGCCCCGGCGAGCTTTTCAGCATGTCGCAATTGCAAACGAATCGAATCGACATGCTGAATGTCTATCGCGGCCAAGGATATCTCGACACTCAAATCCAAATCGATAATAAATCCGATTCGATCAACCACGTTGTGGACATCCTGTTTATTGTCATCGAAGGCTCCCGCAAACATTTAGGGAAAGTCGAATTGCAAGGGGTGGTCACGCTCGATGACGGCTCCGTTATCCCGACTCAAGAAGGGGAATTCCGAACCAAGGATTTCGTCATCCTCCGTGAAATCGAGTTGGAAGAGGGCGATCCCCTCGATTGGACTCAAGTGATCGAGAGCGACCGCAATCTGATCAATCTCAATTTCTTCGATCAGAAAGGCATCCCCGCCCCCAACCAGACCAATCTCAATCCCGGATTTCAACGGGTTCCCACGTCTGATCCCAGTGTGGAAAATCTGTTGCTGCAGCTCGAAGAACGCGAAACCGGCATGTTAACCTTCGGTGGCGGCCTCAGCACGTCGTTCGGTCCCTCGGTCTACGCAACTCTGACGGAACGCAACTTCTTCGGGTACGGCATCCGGGGTTCCGTTACCGGCGAACTGGGGAAATACCGCAACCGGTTTTCGCTGAACTTCTTCGAACCCCATTTGATGAACTCCGACTACAGCCTCGATTGGGATATTTATTACATCGATCAGGACGGTTACGGCGGACGTCGATTCGAAGAAAAGCGAATCGGAACATCCGTAACGGTTGGTAAAGAGATTTGGGAAGACGAACTGATCGCGCTTCTCGGTTTCAAAATCGAAGAGACCGAATTGAGTCCGGACGTCGGAAACTATTATTCTCTTGATCCCGCAACCATTCCGATGGAATACAACCTGGGTACGAACACCACTACCAGTCTTTCCTTCGGATATATTTACGATACTCGCGATTTCAAACTCGATCCGGCCAACGGAATTTACAGCCGGTCTACGATCGAACTGGCCGGACTGACGGACAACGAATTTATTAAATGGGATAACCTGGTGAATTATTTCACTCCCGTAACCGACAAGTTGATCCTGGCACTCTCCGGCGAGATGAATATTGGTTACGCTTATGGCGATCCTGGATTCCTTCCGCTTCAGGAACGCTATTTCGTGGGGGGCGCGAGGTCGATACGTGGATTCGATGAAGGCAGTATCGGACCTTACGCTAAGATGTATTACTTAGACAGAAGCCGCGGATTCCGATCTTACCTGGGTGGGGAGTCGTCGTTTGTCGGGAACGTCGAACTTCGATATCCCATTACTGAAGTCTTCCAGGCCGTCACCTTTTTAGATATGGGATCGGTTTGGCCGGAAATCGGAGACATCGATCCATCCGATTTCCGTTTCAGTTCCGGGGCGGGAGTTCGAGTTCGGATTCCCGGTCTGAACGCACTCATCCGGGTGGATTTAGCGTTTCCCCTCCGTCAACTCGATGGAGACGATACGGAGTTCTTCCATTTCAGCTTCGGGCAGAGTTTCTGACGTAACGCTATATGGCCCTAAACGAAACAGTAAAAAGTCGAAAATACTTTCAGTGACCATAAGATATTATATAAAGAATGGCTGATGAAACACCCTATCTTGCCGTTTCGTCTGCAAGGTCTGGTTTTTACTGGATCGTGAGCCAATCGACCCGTTCCAGGCGATGGAGCGGATCGAATATACTTATTGGCATTTGAGACGTTCCTACTCTCCGGATAAAGGGGAGTCCTAAAACCAGGATATTTTCAGTACGAACAAGCACTGGAACACCACTCAAATCCATAAGAAATCATCATCGAATCGGCGGCAGGGGTATTTTTTTCCTGGAACCCGATTAAAATGAATAGTTACTTTGTTTAATCGATAGGACAGGCCGTATAATGTGATTTACATGATTAAAGCGCCAAAGTCGAATTGATTGAACGATTTAATTCTACGGAGGAATACTATGCGGAGAATTTGGACCACCGCTCTCATCCTGTTGCTCGTCATACCGTCGATCTGTTTGGCGCAGTCCCCACCTAAATTCGGTTGTATCGATACTGATAAAGTCCTTAAAAATTGGAAAGAATTCCAAGTCATTGGGGATACTCTTAAAACCGATTACGATGAAAAACGAAGTTTTTTATTGCAGAAACAAAAGAAAATCCAGGACGAGATTGAAGATTTCGAGACGAAAAAAGTCCTTCTACCTGCTGAAACGATCAAAACACGTACGATCGAATTGGAAACGCTAAGAGATAACTTTCAAAAACAATTCATGGCCGAATCGCAAGATTTCCAAAAGAAAAGAGATGCGGCGTTGAAACAACTGGAAGAGAAATTGAAAGAAACGGTTGAAAAGATATGTAAAGAGCAGGAATATGCCTTTGTGTTTCGGAAAAAGAGTCTTTACTATTCCGATCCGAAATATGATATCTCCGATCTGGTGCTCGCTCGAATCAATGAAACAAAGTAATCTTATACCCGTATATCAGGATTATCCGCGTGGCGACTCTGACGCTTAAAGAATTATGCGATCGACTGGAAGTATCGTTTGAAGGCGATGGTTTGATCCCTTTGAATGGCGTGGCTGAAATTACGTCTGCCAAGGAAGGAGAACTTTCATTTGTCGCCAATCCCAAATACGTCGGCAAGAACCCCCAAAGTCAAGCCTCGGCCTTCATCGTTACAAAGGATTTGGAGACCGATTACCGCCCCGTCATCCGATCCAGCAATCCTTATCTCACATTTACGAAAGCCCTCTACCTGTTTCACAAAGGCTCCCGGAAGGTATCCGGCGGCGTCCATCCCTCCAGCCAGGTGGAATCCGACGTCCAGTTGGGCGAAGACGTAACGATCATGGCACACGCCATCATCGAATCGAACGTGGTGATCGGCAGCCGTGTGGTGATCTATCCCGGAGTCTTCATTGGCCAAGGCGCGGCGATCGGAAGTGATGTGACGCTTTATCCTCACGCCTCCATCTGCGCGAACTGTCAAATCGGCGACCGCACGATTCTGCACGCCGGATGCCGGATCGGCTTTTCCCCACCTTCCCAAAGCGATGATCAAAGAGTGCCTGTCGTGCTTGGAGCGGATGTCGAACTGGGTGCGAACGTCGTGGTTTCCGGCACACCGGAATCCCAGAGCGTGATCGGTGAGGGAACCAAGGCGGATAACTTGGTTCTAATCGGTGCGGGAACCGTCATCGGACCGCATTGCATTATCGTGGCTCAAGTCACGATTGGAGAGACCGTGACGATGGGTGAACGCGTCACAGTTGCCGGTCAGGTCGTGATTTCACCCGGGATTACCGTCGGCGCGAGAGCCAGGATCGGCGCGAAGAGTTCGGTCATGGACGATGTCCCGGATGACGCGGACTATTGGGGAACCCCCGCACAGCCTCACCGAATGGAAAAACGACAAAAAGCGAATATTCTTCGCCTGCCCAAACTTTTCGATAAAATCCGCTCGTTGGAAAAATCGTTGTCGGATTCGGAGTAACAATGGTTGAATATCAAAAAACGATTGCTGGAGAATCTTCTATCAGCGGTGTGGGTTTGCACACCGGCTTAGAAACCACGATTACATTCAAACCCGCCAAAGCCGATGCCGGGATCTCATTCGTCCGATGCGACCTGCCTGGCAAACCGGTGATCGAAGTCAAAGCCGAAAACGCAGTTTTGGAAGAATCGCTTTATTTAACGGCGCTGGGAAAAGGCGAAACCCAGATCAAAACCGTCGAGCATGTTTTGGCGGCCTGCACGGGATTGGGGATCGATAATCTCATCCTCGAACTGACGTCCAGCGAGCCGCCGATCACGGACGGCAGTGCGATCGAATTCGTCAACGCCATTCGTAAAGCTGGTATTGTTACTCTGGACCGCCCCAAAAAGTATATCGAAGTTCAGGAACCGATCTGGCTCATCGAAAACGGTCTCGAACTGGCGATTATCCCCTCCCAACGACTCGAAGTCACCTATAAAATCGATTACGATCATCCCGCAGTGGGGATTCGTTCCGCCTCGTTCCTGATTACCGAAGACATCTTTGCCGAGAAAATCGCGCCCGCACGCACGTTTGGATTCCTGAAGGATATCGAGAGTCTTCGCCAAGAAGGAAAAATCAAAGGGGGCAGTCTCGAAAACGCTATCGTTATTGGCGAAACCGATATTCTCAATAAAGAATTAAGATTTCAAGATGAAATCGTCCGCCATAAAATCTTGGACGTGATCGGTGACATGACCCTGTTGGGCGCGCCCCTCAAAGGGCATGTGATCGCCGTCAGATCCGGCCATGCGTTTAATATCCGCTTTGTGCAAAAGGTATTGGAAACATTGAATGGACAAATGAAAACCGACTCGTTCGAACTCCCGATCACCGCCAATCAAATCCGGAATATTTTACCCCATCGCTACCCGTTCCTGCTCATCGATAGGGTTATCGAAATGGATTATGAGGAACGGCGGGTCGTGGCGATTAAAAACGTCACGAACAACGAAGAATTCTTCACGGGTCACTTCCCCCAGGAACCGATCATGCCGGGCGTGCTTCTGATCGAAGCAATGGCTCAAGCCGGGGGTGTTTTATTGCTTTCCCGTGCGGAAAATCGTGGGAAAATTGTATACTTGGTCGGTGTGGACAGCGCCAAGATGCGCCGGAAAGTCATTCCCGGCGACCAACTGATGATCGAAACCCGTATCATAAAAATGCGGGCGAAAATGGGTAAAGTGGAAAGTTCCATCCGAGTCGACGGGCAACTGGCCGCCGAAGCGAAATTGTTGTTTGCCGTCGGTGATTGAGATGGGGTTACGTTTCCCAGAACCATAATTTAAACTTTTTTTACTTTTTTATTGTGAAATCATCTTTTTGGGTCTATCTTAACAAATGAAAACTGCTTTGATCGTATCGATGCGATGTTCCTGAAGTTAAAAATGAAAACCGTCTGAGAAAGTTGAAATAATTCCATGCCTTCAGTTTCGAATTCAGCGATCGTTCATCCATCTGCGGAAATTGGGGAAAATGTCGAGGTCGGTCCTTTTGCGGTTGTTGGGGAAAACATCCAAATTGGGGATGGAACCAAAATCGCCCCTCATGCCGTTCTGGATGGCTGGACAACGATCGGCCGCAATTGCCGAATCGGTGTTGGAGCTGTGATCGGCAGCACCCCCCAGGATTTAAAATACCGGGGCGAAGAAAGTTACGTCGTCATCGGTGACAACACCACCATCCGGGAATACGCCACCATCAACCGGGGAACGTATGAGGGTGAAGTTACGAGTGTCGGAAACCATTGCTTCGTGATGTCCTATTGCCATATCGCCCACAATTGCGTTTTGGAAGACTGGGTCATTATGGCCAGTTTCGCCGGTTTAGCCGGACATATTCGTGTGGAGCAGCACGCCATCATCGGTGGACTGGTGGGCATCCATCAATTCGTGCAGATTGGCCGTAATGCTATCGTCGGTGGTGGATCGGCGGTTCGTCAAGACATTCTTCCCTGTACTGCCGCCGGGGGTAATCCCTGCAAATCACGTGGTTTGAATATTATCGGTTTGAAGCGCCACAATTTTTCCCCCGAACGAATCTCTCAGTTCAAACACGCCTACAAAATCATCATGCGGTCCAAATTATGCGAAAAAGCAGCGATCGAACGCTTGACCGGTGAGATGAGTGACGTACCTGAAATTATGCACATGGTCGATTTTATGCAGCGTTCGGAACGAGGGCTTGCACGAGTTTAATACCCATCCCATCATCGCTCCTTCGATGAACGATCCATACGAATCTTCTACCTAATAATCACGAAAAAAGCAATCAGCCATCGCTTCTTTTTCTGATATCCTATTCCCCCGTAATTGTAAAAAAACTAAAAGGACAAAAAAATCAGACAAAAAATTTTCTTCCGTTTGTAACCTTACTTTGACGAAGGAAAGGCGTTTACAATTAAATAGGATTTTTGGTGAAGGAAGTGAAATAGTGCTGGAATGAATATTCTCTTTCTCAATCACAACCTAGTCTGGCGGGGGACTTTTTTCCGTTGTTTCGGGCTGGCACGCCAATTGGCCGAACGAGGCCACTCCGTCGATCTATGGACGGTTTCGCGTTCCTGTAATCCAGCAGGGACGCGCTCGATCGAAGATGGTGTGAGCGTCTGGCAGACTCCCCGTTGGGGAAATCCCGGTAATCACGACGGCGGTTACGCTCCCGTAGACAATTTCGTCCGTCTGATCCAATCGTTGGAAGGGCGCTGGGATATCGTTCACGCCTTCGACCATCGCCCGAATGTGTTGCTTCCCTGGATGTTGCTGCGTTTACGTCTTCGGTTGCTGGGGGGATCGCCGCGCGCGCTTTTCGTCAGTGACTGGTGTGATTGGTGGACCGGGGGGGGGATTACCACCTCCCGGCGGCGCTATGATTTGATCGACCGAATCGAAAAGCGTATCGAAGAGGGCAGTAAAACGCTCTCCGACGGCGTCACGGTCATCAGTTCGGTTTTATTCGACCGCGCTTTGCAGATTGGTGTTCAAAAGGATCGGTTACTGAATCTTCCGTTCGGAGTGGATGTGGAACGTTTCCCGTTATTGGATCGAGATGTTTGTCGTAAGCGCATTGGCCTGTCGGCGCAGGGGCCAGTTCTGGGTTTTACCGGATTTTCGCTCTGGGACTTAAAACTCCTGGCGGATGCGTTTCAGCGGATCAAGCATGAAATTCCCGAAGCGGTTCTACTCGTTGTTGGCGGGGGAGTCGAGGAGAGCGCCAAAGAAGTTTTCCGCAGCCGATTTGACATTGGCCGGGATGTGATATTGCCAGGAGTCGTTCCTTTCTCCCAAATCCCCACTCACCTGGGCGCTTGCGATATCCAGTTGATGCCGATGGAGGATACGCTGGCCAACCGGGCACGCCTGCCGAATAAGCTGTGCGACTATTTCGCGTCGGGACGGCCTTCCGTGGTTTCCGATGTGGGTGACTCGGCGGATTTCGTGCGGCGGTTTCAGACAGGAGTGGCCGCCGGAGAAGGAGGCGAAGCGTTTGCAAACGCCTGCCTGGACCTGATCCGCCAACCCGCCTTAGCCGAATCCTATGGCAAACGGGCACGGCAATTGGCCGAAAACGAACTCTCCTATTCGTTTCTTGTAGAGGAATTAATCGATTTTTATCGGCAAATAGTTGAAAAAAAGAAAAAATTATGTTGAAATATCACTGAGCAGTTGACGAAATCGGTTGGTATTGAATGCGCTCAATTCCGATCCTCTGTGTTTTTCGGGGGTTTTCCGAACGCCTTCGTACACGTATCTTTACAGCGATTTCTGTATTCCCGGTCTTAACAAAGAAATATTTTTGGGTGTAATATAAATTGGTGTATTATAATGTTGCGGAGATTATCCATTGAATCGTATTTATCCGGAGGATCGGTCGTATGCCTAAAAAGAAATCATTATGGAAGCGAGAGACACCCTGCCTCGTTTGCGAAACCAAGATGTTCAACTATCAATTTATGATGAAAAGCCACCAGATCGCTTACGACGAATGGATGGTCTCTCATCCCAATCCGGTAGGCGAATACGAGAAATATCCCGAGTATTTAAAGACAACGGTTTGTCCCGGATGTTTGACTTCGTCGAATGAATATGGTTTTGGAGTGGACGAGTATAAATACTTTACCCGAAACGTTCGTAAGCACGAACAAATCAAAGAGTTTTTTGATAAAACGATCGAAGAACGATTCAACGTGCTCGCGGATGAATTCAGTCGGCTTGAAAAAGCGAGCGCCATCCTCGACAAGCAGAATAACCGTCCCAGAAACACCCGCTGCCGCGCCACATTCGAAAAAATCTGGTCACAGCGGGAACAATACGGCGTGCCGTTCTTCACTCTGATGCTGGAGGAGCCGAGAGATTACGTCACCACCTTGGTCTGTTTCGCCCTGGACCGATATTCCCAGATGGTTCGAATTGCTTACAACTATGACGTGGAACCGGAAAGTTGGGATTACAAAACGCTCAAAGACGCGATCGTGGAGCAATTCTCCGGAGAAGCGCTGGATATGAAATCTCCCGAACCCCGTTTCTACTTCATCGGTTCGAATTACCTTCATTGCACCCAAATTTTAGATGAAATGACTCACACCATTCACGATGGCAATGATGAAGTCCATGAGGAAGATTTGAAACAATTCTGGAAAGAAGCCTACACGTTCATGAAATTGAGCTTCAACAACGACGATCTCAGCGCCATCCCCCATGAAGTGAAGGATGGCGCGATGAACTTCCTCTTGGCGAAACTGCATTTGAAATTCGATGCGGGAGATGAAGCCCTCAAGTGTCTGAGATACGCCAAGAACTACGCCGACAACCGCCTCAAATCCATCTCCAGTTCCAGTCAGCAGCAATTCGTCAACGATGTCGATGAATATTACAAAAAGTATATCGAAGCCCATGAAGAAGAGGGTGAAGAAGGCGAAGAGGAAAAATCCGAGTAAATGCCCTCGATAGATTTCCAGGAATAATTATTGCCGTTTCGTCGTGAATCGAATATCCCCATGATTCCAGGAGTTTCCATGAACCGACACGAAACCGTTCTGAGAAGAAACGACGCCTTACTCTTAGTCATCGACTATCAGGAAAAACTGGTGGGGGCGATGCACAATCACGAAACGGTCACCGCCGATATTGTTCGGCTGATGCAGGGGATGGCCTTACTCCAGGTTCCGATGATCGTCACTGAACAATATCCCAAGGGACTCGGTCCGACCATCGATGAACTTACCCATGAATTCGGCGGGGAAACTCCCCTCGAAAAAATGACCTTCAGTTGCTGTGGAAACGATGGATTCTGGAACCGGTTGAAGAAAACCGGCCGAAAGCAGATCGTCGCTGTTGGCATCGAAACCCATGTTTGCGTTCTTCAGACCGTCCTCGATCTGCTTGCCAACGGCTATCAGGTCCACATCCCGAAAACCGCCGTCTCCTCGCGCGCCCACGAAAATCGTGACAACGCCCTGCAGCGAATGAACCAGGCCGGAGCCATAATCACCAACGTGGAATCGGTTCTTTTCGAACTCCTGGTCGAAGCGGGCACGGACGATTTCAAAAAAGTACGGAAATTGATCGTGTAACCGTAGGGGCAGGTCTTGTGCCTGCCCAGCCCGTAGGGTGGATCACGTTTTTCGACCCACCATCCCCTCTAAACCCCGTTTGATTCCTTCTTCAAATTTCTCTCCCCCTATCTTATTTTTTTCAAAATCATAATACTATTAATGCATCTCTATTCTCGTTGAATGGCTGGAGCGTCAACACGAATGCACTTGGCCGATGGAGTAATCTCGTCGATCCCGGTTCTGGTGGGTGGGTTTGCCGCCGCCGGGGTGGGGTGCGCCTGGTCGGCGTATAAAATCCGCGACGAGGAAATTCCAAGCGTGGCGGTGTTTACGGCAGCCTTTTTTGTCGTCTCGTTAATTCACATCCCCGCCGGCCCCGGAAGCGTCCATCTGATATTCAACGGATTGATCGGTGTCGTCTTACGGCGGCGTTCGTTCCTGGTGTTTCCGATCGGGCTTTTTTTACAAGCCGCGGTATTGGGTCACGGAGGGGTTTCGGGGATAGGAATCAATTGCTGCGGATTAGGAATTCCCGCACTGCTGTCGTGGATCGTTTACGATGGACTGTCAGCGCGGGGACAACGTTGGATCTTTTTATCCGGGGCGGTAGGCGCTGGATTGGGTGTATTGGGTTCCGGTGTGTTATTCATGGCGGTGTTACTGTCGATGGGTGAAAATTTTTCGTCATTGGCCACGATGGTTTTCCTCGCTCATCTGCCGGTTGCGCTTCTTGAAGGAATGATAACCGGGTTCACCGTTCAATTTCTGTCGCGGGTGCAACCGGTGCTTATTGGGAGGCAATGATGGTTCGATGGCTGTTGTTGATTGGATTTTCTGTTCTATTGTGGCCCGGCCATGTTAGTGCGCACCGGATGGACTTGGCTTGCTCCGTCGATGGCCGCGATCTCCTGATCGAAACATGGACCGGGGGAGATGAACCGGTCGTGGACGGAGAGGTGACCATTAAAGCGGACGACGGAACCATTCTGGCTACCGGAAAAACAGACGAAAAAGGAATCTTCCGCTGGATGCCAAACGAGTATCGGACTGTCACTGTCACCGTCTACGGCGGCCAAGGCCATCAGGAATCTATCACCCTCCGTCAAGAGGAGATGAAATCCCTTTTCACTCCAGTGGATCGATCGCCATCGTCCATTCAAAAAATCGGGGATCATTCTCATCCAGTTCGCCCCTCGCAATCCCCAAAACGGATTTCCACGCAAAACACATTCGGTACACCGGAACGGGTGATCCTGGGATTGACATTGATTCTGGCGGCAATGGCGGCGTGGATGTCATACCGTAACTCACAGAAACTGAGCGCACTCGATGCGTGGGTAAGAAACCGTGAAAGCAGAGATTGAGCGGATTGCTCGTCTGGATTCACTGATCCACCGCTGGGATGCGCGCTGGAAGCTGGTTGCGTTTGCGTTGTTCGTGCTGGCGGCAGCGGCCGTCGATCATCCCTGGATCGCATTACTTGCGCTTGGGATTTCGTGTGCCGCCCTGCTGCCGTGCGGTTTGCCGTTTCGGTTGGTTCTCCGCCGGATGGCCGTGGTTCATTTTTTCCTGATCCCCTGTGTCGTCATTCTCTCGCTGACCGCGCCGGGCGATCCTGTCCGGATTGGATTCGTGACGTGGAGCCATCAAGGAATGGTTTTGGCCTCGACGCTTTACCTGAGGGCGTTGGCGATTGTGACGGCGTCGCTCGTGTTGATCTACTCCACCCCGATGAACACGCTTCTGCGGGCGGGAGAACGTTTACGGATACCGAACGTTCTGATCCAAATCGCTTTGTTGACCTATCGCTATCTGTTCACCCTGGGGTGGGAACTGGACCGCATCCGGCTTGCCCTGGTAACGCGCGGATTCCGATACCGGACGTCGCGTCAGACCTACCGCACGCTGGCGAATGTCGTGGGCGTTATGCTGGTGCATAGCCTTGAGCGCGCAGACCGTGTTTACCGCGCCATGCAGTGCCGGGGGTACAGCGGGTCGATTCCCTCATGGACCGAACGGACGACGACGGTGGGCGACGTCATAAAATTTTCATTCTGTGTTTTCGTGTCGGTATTGTTGATCTGGCTGGATACCTGATTCTGCGTTTGTAGAAGGAGTTACTATTGAGTTGCCTGATAGAGATCGACCGGGTTTCATATCAATACGCGGATGGCGTGAAAGCGCTGCGGGACGTTTCGCTGCATGTCAAACACGGCGAACGGGTTGGATTGGCCGGCCCTAACGGAGCGGGGAAAACCACGCTGTTCATGCTGCTGTCCGGAACGATCGACTGCTTCGAGGGCCGCATCGACGTGGCGGGATGCGATCTCACCACTCCCGAAGGCCGTCGACAAGTGCATCGGAAACTGGGAACCGTTTTTCAGAATACCGACGATCAGCTATTCAGCGCCAGCGTTTTCGAAGACATTGCGTTCGGGCCGGTGAATCTGGGGCTGAGCCGGGATGAGGTGCATCGCCGGGTGGATGACGCGATGGCGCAGGTCGGCCTGGATGAGGCGTTCAAAGACCGGTTGCCGTTCCATCTCTCCGGGGGAGAGAAGCGGCGCGTGGCCATCGCCGGGATTCTGGCGATGAATCCGCAGGTGCTCCTGCTCGACGAACCGTCCAGCGATCTCGACCCGCGCGGGCGGCGGGAACTCGAACGCATCTTGGACGCGCTCACCGTCACGCGTATTATCTCGAGTCATAACTTGGAGTTCGTTTTAAAAACCTGCAACCGGATCGTCGTTTTCGACAAAGGTCGGATTGTCGCCGATGGCCCGGCCCGCGACATCCTTTCCGATGAAGAAGTCATGCTGGCACACGGCCTCGAAGTACCTCTCAGCCTTCGTTGACCGCCATTTTGAGTCTGTCGATTGGAACGCTCGGATTCATTCGCTTACCAATAAAAAAAACCCATTTTTTAACAGTTATGCTATTCTTATATCGAGTCGAACATCGATCTGCCGTTTGGAGTGATAGGGATGGTTGGAAACCGTATCAGGACGTTGAACAACGAAGACGTTTCAGAAGCGTTTCAAAAGTTCGAAACGCTGTTGTCGTCACAGAAAGCGCGCGAGTGCCTGAAGAAAGCCGAAGAGGAACTGGCTTACGACACGGAGGTGTTCTTGCAGCCCGTGCGCGAGCATCTGGCCGAGTGCATCGAATTGGTCGGCAGCCTGACCCGTGAGCGCGGAACCTGGG
>CAZSIZ010000010.1:0-40083 GCA_964606645.1 uncultured bacterium
CAAGATGTCCAAAAAAATGGGTCGATTTAGGAGTGGATTTGCGAGGTCTGTTTTAGGGGATTGCCTTGGATGGCCTAATCCCCGCCGCGTGGTTTTCCATTTCTTTTTTAGCCAGTTTCATGTCCTCATCCGGTCGTACTGGTGATTATTAAAATGGGATACAGCTATTTTTCATAAAACCGCGCGATCCGGTAGACGACCGCCTGAATCTGTTCATTCGTCAGTTCGGGATAAATTGGAATTGCCAAGGTCGAACGGGCGGCCTCTTCACTGATCGGGAAATCGCCTTCTTTGTATCCGAGACCGCTGAAACATTCCTGAAGATGCAAGGGAACCGGATAGTAAATTTCCGTTCCGATCCGGTGTTCCGTGAGATCGCTTTTTAAGGCGTCTCGATCTTCGGCACGGATAATATGCTGATTGAAAATATGGCGATCCCGCCGAATCGAGGGAAGCGTGATTCGGCTGCCAACTAAACCGGTTTTATCGAATAATTCGCCGTACCGTTTCGCATTCTCCTGCCTGGCTCTCGTCCAGTGGTCCAAATGCTTTAGCTTCACCCGGAGAATGGCCGCCTGAAGCGCGTCCAACCTGAAATTGCCTCCCACAGTGGAATGATAGTATTTCGGTTTGGAACCGTGAACGCGCAGTACTTTCAGTTTGTCGTGCAATGATTCATCGTTCGTCACCACCATGCCTCCATCACCGAAACCGCCAAGATTCTTCGACGGGAAAAAAGAGAAGCAGCCCATCGTTCCGATGGAACCGGCACGGCGGCCACGGTGTTCCGCACCGATGGCCTGGGCGGCATCTTCGATCACTGGCAGCCCGTGCTTTTCCGCAATGGCCATGATGGAATCCATCTCCGCGCACTGTCCATACAGGTGAACCGGCAAAATGGCTTTTGTGTTTGGAGTGACCGCCTTCTCAATCTGTTGAGGATCGATGTTGAACGTCTCAGGCTCGATGTCCACAAAGACCGGCTTTGCACCCAGGCGATGAATGACTCCGGCGGTCGCAAAGAAGGTATAGGGTGTTGTAATGATCTCATCGCCCGGCTTGATGTCGAGTGCAATGAGCGCGATCAGAAGTGCATCCGAACCGGAAGAGACTCCGACACCATAAGCGCAATTGGAGTAATCGGCGATATCGTCTTCCAGAGCCTCCACTTCAGAACCGAGAATAAAACGCTGACTCTCGAGCACTCCGTCGATCGCCTCGCGAATTTCATTCTGGATCGTGACAAATTGCGCTTTCAGATCCAGCAAAGGAACGGTGGTGGAATCGGTGGCGTTCATGGATGTTTCCCTCAACTTTTTTCAAAAAAGTAACTGCAATCGGTCGAAACCTTGTATTGAATCCGTTGATTTCGATGGTTTGATCTTTTCTCCTGAATCACGAACCTTATAGGCGTCTCAATCGAATCACTGACAATCAGGGTATCGCCTTTTTCAATTTTTTCCATGAGTTCAGTCGCCCGATGCTTCTCAAGGGATTGGGGGGGGGTGAATCTGGATCGTTAATAAATCGTGGAAATCGATCTCCGTTTTCTGGATACTGCCGCCCATGTCCCGTTCGATCCCGATCTGGTCGGGGATGCCATTCATTTTATACCCCCCGCCTTGAGACTCCGTGCCTGGATCAAATTTCAAATGCTGTTACCGATCGTCAAGAAAAGAATCGATAGCGGATCGCTGCCTCGACCGGATCGAGAATAGTTGCTAACACACCCCGGAATTTCCGCGCCATTGAAATATAACCGCTTAACGATGGAACCGGTGACCGTCGAGATCGCCCCCCCAGTCCCCTCATCATGGGTTGCGGGCAAGGAACCATCGGTATCGGTATCCAGGATGAATCCAAGAAGATGTTTCTTATCGATCCATCAGAATGGCCCGTCTCGGAAGACCAAGAATCCTTCTATGAATTCAACTCCGAAAACAACTCGACTTTCTATATCGTCGTCGCCAATATTAACACTCATGAAAACCGCCAGACTCCAAGCATGTTCATCATAACGCCATAGTTGATTATTGATTGGGAAGGAATAGTATGGTATAAAGACATTGTCGTTAACCCGATATGATGAAACGGTAAAAAGTCGAAAACTGGAATTAGAACCACAGCGTATTGACAATACTCAAAATTGACTAGCAACCTATTGTGTGAGTTTCATCCTGCTTTCACTTTTAACCGACCCGTCAGATCACAGGATCCGATTCAATATGACCGATAGAAATGAAATTCGACCAGCCCAGGAAATCGAACGGGCAACGATTCGATTTGCCGGTGATTCCGGTGATGGAATGCAACTGGTAGGCAACCAGTTCACTCAATCCTCCGTTTTCTTTGGCAATGATGTTTCGACCTTAACCGACTATCCAGCCGAAATCCGTGCCCCGGCAGGTTCACTCAGCGGAGTCAGTGGATTCCAAATCAACTTTGGTGGAAAAGAAGTCTATACTCCCGGCGATCGAATCAATGCGCTTTTTGCCATGAATCCTGCGGCGCTCAAGGTCAACATCGAGGATTTAGATAAGAGAGGGATTCTCGTTGTGAATAAAGAATCCTTCACGGCGGGGAATATCAAAAAAGCGAACTATGAGACCAATCCTCTCGACGATGACAGCCTGAATGGCTATCAAGTCATGTCGCTCCCCATTTCGACCTTAAACCGAAAAGCCGTTGAACGCCTCGATATCGACCGAAATACCGCCGAACGATGCAAGAATTTTTTTGTTTTGGGATTGGCTTTTTGGCTCTACGATCGCCCCATCGAACCGACCGTTCAATGGTTGCAAACCAAGTTCGCCAAACAGCCGGACATCATGGAAGCGAATAAGCGGAGTCTTCTCGCCGGTTTTAATTATGGCGAAACATCGGAAATCATCCCCAATACCTACACCGTTCATAAAGCGAAACTCGTTCCGGGCGCCTATCGCAAAGTCACGGGAAACGAAGCCGTTTCGTTAGGCCTGATTACCGCGTCTAAACTGACCGATAAGCCGCTCTATTTCGCCAGCTATCCAATTACACCCGCCACTGAAATACTTCAAAATTTATCGGCCCAAAAGAATTTCGGTGTGATTACCTTTCAGGCCGAAGATGAGATTGCGGCCATGTGTTCGACGATCGGAGCGGCTTATGGCGGTGCATTGGCCGCCACCGGCACCAGCGGCCCCGGGATGGCGTTAAAAAGTGAAGCCATTGGTTTGGCGGTGATGACCGAACTGCCGGTGGTTATTGTCAACGTTCAACGAGGCGGTCCCAGTACCGGTCTGCCGACGAAAACCGAACAATCCGACCTGTTTCAGGCCATGCATGGCCGAAATGGTGATTGTCCCGTGCCGGTTTTGGCCAGCGCGACCCCTTCCGACTGCTTTCACATGACGATCGAGGCCTGCCGGATCGCTCTGAAATACATGACCCCCGTCATCCTTCTTTCGGACGGTTACATTGCCAGTGGGGCCGAACCGTTGCGGATACCGGAATCCAGCGAATTTCCAAACCTCGATGTGCCCTATTGTAAAACCGGCCTTGGAGAATCGTTTAATCCTTATTCTCGCGACGATCGATTATCCCGGCCTTGGGCCGTTCCTGGAACACCCGGGTTGATGCATCGGGTGGGAGGCCTGGAGAAGGAATTTCATACGGGCCATATCTGTTACGAACCGATGAATCACGAACGCATGACTCATTTGCGGGATGATAAAATTAATGGAATTGCGAAAGACATTCCCTCGATCGAAGTGAACGGTGAAGCATCCGGTGATCTCCTCGTTGTTGGGTGGGGAGGAACGTATGGAGCGATTACGACCGCCGTCGAACGCGCACAAAGCGAAGGGAAATCCGTATCTTGTATCCACCTACAATATTTGAATCCTTTTCCGAAAAATCTGGAATCCATCTTGAAGGGCTATAAGAAAATCCTGGTGCCCGAACTGAATCTTGGCCAGTTGCGATTCATTCTTCGCTCCCGGTTTTTAATTGATGCTGCCGGTTTGAACAAAGCACAGGGGAAACCATTTCGCGAAGACGAACTATACGATGCCATCGACGAAATTTTAAATCGCATCCAGCATGGAGAATAATCAATGACAGCCGATGTTCCGTCTCCTCAATTCTTACCAAAAGACTACGCGAGCGATCAACCCATGCGTTGGTGCCCTGGGTGCGGGAATTACTCGATTCTTTCACAAATGAAAAAGGCCTTATCGGCTATTCAGATTCCGAAAGAAAAATGTGTTTTTGTCTCCGGCATCGGATGCTCGAGTCGCTTTCCTTATTACTTGGATACTTACGGAATTCACGGAATTCATGGCCGTGCTCCAGCCATCGCGACCGGATTAAAAATCGCGCGCCCCGATTTGTCCGTCTGGGTGACAACGGGTGATGGAGATGCGCTTTCCATTGGCGGGAATCATTTCGTGCATACATTGCGCCGGAATGTGGATATCAATATCATTCTGTTCAATAATCGTATCTATGGATTGACGAAAGGACAGGTCTCTCCCACATCCGAATATGGCAAGAAAACGAAATCCACCCCATGGGGATCGGTCGACAATCCCATTAGTCCCATATCTCTCGCTCTCGGGGCTGAAGCCACATTCGTGGCCCGCTCCATCGATACGCACGTTAAACATTTAACCAGCACACTCATCGAAGCCGCGAAACATAAAGGCACTTCGTTTGTCGAAATCTATCAGAATTGCAACATCTTCAACGACGGGGCCTATCTCTACGCCACCGACCGCGATCGGAAATCCGATCATATTGTTGAACTCGAGCATGGAAAACAGATTCGTTTTGGGAAAAATAGGGAAAAAGGTCTCTGTCTCGATGACTATCATATTGAAACGGTTACGATCGGCCAGGACGGAGTTAATGAAAACGATCTGTTAATCCACGATGAGAAACGGGATGATTCTTCTCTTGCGTTTCTATTAGGAAATATCCGTTATCCCGATTATCCCGAACCAATCGGTATTTTTCGCCGTGTTGAAAAACCGAGTTACGAAGAACGGATCCACGGCCAAATCGATGCAATCAGGGAGCGTATCGGGAAGAACGACCTGCATGACCTCTTATACACAAAAGAGACTTGGACTATTTCGTGAAGCTGGATTGATTTGACCGACTCTCCCTGTTAACGTTGAATACGACTGCTTTTATCCGTATAACGATGAGGTTATTTTATGAACGATCTGAATCAACATTCATTTTTAACATCGGCCTTACAAACGCTCCAGGATCCCTTACCCCTATCCATTATCGGAACGGCGGGTCCGAGTACCGGTTTGGATTTACGGCGTTGGGAGCGCGAACAAAACGGTCACTTTACACCAGACGATGTGAACCTGTTGGCCAGCGTGATCGATGCCGGTCACTTGGCGGCGGTACGGATCAACGGAGCACACGTTCGTCCACCGGAAATGCTTCCGCTCGTCGTCCGGTTCGTTCGAGCGGGTATACAAGCAAGCAGTCGTGAGAATGTTCACGTTCTTCTCGATTTGGGGGGTCCAAAAATCCGGACGCGGAATACAGAAAGCATCCGGTTGGATTCGTCCGAAAATCAAACCGGAGAAAATCGGAATGAAGGACGTACGATCGTTCTACAGACGAAAACACCTTATCCCGAATCGACAGAAGATCGAATCGTTATCCCTGTGAGTTACGAAGGACTCGTCGACGACGTTCAGCCGGAGAGCTGGATAAAAATCGACGATGGACAGGTGACATTGCTGGTGGAGCGAATCGACCGCAGAGAAGGACAGATTTTTTGCCGCTTATTACGCGGTGATTGTATCGATCCCGATCGGGGATTGAATCTGATCGGATCCAGCATATCAGCGCCGGTGATTACATCGGAATTGGATTATCCTCAGTTGGAATCGCTCGTTACTCAAATGTCGCCGGAAGAATGGCCGGATTTCATATCCTTATCGTTCGTCAAATCGGTGGAAGACGTTCGCGCGTTCAAGTCAATTTTTACGAAATTAGTCAGCCAGCATGGGAAAACGCCGTCTTTCGTTCCGGGAGTCATTCCCAAGATCGAGCGTTTTGAGTTATTTGATTGCCTCGAAGATGCAATCCACATTTGCGACCATACGGGTGTCGATCCACTGACGTTTATCAAAGATCCTGAAGTCGATACGATATTGGGTGATCCTTTTCCCTATTCACTATCGCCCGTTCAACATCAGTCGTTTCGCTACGATCGGGTTTATCACGATATCGAACGCAGCAATTTAATGCCCCCGGCTTCGCACCTTCGACAGCAGGAAATGGATCCCGAACGGGTGATTCGGGGTTTGTACGCCTTGCGGGAAATCCTGCGGATCATGGGCGAAGTGGATGCCGTGATGTACGCACGAGGAGATTTGAGCGTAGAGATCGATCCACGGCGTACGGCCGTTTTACGCGATTTCTTCCAGATGTGCGCGCGGCGGTCGGGTGTGGCCGATATCATCGCAACGGATATCCTGCCCAGTTTGAGAAAGGGAACGCGTATTACGGCGGCAGAAGGTGAAGCGTTGGCTAACCTTGGCCGCGTCCGTCCATCCGCGATAATGGCAAGCAATGAAGTCGCAGTCGGCCGCGATCCCATTCTCGTCGTTCGGGAAATCTACGAATCCGTTGTTTATTTATTGACCAAACTTTTCGGTCAGGATCCCGTTCATACGCTGATCCGCAGTTATTCCCGTAGAAATACGGCGCTTCATCCGGATTCTTACAACAGTCCCGTTCATGAAGGCGTACAATTGCTTATTAAGATGCTCACCCGCCAAGAGGAGTTTCCCTATCGGGGAATCGAAGACCGGGCAGGAATGATCGAAGAAACCTCGGGGAATATTTTTGTACTTTTGGGGAAAGACGGCCGGGAATCTCTTTTTACACATACGCCCGGTGAGCGGTTGGTGAAAGTGGTCTCTTCCCAGCGGCCAAGTGCGCCGATCATACCCATCTGTGAGGAACGAGACCAGCCAATCCCGGCTTTTCTGGATTGGGGAATTCGCCCTTCTGTCGTCACGCAGGCATTCGATGAAGAAAATGTGGTCCGGCCAAGGAGACTGCTAAAGCGTTTGGTGAGTCATGGTTCCTGCCAACCGGGAGAACGGTGTGGTCTTCTCTGGTTAGACGAACAGGGCAATTTACAAATTTTCTGCGGAAGAGCGCCATTAGAACGTTGATCGCATAGGCAAATCTGGCGTATAAAGATTAAATTGAAATATTTCAAATGAATATGAAAGTACGGGACGCTTTTACATTAATTGAATTACTCATTGTTGTAGCGATCATAGGAATCCTGGCGGCAATTGCTGTCCCCAATTTTCTAAACGCACATATTCGGGCGAAGATCGCTCATTCGGAAAGTTCCCTCCGTACGATAGATATGGCCTTTTCAACCTATTTAATCGATCATGGAATGCCCCGGGCAAAAAGCAAACAAGTCATCAAGCACCATGCCGACGGGAGCGTACAGCAAAGAATATTTACTACCCCGGTTGCTTATATGTCCAACACGCTCATCGATCCGTTCCAGGAAGGCCGAGCGCCTGAAGAGGTTCCTCATGGAAAGTATTACTTTCACTTCGATCCTATACTCACTGAATTACACGCCACCCTGTTTATGCAAGGAATGCCCAACAACACTTGGTTATTATCACAAGCGAAAAAAAGCATAGGCCTCTTTTCGGGACATGGACCGACCCTTATGTACGAAACCGGGATGCCAATCTATGCCTCAACGAACGGCTTAGTCAGCCACGGGGCGATTGCCCGTTTCATCTTTGGACCCGATTGATCCCAAAACTCACATTCATAATGGTTCTTCAGAAGACTCTCGTATGGAAAGAATTATATGATTGAAAGTTAATATCAGCCGATGGGATGAGTTATTACCCAGTCCTAAAATTGCGCCTCGGTGTTATTAACCGGTTATCTATGAATCAATGTGAACCACAGATAACGATCAACCATATGAGTAAAGCGGACTTCGTATAAGTGGTTTCAGGTCGCCAGCCAGATGTCGCGGCGTTGTTTTCGACGGATGGAAGAAATATGATCCCAATAGATATCGCATTTTCGCTGCACGCGGCGGCTGGTGGGAGGATCTTTGGATTCGGGAGTGTTTTCGGCTTCGTCGGATGTATGGTCTTCAATCGGAAGTTTGAAGGGATGGCATTCACACGACCGATCCACGAGGTCTTTGCCGCATTTGGGACAGAGGTATTGAAAGTAACTCCCTGAAAGTCTTCCCTGATCGAGCCATTGGAATATCCGCGCTACATTGATGGACAGCCGGTCGGCCAGATCGAAAACCGTGCGCCGGCCTTCCTGGTTAAGCACGTCGATCGCATGATACAGGACTTGCTCGTCGGCTTTGAAACAGGGGGCGCAGGATTTGATGCGGTTGACTCGAGTGAATTTCCCGCAATATAGACAGTTGGCATACATAACAATCTCCGGGCTACCCGTTTCGTGGGCGGCCGATTAACGGATACTCGTCTCATCGCCTGGATTTTAACCCGAAAATCAATGCACAGTCCTATTGACAGTATCGGCTGAAAATTCCTCAAGTTGAGCCCGATTTTTTAATGAGTCAGCCATCAATGAAAGTTCCTCCCCCAAACGTGGCGAAAGGGGGTGACATTATCACTGTGTGAAGACAGGGATTATTTTGCTGTAAAAGGGGAGACCCTCAAGGAGTGAGATTTCCTACGGAATCAAAACAGATACAGTCCCATTATGCCCGCATGTTCTACGGTATCGATAAACATGATTGAAAGGTTGAGCGCACTGATTCAAGCGTTTTTTTTCTGTGTTTAAAAAACAACTTGTTGCCGTTTCGTCATTAATAATATTCAAACTCGAATTCATAGATTCCCCAAGAGTCATTGCTGTCTTCGGTGAAGATTCTCCAATAGCGATAGGCTCCCACATAGCCGATATTCAACGTATTCAATCCAAGACCCAACGAAGAAAACGTACCGGCTGAATAGAAATGATTTCCATCATTACTATAAAGAACCGATACGGTTTCAGCCGTGTTGGTTAATGGATTTGCCGTACTGCCTGTTGCCGTTTGATACATCCTGATTTGACGGACTGCAATCTCACTGCCCAAACCGAAATCGTATTGCCACCATTCAGGGTCATTAATTTCATTGTTTGAAGCACCGATATCAGGCTGCCAATATGTAGCGAAATCACCGTCGACGGCGTAATGAGCATGTCTTATATCCCGTAGCACACTGCTAGCCAAAGCGTTCGATCCGATGAGTATAGGAGGTTTTGGAATTTCTATGACCTCGTAACTTCGCACTTGCAAATCATCGATGACAACGGAAGATTCCGCGCCGGGACCGCCATTCTGAACGACCACATGGATCGGGATATTCGGATTGTTCACGGTGAAATCACTGCCGATGATGAGATGTTCCTGCTTGATGCTGTTCATGTCAGGCAGTTCATCGACGTGGCGGAATAGAGCGGTGTTCTGGAAACCGTTCGTCATCACGAACGCAAGCAATCCCCCGCCCGGAGGAGAATCACGAAACACGCTGACATCACCCATCAGTGTCATGGGGAAACTGTTTTCGACGCCAGTGACGAGATCGCCGATATTGGCCGCCATCTGATCGGGAGTAACTGCGAGCCGCACGGCGATATCCAGCAGTGACTCGAAAAACAGGGTTACCGTGCCGTCCATATCATTGAAATTCGTGATGAGCGATTCAAGTTCGCCCTCGAAGTTTCCATCCACGTCCATCGAAACCGCGTCTCCCGGTACGAGGGACGTTATTGGCTCCACTTTGAGGTTATCGACCCATAGGGTACTTGTCAGAGTCGAGAAAGGAGAGTTGACGGCCTGGATGCCGAGTTGAACTTTTCCGGACGGCGGAGCGTAGTACAAGTTCAGCTGGCGGTAATCCCCGACCGGGACTTCTTCGCCAGAGATATTGGTGTATCCGATCTGCCCGTCGATCGGGCTGTTCAGAGCGATCAACGCCACGATTAGATCACTGCTGGTTGCCCGATACAAACCGGATATCTTCGATAACGTAGGCGCATCGAATACTTCGTTCGAGACGATGAAAGCGCCTTGCCCCGGTGCTAGACGAATTTCCACCCCTCGGCCATCAGTTTTACTGCCAGCCGGTATTTCCCCGAAAAAGATGTTCCCAAGAGTAAATCCAGCGGGCGCATTCGCCACGAGTTGGTTCTCGCCTAGATCGTTGCCGTGAAAGGGAATAAAACCAGCAGGGGTTGGGGTAGGAGTTGGCGTTTGGAATGGAGTTGGTGTAGGAGTTGGTGTTGTGATAAGTGCATCAATTTCCACTACAACGAAATACTCTCCACTGTTATCATTCCAACCACTTTGGTAATCCGATCGTGGATACCAATGAACAAATGGTCCATCACCTGAAGGTTCTCCAGATCTCCAATCGGAGAATACAAATGGCTCGCCTGTCACCCATTTCCACGAACCATTTATTTTGTATAATCCAAGTAAAACCCAGATGTCTTTGAATTTATCAAGTAACCATTCATTTTCATCCGCATCTGTGATTGTTACTGGGTAGCCTCCCAATTCATCTGAAGCATTGATTGCTTCTTCCCAACCCATTTGACCAATAAGAGCATAGTAATGTCCATTCACAGAATAGTAATACCAGTCGTAACCCGCTGGCAATTCGGCATAAGGCTGAACCTGCTGGGCTGAGACTGGATCGGAATACACTAGAAATCCCATCGTTA
Source organism: uncultured bacterium (assembly GCA_964606645.1). GTDB lineage: Bacteria > Hinthialibacterota > Hinthialibacteria > Hinthialibacterales > Hinthialibacteraceae > CAZSIZ01. Next base: position 10,765 of record CAZSIZ010000010.1, read on the forward strand.
GAATCAACACGGCGACGATAAACGGCATTCTCGTTCGGCTACCCATGATTGCCCTCCTCGGCTTTTCACATAGCGATTCAAGCCTCATATTGGCTTGAATTTATCACATATCCCATTCTTGAACAAAAGAAAAAAAACATATTTGTAGATGACGGATCGGTAAAAAGTGAAAGCAGGATGTAACTTACCCGATATGTTGTATGTTAATTTTTCAATTTTCGAGTTTTTACTGTTACATCATTTCATCGATTTAGCGCAACGGAATCCTAAACTGTAATTAAAACCATCAGGCCTCGTTCTATGACGCTTGGTAATTCTCATATAAGCAGGATGCTTCGTTATCCAACTGCCTCCCCGGATCGCCTTCTTCGGTCCTGGCTTTTCACCTCTCAGGGGACGAATGGAGGGGCCACCTGGGTAGGATTTAAATTCATCTTCACACCATTCCTCAACATTTCCTATTATATCATACAACCCATATCCGTTTGGCTCATAGTTTCCTACACGTTTCGTGTTTATTTTTTTCTTGACTCCAATTACTCTTGGGATGCCTGTAAAAAATGTTTCTCGTTTTCGTTGATAATTGGCTTTTAATGGATCTTCTTCATTCCCCCAAGGCCACCATTTAACATCTTTCCCGCCGCGAGCGGCATACTCCCATTCGGCTTCATTCGGTAATCTTTTTCCAGACCACTCTGCATAGGCTTTCGCATCAAACCAGCTGACATTCACAACAGGATGATTCGCTCTATCTTCTCCCGCATACTTTTGCCATTTACCTTGCGCTTCGTAACGTGTTTCCTGGACGAACTGCTTAAATTGTGCATTGGTCACTTCATGAGTATCCAGATAAAAGGAATTAAGTTCGACAGTATGTTTTGGCATTTCATTACTCCAAAAAACTCTCGCAAGATTAATCCCTATATGGGGAATATCGTGTGCTAGTTTTACTAGCGCTTCAAGATCCTTCTCATCGATACCCATCTCAAAACTTCCACCGGGAATGAGAACCATTCCAGCAGGATTGCCCTCATCGTCAGTGACGCTGTCTGCGATCTGAAACTTCTTGGAAATGGGGGGCTTCTGTTGAGGTGCTCGATAGTGACGTCCATTCACCAATCTGGAATTTTGCGCACAAGACACTGCGAAAATCCCAAGAAGCCCCAAGATAAAGCCTATCGTCAGCGTTGTTTGATTCTTCATAATCCGAATCGTGAGCCTCCATCCGAACGATCGAGTCTATTACGAAATTCGATCGTTTGCTCCGATTGGCTCAATCAAACGCAGTTTCTTGTTTTCGAGAGCGCGGTAAACGTCGGGCAGATCGAAGGTCTCCAGAACGTTCGGCAGCAAGGTCGAAAGCGGCCAGCAGTAATCCTCCGATTCCGCGATCGCCGTATACGATTTCAGCGCGTGTTTCAGCGTCACCTGAGCCACGCTGTCCGACAGCAGCGACGCGAAAGCCGCCGAAATGCTTCCCCAGCCTTTCGCGGCCACATGGACCGAATCGAAACCGTAAGCGTTCAGCCAATCCAGTACGCGCAGCAGATCGAATGTTTTCTGCCCGATATAGGGATAATCGAGCATGATGGAATGGATGGCGTAGAAATAGTCGTTCCCGTAAGCGGAGAGGAAATTATCCCCGCACGTATTCGGTTGCGATTCCCCGATCCCGCGCACGTCGCACGTATAAAGTTCCGATTCCGGCTCGGTCTCGATCAACTCCCGGATCATCGGCTCATCACGAAGCTCGGCATCGCTCGACTGGTGCGAGACGTAAAGCACGGCCCGTTTCCGTCCCCTCGGCGGACGCGAATAGAGCGGCTCGTCCGACAGACGGTAGACCAGGGCGAACGCATCCCGTTCCGTATTGACGACATACGTCGTGAATTGAGGTTTGGGATACCCCCGCGAGGAAATTCGGCGCAGAATGCGGAATTCGGGAACGCCTTTTCTTGAAGGTAATTTCAGCGTATCGGACACGGCTTTCTTCAGCGCCTCACCACTCAGGATTTCCCGTTGCTTGGCCAGTTGTTTGGATTTTTCCTGTGTGAAGGAAAAGACAGTGCGTGATTTCAGTTCGGAAACCTGCCCTTTTGGTGTACACCAGAGCGTTTCGTCTTTTTCGATCGTGATTTCCGGTTCGGTTTTGGCGTTGGATACCTGGGTATGTTTGTTGAACCACTGGTACATCGCTTCGCGGTTTTCCTGCGAATAGCCATGATACGACGGGCCGGTAAAGAGCGCGATGTTCTCTTTCGCGCCCAAAAACCGGTAAAGCCGTTTGAGCCGCCGAAACGCCGCTTCCGTCCCGCGAACGTCGAAGTAATCCTTCTCCTTGCTCAGAAGAATGACCGGTTTGGGAGCCATCGCGGCGATGAAATCCTCATGGTTCAATCCCAGCGCCAGCGCGCGTGGCGGGCACTGTTCGGTATCGGCGGGAAGTTCGTTTTCCGTATTACGCCGAAACGTGGTTACGAAGCAGCTGGGCGCGGCCATCGTCCAGCGAGGTTCCACCCCGCACAGCCACGTCGTCATCGTCCCGCCGCCCGAATTGCCGGTTACGCCGACCCGTTTGGGGTCTACCTCGTCGCGGGTCAGCAGGTAATCGAGCGCCCGGATGCCGTCCCACGCCCGCCACATCCCGATAAACTCGCTGATGAGAAACTGCTGATTCCCGGCATAAAGATGTTCCCTCACGCCCACCCCGATCCGCGATTTAAGGTTCTCGTCCGGATACTGAAGGCGCTCCCCCTGCCCAATCGGGTCGTAGATGAGAACTACGTACCCTTGCCGTGCCAGCCCCTGGGAGAAACTTTGATAGTATTCGGAGGCTTTGCCGTTGGACGAATGCCCACACGTTCCCACAACTCCCGGAAGCGGGAACGTGCGCCCCTTGGGAACGTACAGATTCGCCGTCACGAGAAAACCGGGGCGGCTTTCAAAGATCAGTTTTTCGATGTTGTAGGTGTCCCGCTCGACGACACCGGTTATACGCGGATTGAGTGGTGTGCGTTCCGGTTCGGGGCCGAAACACAACCGGATTTTTTCCCGAACGCTTTGGATGTATGCTTCGGCCTCCGCTTTGGATTTAAGCGTGGTTTTAGTTTTCACACTCTGCCGCTCGACTTCCCGCAGCCGCCGCACGAAATGCTCCTGAACCATCCGGGGAAAACGGTTCAACGGCTCATAAGAACGCTTACCTGCCGAATCGGCCGCCATTCCCGTTTCGGCTGCGAATCCTCCCGCGATCGTCAACCCGGCCAGTTGAAGCCCGCTCGTTTGAAGCCATTCCCGTCGCGATATTTTTACTCGATTTATATCCATTGATCCGTTCCTTCCTGCAATCTTCAACCACGATATATTCAATAGTACTGGCTTTTATTCACACCACTCATTTATCACGCCACTCCGCATTATACGCGGAGAGTGAATTAAGGTAAAACGACTATACCAGAAATCGAATCGATAATCGAATGGATAAGGGAGGAATTCGGGTTGAATTGGAAAAGTCAAAATCCCAGCCGCACGACATCCCCGAAACTATTCAATCCGTTGGTCGCGTCGTATAGAGGATGGCCGAACTTTCCGTTCTGAAACAGGCTGAACGCCCGGTCCGGTCCGGCGCTGATGATAACGTAGGCTTCTTTGGGATTATTGGCCAAGGGTTTCTCCCAGCCCTCGATGTTGCGGAAATACTGCGTGACCAAGTGGGGGTGATTCAGCACGGGGTCCTGATGTAATTCGCCGTGCGCCCACTTTTTCGTTTGCGAGTCGCCGTTTTCGTTTTGGAATGGGTCCTTCAAAGCGGCAGTCGAAGAGATATACGCGACCGGCGTCGTCAAATATTTATTCTGCCAGGCGGGATGTCCCCCGATATGGGGAATGAACTTACCGCTGTCCATTCGGTACATCATCTGTGCATCGGCAAACGCTTTCTCACCGGCTTCCGCGTTGGCGATCTTGGCGCGCACTTGAGCGTTCAGAAAATTCGGAACGGCGATCGCCGCCAAAATCCCGATGATCGCCACGACGATCAACAATTCGATCAGCGTAAAACCTTGCTGGTTCATAATTATCACCTTTAAAAGCACCTGTGGATCAATCGAAGATGGAATGCGCATTGACTAACGGGCTATTATACAGATCACAAGAAGACCATCAATAGGAATTGATTTCAATCCCCCAGGAAAATAAAAATCTCCAAAATATTTCCTTTCAAAAACGAAACGGCAAAAAGTCGAAAATACTTTCAGTGACCACAAGATATTGTAAAAAGATTCGCTTATGAATACCTATATCTTGCCGTTTCGTCTGCAAGGTCTGACTTTTTACCGAACCGTTAAATATAGAAAAATCGTAGAGATAATCACGAATCGAGAAAAAATAATTCATACCGTTACACCTATCAATAATAATTGAAAAATCGCAATGAAATAGAGGATTATTACCGTAATAGGAGGATAATCTTGTTCTTTTTCCTCCTCTCAAATTCAAGTTACTGCAATTTTTGACGAAAAAAAGAGAGATAAAACCGAATTTTCGGACTATAATTCTATAAATATCTCAAGAATTTTCACCGAACAACTCTCAATTTGGAGCGGTTGATATTACTATATTTAGTGTTATCCCCCCTGTTTTTCGACAAATTATAGGGAAAATACGCGAAAAGACCCAATTAGCGATTGGGAGACAGATATTGATTTTATGGTACTTGAGTGAATTTTCTCTTGACAGACATAGTGGAATTTCATATACTGAGTTCAACTTTCCAAGCTGTAACCGGCTTGCAGGTCAAAAGTTGTGTGTAAAAGGAGGGATGTTTTTCGTCATTTCTCCCTATTAAGGCTTGTGCCCTGTTGGTTGTTTATGCTATCGTGTAAGGAAGGTTTCGATAATTGATCCCAAAACTGGCGGTATAGTCAGAGTGTTGCGGGAACGAAATAACGTACTCTTAAGGAGGTCGAAATGGCCCTAAAGAGGCTACTGCTATCTATTTGTATTCTTTCGATGGGAATCGCGACTGTCGCGAATGCACAGCTGCAAACCACTACCAGCAACCAGGATGGCATCTTGATTATGGATGCGATCGGGCGGGCATTCAGCGCCCCGCTGGACGAGAACAACATAGGGCCTTACCTATTCTACGAACTCCAAGCGACATCACAGCGATTGGACTTTCCCTTCCCGATCGTGAAAGACGTTGAATTGGTCGGTGCGCCCAATGGTTCTCCAAAAGGCGCTTATGTGATCGATATGTTCGGTGGCCAATTCGTGTTGAATCTCGACACTTTCGTGACCTCCCCCGATGACGCTCCGTCCGATTTGACGGCCCCCGACCCCGCGGGCCGGGTTCCTGCTCTGACCAAAGAAGGGATTGGTGCGTTTTCACCCTACGACGATCATTTCAAAACGGCACCGTATTGGGGATTCGACGTGGTGGAAGATATGGAAATCGCTCCCGACTGGCGTGAGATCACATTTGGTTTCCGAGGGGTTTTTGTCCTGGACTCCGACGGCGTCGTCCATCCTGTCGGCGACACGAATCTACCCCAGTACGCCTTTATGGAGACCCCTGGCGACCAATCCACATCGCTCTATTATCCAACGCTCTTCCCCGAAACGTTGGATAACAGCGGATCCACCATCCCGGCGGCCGACGTTCTGAACAACGGTCCAATCACCTACCCGGTCAACAAACCGTGGGCTAGTGAGTATATCAACAGCGTTACCCCGGTCTTCACCTACTTCGGATTCGGATCGGATATCGCCCGCGACCTGGAAATCTCGGTGGAATACGTAGAAATGCAGATTCCGTCCAAGACCACGGGTGCTATTGAAAACCGTATAATCGCCATGACCAACGGCTATTACATCCTCGATGGATTCGGCGTAGTTCACACATGCCGCCTGCCACTCGACTTCGACGTCAATAACGACGGCGAAGTGACCTACGATGGCGACGTTATCAATGCCGACGGCAGTCTGAATTCCTCGTTTGCCCAACCGATCAACAACACGGTCATCGCTGCTCCCTGGATAGAGGAACGGGAGAATTTGCCTTACTTCGGCGGCGATTTCGCCGTTGATGTCGAGATCACCCCCAGTGGTAAAGGCTTCTTCCTTCTCGACTCTTACGGCGGTATCCATAGAATCGGAGATGCGAAAATTCAATTCCCGCCCACTGTGGGAAGCGATGGCATAATTTATACCACGCCACAGAATACCCCGTATTTCGGCGTACCCATCGCCCGCGACTTGGCGCTCGTCTCGAACGAAGCGAATTCGGACCTCGGTCTGAGAGAAAACCAGATCGCCACGGGACTTCTCGTTCTCGATATGTTCGGTAACGTCCATACCGCCGGTCTGGCTGATTCCTACGACATCTCCGAGAAGGGCAACAGCGGCTCATCCATCAACCTCTTCTCGGATATCTTCCGCTCGATCGAAACCACTCCGCTCATTGTTCCCGATGCAGCGCCGGTTGATTATTTCGTAGTTGGATACGGTGCTACGGCGCAAAACGTTCCTGCTTCGAGCGCTCCGAACTTCCGCAACGTGTCCGTCGATACATTCACCATCGTCACCTCCCCGGCACTCGTCACGGGAGTGGATCCCCAATAACCGCATCACACAAGATAAACCCAAAAAGCCCGGTGAAAAAATTCACCGGGCTTTTTCTTTTAAAGTCCTTCCTATTTTCAGCATTCAATTCAAAGCGAAAAATCGGTCACTGGAAAATCCATTATCCGTTCCCGCCCCGTTTCGTCTGATGCTTGCTTAAAACCGTATAAAGATGCAAGAGAAACTCATTTTGCATCTCGATTTTCCCGGCAGTATCGCCATCGAGGGCCTCGCCGCAATCCACGGTTATTGAACCAACTCCCGGATTGTCTTCATTCTCGGATGGTTTGACCGTTTCGATCGACACCGAACCGGGTTTCCCGTCATTCAGCAGCGACTGAAAATAATCGGCGAATGAATCTTCATAAATCTCGAAGACGATATACGGTTGAAAGACGGTCTTCCACAAATGACCTGAACACGACGCGCGAGTATCGACCCCTTCCTTCCAAAACCGTATACAGACGTCGATCAACAGGTCGTCGATGTCGCACAGTTTTTTCCTGAACTTGCGTTCGATATTTCCGCAATGAGAAGAGGGACAGTAAAAAATCCCCTCGCCATCCTGCACGAGCCGGTCCGTCCGGAATATTCCATAACAACTTTGGCATACCAGCATGATAGTCTCCTCCCGTATGGGTAGACTGATTTTCAAAAAGACATTCGTAATGGCGATCAATCCGACGTTACTTTTGAAAACTGCTCTAATCGATCTCTATTATACCCACATTCATTCCACCCCATAACGTGAAGGGGCAGGTCTTGTGCCTGCCCATGTTCAATCCACCCCGTCATTTCAAGCATGACATAACACCACGGAACTATCGGAGATCGTACAGGGGCCAATGGCGTATTCGTGTATCGGGTACGGATGGAAGGGAATTTGTGTCGGTGGGATCGGAATAACCATCGTATTCCTGCTGATTGGTATACCCGTCTTCGTCCGGATCGGCGGTGGGGAGTGTGCCGGAGGGGAAATAGAAGGCTTCCCACTGATCCGCAAGTCCATCGCTGTCGGTGTCGGTGTTGTTGACACTCAGCAAGGGATTATCGAGCCGTTCCAGCGCCGTGATTTTTACCCAGGCGATATCACTGTAGGGAGATGGCACAACCGCGCGTCCTGCGATATGTACTTCCGAACCGGTCGAGAGCGTCGTGCCCTCGTCGTCGAGACCGTAGGTGATTCCGTCCTGAACGAGGGTGGAAAAGCCCCGCTCGTCCCACGTCAACACGCCTTCCAACTCGATCTCAAGGGTTGGAAGCGATAAAAATAATGTATCCAATTCAGCCCGAATCAAAGCAAAATCGATCCCGGCCGGCTGCTGAGCGCGGTTGGCGGAAAGCCTCTTGGCGGGAAGCGCGTCCGGCGCATCGCCTTCGTCCGGCGAGAGGCCGTGCAGAACCCAGGCCAGCCGTTCGACGATCGTTCCTCGAATATCTTCGGTTTCTGCCCATGCGATATACGCGCGGACCAGATCGGGCAGCGAGGTTTCTTCAATGTGCTCCGTCAGATAGGACGCAACCTCGTCCAGGTCCACGGTCTGTTCGAGTCGATCAATGTCGCTTAGTGAAACGGTTCCCGACGCGGTCCAGACGATGTTCGGCGCGGGAAGCGATAGCGCCCGCTCCATGAATCGCGCCAGTGCGAGAACGACGGCTGTCGTTTCGGCATTGTGAGTCAGCGTTGTCCGTTCCTCGAACAAGGCTGTTTGCACTTCATCCGTGTAGGCGTCGATCCATTCATCCGCTGTCGTCGATTCGTCGCCTTCGATTTGGGGATCGTAATGCGTTCGCGGGACGTAAGCCAGCAAGACAATCTCTGCGTCGTCACCATCCGTGTATCCCGATACCGATGGATGCTCGACCCCCATGCGCAGGGAGTGCAGATCGTCCAGTGTGGCGGAGGCGATTTCGTATCCGGTGAGCAATTTGACATTGAGAGGGGAGCCTTCAACTCCAGCGGGTGCATTCAATGTCAATTCTGATATTTCCACGGGAATGATCGCTTCGGGAACCTCCAGGCCGGTAACTGTCGGACTGGACTCCGGATCGTCGGGATCGGTTTGGCGGAAAGATTCGTCGAAGTCCGACCAGCCGTCTCCTTCGGGCGTATCGGAATCATCGGGATAAGAATCTGCGTCCAAAGGATCGGTTTCCCGGATCAGTTCGTCGAGGTCGCGCCAACCGTCATCGTCCGAGTCCGTGTCGCCGTCGAGCGGATTCAGTCCGTATTCGTCTTCCACGAAATCGGGTACGCCGTCGTAATCCGAATCGGCATCGTAAGGCTGGTCGACCGTATAGGCCGCCGACACCATCGGGCCGGTGATGGTTCCGAATGTCGCATAAGCGTCGAGCGTGCCGCTGCGATAGAAATAAATCGGGCTATCAGGATCGTATATCTCCCACGACCCACCGTTTTGGCGATAGTGAATTTCTGCGCTGTCCCGCGAGAGCAGCGTGGGCACAACGGTTCGACCGTGCGTTCCGCCGGTGGGGGTGATTAACGTTTTCAGTAACGAAACCGGCATCGGCAATATCGGGTAAAAGAGCGAGCGATCGTCGCTTTCCTGATTGGGAACGGTCTCGACATCGCTTGGCCACATATAATTTCGGAAGTTGTTAATGGTGATATCGGGCGCGGGTTCGAGTCCTGTACCAGGATCCCAATCGTGTTTGACGACTAAGTTGTTTGCGATCAGAGTCGCGCCGGTAGTCCAATCCTGAATGAATTCGCTGCGATAGATCAATTCGGGATTGGTGGCGTCGCGGACCACGACGTTGGCGTAAGGCCCCTGTATTTCCGACGGTACGGAAATCGAGGACGATACAGTCGTTGAGATTGCTCCCGAATCAACCGGGACGAAATGGATTTCCGGGTCGTGTTCTGCGTTGAGGGCGACGACTACGAAACCGCTCTGCGTGGTGGAAAACGTTCCGGTTTGAATAGCGGCCTCGTCATCTTCTTCCAAAGTAAACGGCAGCGTCAAACTGGATGGCGCGAACGACAAGCCTGCATGGTTGTTGTAGAAAATAATTTCATCCTGTGCCAAATTGATCGAAGGCAGGTCTGCGAAACCATCGTCGTCTACGTCGCCAACGGCCAGCTTACTCACCGCCGTTTCAAGTTTGAACGGGGTGGTTTGCCAGTTTGACCCACCAGTCCAGCGGATGTTGGTAACGGTTGTTGATTCCGGCGACCAGAGTAATAGGCCGGGCAATGTGTTTCCGCTGATGGATCCGGTTTCGATTTGCGATGCTTGAGGGTTCGTCAACTTGATTTCGAGGGAAGCCGCGAAGCCGGTGGTTGTGTCGTAGTCGTAGACATCGATAGAATCGTCGGACAAAACCGCCAGTGTATAAGAGGCGCTATCCGTCAGTGTATCGAACGCCACGTCTTGAACCGGCACGCCGTATTCGAGGTGATGAACGGTGACGAATCGTTGGATCGTTGGATTGAAGCGAATGAGATGCCCTTCCTCCGAAGCAATAAAATTGGCGAAAATCCAGTCGGCGCCGCTTGGGTGCGGGACAGTGATAATTCGGTTCAACTCCGCGCCAAGACCGTAAGAGCGAAGGGGCATCCTATTGAGTCCCATATCGATCTGGACGCCGCCCAGGTCCGAAAAGGCAGCCTTCGAATTGAGTTGTCCGTTTCCATCAAAATCGATAAACGCCGCTTCGACGGGCTGTCCGGGATCGAGCGGTATCGGTTCTCCCGCCAAGAATGTCCCGTCACCGACGGCTATCGCGATGACTAGAAAATTCTCTGTCGCAATGACAAGATCGTCGAGTCCGTCGCTGTTGAAATCCCCGGCGGCTACACGGGAATTACCAGCCCCGGCGAGGAGCGGCGATGCGATGAGTGCGAGTGCCAGGAGTCCAAAGATTCGTTTCATAATCGTTTTCGCCTCAATCGAAAGTAACGGTGACGGAGCTGGCCGGTCCGCGAACGAGCGAGAGTTCGCCGTTCTCGTCCAGTTCCACGACGGTGTACCGGTACGACGCATTTTTGACCAATCCAACGTAATCCATGTAGTACGCCGCGTTGTATGTCGCATAGATCAACGGATCGGCGATGCTGCCGTTGGTGGGATCGGTCTGGATAGATTCGATCAACGGGCCGATCTGTACGTAAGGCTGCCCGGCGATATCGACGCGTTTGCGATAGACCAAGAACGGTAAATTGACCACCAGATGTTCGAGTGGATCGTATTCTTCATTTCGTCCCAGCAGGCTGGGATCGGTAATCAGAATGGCATTGCTGCTCACTAAAGCGGCGACGGCGGCCGATCCGGCTTTGTCGGCGACATCCGTGTAGACCGGCAAGCCGGACGTATGGTCCGGCAGATCGCGAACCGGCCAGACCAGGCGTTCTTCAATCGATTCTTCGGCGGTCCATGTGAAGAGCGCGGTGTTTTTGCCGTCAACGGTGTTCCCCAGTGGATCGATACCGCTGACCCAGACGCGGTATCGCGTGTTCGTCTGGAAAGGTATATTTCCCAGATCGTCGAGCGACGCCAGTTGGATCGACCAAAGCCCGGTCTCTTCGCTGTAGTAGATTTCATCGACGGTATGGACGGAGGTGATTTCGGTCGCGTTGTTGATGACCTCTTTGCCACTGTCGCCAAAGAGTCCGGATCTTGCGAATGTGCCGGTGGCGAAGTGGATACGGTAACCGGAAATCCCTTCACTCGGTCCGAACCATCGCACTTGAACTTCGGGAGAGGAATCCGTCCCGGCGGATGCGATCGTGTCGATCGTGGGGATCACGGAATCATCACCGGCAAAGACAACACGGCTTTCGAGATAGGCCATTCCGCTGAGGTTGCCGCTGCCGTCGTAAAGGCGAATGCCGTAGCATAGTATAGATGTCGAGCCGGGGCGAACGGTGTCCACCAGGGTAACGGTAGTGGCTCCCGCATCGGCACGTTCGGTGGTAACGCGGTGGTAGTCGGTGCAGTCTTCCGCCCGGTAGAGAATTGCGCCCTCGGCGTCGTCCGTCAGCGCGACGGTGACGGTTAAGGGCGTCATGTTGTCATCGACCGACGAGGCGTGAGGAAGCCGGTCGGAAATGGTCGCGTCGGTGCAGAACGTTTCGGGATGCAGGTAGATCGGGATATGAATGTCGAACTGTGTATTCGAATATTGCTTCAGATTATCGAGCATTTCTCTCGGTAGTTCATAAGGACCGCACCATTCGCCTAAAACCGTCTTGAACCAGAAATAGTAATTTACTTCATCCACTGCACCCGTGACGCTCCGATGAATCGTATCCGTGACGTCTTTAATATTGGTTTTACCGAATGCCTCTTCCAGCAATAAGGATTTCACCGAGTTGTCGGATTTAACAACTCTCACTTCGATAATTTTCTTGTCCATCCGCTCCAAGTGGAAAACGACAGTCGTATCGGTCTTGATTCCTTCTTGATTGTGTAATCTAAATTGCGGATCGCAAACGAAGCGGGTGGTGCAAATTTCAATTTTCGTCGGACGGGTTGGGGCGTCCCGGTCGTAGAGCACACCGCGCACCGGGGGTGAAAGCGGGCTGTTGTTGCCGGCCGCATCGAGGGCGGAGACGCAGTACCAGAACGCTTTGCTTTCGTGATCGGCCAAACCAATATCCGTGTCGCGGTAGGAAACAGTGGCGCTGAGGGGATGGGGAACCGTGGTGAGGTAGCCCTCCGAAAGGCTGCCGTAGCTGATCGCACTATCGATCGACGATCCGGTGCGCCCGGCGTTGTGATACCAACGGTAGCGGTAGAGGTGATAGGCGACCGTATCGCCGCCCATATTAGCGTTCCATTCGAGGCTGATTCTCCGATCCGTGCCAAACCGGTCTTCAACGGCTTTCAGGCCGCGTGGGATAGCGGGAGCACGGCGATCTTCAATCGTCACGATAATGGGTTTGCTCGGTTCTCCGCGCTGCCCCAGCAAATCGCGAGCCGCGATCCAGTACGTGTATCGATCGCCGACGGTAAATCGGCTTCCCAAGCGTCCCTCCGGATCGAAGGAGAGATTGTCGTCCATGAAATCGTAGCGTTCGTCTTCACTGCGCTCTTCCACTGCCGAGTTGTTGAGCATAATCGGCAATCGGTTGATTTTTTCTAACTGCCCGGCGCTCTCCAGGCTGTCGAACGTGTCGGTCATCGAGATCGCACCATCGTAGCGGTAAACGTTGTAGCCGAAACTGAGCGGTGCATTCAGCGAGAGATCTTCCGAGGCGCTCCAGCGAAGAAAGATTTTCCGGTCGCCGCGAATGCCATCGATCGTCACTTCATCGGGGGATTCAGGCGGGGGCAGTTCCGTATAGGTGGAAGCGTCGATCGTAATCCGTCCGACGACCAGATCGTCCGTTCCCAAGCCCGTGGAGGTCCGGAGTTCGTAGGTATACGTCGCCGGGGAGACGCGGTCGAGATAACCCAGCCCCTCGACGATCGCGACGCCGTAATTCGACTGCGCCAGAAGGGTTCCCCGCGCAATGCAGGAATCGCAGGAATCGTCCCCATCGAGCAGCTCGATCAGGCGCGGAGCGTAGTTGTTCACGGTGATTGCCGAATCGTTCATGTTGCTGAGGACATCGAGAATGTCCACCAGAATATCCTCTTCACCCGCCCGCTCGAAAATGCTTCGGATCAAGGGAACGTTGCGCAGTTTCTCCGTCTCCGTGATTTTTGTAAACGTTCCGGGATCGTGGGGATTGCCGGGTTTGCGGTAGACGGCGTATTTCGTGAATGGAATCTCGCCAAGTGTCGAATACCAGCGGAGAAGGACTTTGCTGTTCCCTGACGCGCCATCATCACCCACCAGCCCCACGAAAAAGAGCGGTCCTTGGCGGTCCATCGGATCTTGAGCGTAGGACGCACTGCCGGCGAATACCGAAAGCAGTCCGCCAATCACGAGTGCCAATCGTAACTTATTCATTGCATTTAGCATCATAATCGACATCCCATTCTTCCTGCTTGTAGGTCAGCGAGAGCGAAGCCCCGCAGGCCAGACACCACTTATCGTTCAATGCGTCACTGAGCGTGTCCCAATCTTCCGGCTCGCAAAAGCCCGTACCGCCCGCGACCCAAGCCTCGCCGTAGAAGTAATACGCCGAACCTTCCTTGCCGCCGATCAAGGTGATCTCGCCTTTAACGGCGACGATACAGAGTCCCTCGCCGTACGCGCCTGCAACGAGTTTACCGCCGTACGTCGGTCCTTCGGCGAAATACCACGCCCCGATCTCCGCTTCGGCGGCGACGCGCAGTGTACAGCCGTAGTTGTAGATCGGGATCGACGCGCCCACCTTGGCGAACACGCCGCTCATTTCATCGATGGTCAGAAGCGAGGCGACTTGGGGATCGATAATTTCAAGCGGTTCCATCGTGCAGCACGTACCGAGGAATATCCCGCCGTCCACGGTGTAATCATTGAACGATCCGCTTCCCATTGCCCAGATATAGTTTTCTATCTCACCGATGGCGATCCCGAATCCCAGATCGCCGAAGGTGACCGCTTCGAAATCGATATTGCCTTCGGTGATGATACTGCCTCCGACGTTGACCGGTTTGCCGTCGTAGAGCATCAAGGCGAATTCGATGGTGGCGGAGAGGTCCGACGTGCCCCAATTCAGGCTGATATCCTCCGCCCCGATTTGGATGTCCAGCACGGCCCCCGAATCGAAGTTGTCGAAGCACGATTTGCCCGAACTCTCCACTTCATAGCGGTTAATATCCAGATAACCGGAGAACGTCATATCATCCGGGATGGCCAACTCCAGCGAGGCGTCGATGTGCAGTTTTTCAAGCACGTCGCCGGAAATCACTGCGTAGCCTTCCATCTCCGCGCCTTTGAACTTGCTCAGATTCTTGAACGCGCTTTCCGCGCCTTCGGTAAAGTCCAGCGCTTCTTCAAGGAACTCGTCCACCATGTCGTTCAACTTGTCGAGCAGGGCGTTGGCTTGTTCGTACAACATTTCCTTTACGGGAATCAGTAGTCCGGAGATAAATGAATTAAAATCCTGGAACATGTCGCTGTTGAATATGCCGTCGAGAATCAGGTTGGTGATCTCTTCGGCGTCCAGCGTGTTCACCTGATCGACCGACATTTCCAGCAGGTAATCGGCGACGCTGGTGTCGATGCTCGTCCTGAGCGTGGGAAGATCGCCAAAATAGGTCGAGGAGAGTGAAAGAGGATCTTCGAGGTATCCTTTCACTTCGTTGAGGACGTCGATAATTTCATCGAGCGGTTCGGCGATCTGCTGCTGGACCTCCTCAATGTTGTCGAGCACTTCGTAAATATCGACTTCCGTCACCATATCGAGAATGTCGAGGGCGAGTTCGACCATGTCTTCAGCCAGGGTGTCGAGATCGTCGATGCTGACCTGCGCGGCGTCGCTGATATCCTCCAAAATGGCAATAACCTCGTCGATCACGGTGATGATTTCCGTCAGCATATCGTCAGCACCGGTAGCGTCGAATGCGTTTTCGAGATCGATATCCGTCAACATCTGATCGACGACGGTCCGCAAGTCCACCTCGATTTCGTAGACCGATTGGATATCGGGCATATTATCGACGTGGCTCTGCAAAGTCGATACCGCGTTTTCGACGTGGGGCTGGATCAATTCCTGAAGAATCGGGCGCAGCGTTCCGGATAGATCGCCGGTCAGCGTTTCGGACACTTCGTCCAGTTTGTCGCGAATGGCCTCGAAGATCAGTTCCTGGATATCGTCGCTGAAATCCCCAGCCAGACTGGAGAGGTTGATTTCGGGGATTCCCGACACTTCCAAGCCAAAAGTGATTTCGGCTTGATTCTGGTCGAGGTGTTTGATTTCGGAATCAATATCGATAACGAGCAAATCCTGTCCGATACTCTCGCTCGATTCGAATGACGTGTCGGAGGGGCTGTATTTGACTTCGTAATTCAAGGGGATCACACCGCCGATTTCGGTTTGCATCGTAATCAGCCGGTCTTCGCTGTAGTTGAAGAATTGGTCGCTGAGACTGTCGCTTGCACTTGGCGTATAATCGTCCGGCCAGCCGTCCCCGTCCGAATCGGCGTTCGTGCTGTTGTCCCAGGGTGAGCCGTCTGCCAGGCGATGCGTTCCGGGCCGGATTTGGCTATGCACGCGGGGTGGATCGAAAAACGGCACTTCCAGTGCGTTGACGAACGAGTAGAACCCGTTGGGCGTCGTTCCGTCGCTGGAATCATAAGCGGTTAAATACAGCGTTTCGATGGTCGTCCCATACCCGTCCAGCGCAGTATCGACTGGCTCGGCCACCATCGACTCGGCAATCGTCCCGCAGGGCCGGAGATTGATTTGCATCAACGGATCGGTATCGAGGCCGTCCACGTCGTTGACGGAGGAGACCCACAACGTACGGTCGTCGTCGGGAGAATTCTCCTCACGCAGTTCGAAATCGATGGTCGAAAGGCGAAGATCGGCGAGCCAATAGGCCAGTGTGCGAGTGACGTTCTGCTCGTCTTCGGGGATCTGGCCGGAGGTGAAATAGCCACACGGATTCAGGGTCATATCGTCGAAGGGAATGTCGATCTGGGCGGGGAATGGAATATCGGCCACACCGTCGATCTTCGAGTCCAGCCCTTCGGATTCGTTGTCCAGATAAGCTTGGCCAAAAGATGAAAGTTCGATCTGATAACCCTGATTACTGCAATCGGGATCGGGATAGAGTTCCAGGTTCGTGTCCGCGCCGAGGGTTCCATCGAGCGTTCCGGAATAACCTCCGCCACGGATGTAGAACTTGCTGCCCTCATTAAGCGTAACGCCGAGCGAGTCGTCGCCGATATCGACGTTGACCGCCATACCGCTCAGATGGTCGGGCATGAAGTTGATCCCGGCGTAATAGCCGTCACCCGCCACGAATGAGTCGCCACCATAATAGTAAAGTTCTTTGGATGAGGTCGAACGTCCGGCCAGAAGGTAACGGTCCACCTCGTCCAGCGCGCTGGACGAAGCCGTCGTACGCAGCACGAAACCAGGCTGAAACCAGGCCGCCCGACTCAATGCTTCACCCGTGGTGGTATTGAACGCGAACGTATACACGGACGAAATAGCGGCTTCGTGAGCGATACCCCCGTCGAGAGAAAGAGAGACAATATCATCGAACGCGAATTGCGATTCCAGATCGGCTTCGGAACCTTCGCAAGCGCTGATTTGCGATTGCTGCTTCACTTCTAACGATGCGATGGTGCTGGATGTCCCGTCGATAGAGCCATCCTTGATTGAGACGCTCACATCACCGTGAATGACATCGTTCTGATAGGGAAACGCCGATTGGTACTGACCCGAAGCGCCACTCAAATCCGTCTGCAATCCGGACGTCGAAACCGTCACCGAGCCAGTGCTCCAACTGGTTTTAAATAGCCCGTCGTTGGTAGCGCGGTCGCCGGTATCGATCGCAATCCGGGACGCATGGATGTATTCAGCGGTGGGATTGACCAACGACAAACCGCCAGTGGTGTCGAAAACCGCCGAATCGCCATTGAAATAAAGCGGCAGCGTTTCGGCGTACAATGAGATACTTTCGGTAGTGGCGATTTCGGTTGAAATCAGCGCCAAGTCTTGATCGAAAGCCTGTCTCCCCAGATCGAGCGGATCGGTCCGAAAGGTATAACCGGTCGTCGAGGCCAATCGGTACGAAACGGTTTCGGGAAAATAGAGCGCGGTGTTGGCGAACCCGCCGTTTTTATTCAAATAGATGCCCGTCAGTTGATAATCCCAGTCGTTACTCGTGTGAGGATCGATATCCGGGACGGTTCCTTTCCCGAATACGGTATTCAGATCGAGTGTGGATGAATCGCGATCGACCGTCAGCGAACCGAACGACACGGTCCGATCCCCGAACTGAGCCGCACCGTTCAGAACCGTCGGCGAAAGCGTAAACACGGTGCTCGGATCGAGAATCGTCTGAATCGAGCCAAACCAGAGCGTCCCACTGGTTTGAAGCAGCACCGTTGAGGGGGAACTGGTTGTATTGTTGGAGGTGTCGGATTCGGTCAATACGCCTTTCAGACTTGCCTCTGCGGACAATAGATATGTGTCGATATCCAGTGGGGTGAAATCCGTCAGGGGCAGTTCGAGTTCCAATAGGTTCGTCGAATCAGGAATGGACTTTTCCGGAACACTGATCGTCCACGAAGCGCTTTCGATGCCGCTCGAATTGACGAGCGAAAATTCAATCGTTAGTGTGGTGAGGATCGGGATGTTCTTTTTCGTAACGGTCAACGACACGGGGAGAACCGCGTCTTCAGGTGGCATGGCGATCAGTAGCGACTGGTTGATTTCAAGGTCCGAAATTCCCACATCGGTAATTCTTAATACAAGTGGAGTCGGTGTGGGGGTTGGGATGATAATTGGAACGGGGGTTTTCACTGGAGTGATCTGAGCGCTGACGGACAGGGCGCAGACGAACGCAAGCGATAAAACACTTGAAAAAAGCAATCCCGCCGCCAACCCTCTGCTTCTTCTCACACCGAACCTAAGTGCCGGTAAGCCATTCAGCCAGACGAACCTCATGGCCATGGTTATCCTCCCCATTGAACGAGTTGCATCAAACAGAATTTTCATTATTTCTACTTATGTATAACCGAAGAATCAAATAAATCCAGTTTATTCCAGAAAAATGCACAGTTTTTTTTACACGAAATTCAATCGGTGCTTTGCATGACACTCGCACTATTTCACATTCAGCGCTCCATCCAACCGGTAGGACTTTCCCACCTGCGTGTCGAATGCAATGACCTTATCTCCGTATCGTATGTTGCATTTGTTGCCTTTGAGGGAGAGAATTTTTGCGCTAGACAGTTTCCCTTTTTTCCAATCCAAACTCACCTCGAACGCCCCGCGCGCCCGCAGCCCTTTGACGCTTCCGTTTGGCCAGGCGCTGGGCAGGGCGGCCAGCAAATGCAGCTCGTCGGTGTGGCTTTGCAGCAGCATTTCGGTGATTCCCGACGTGCCGCCGAAATTGCCATCGATCTGGAAGGGGGGGTGCGTGTCGAACAGGTTAGGCTCCGTGCTCTTCGATAACTGTTCGATCAGCATCTTATGCGAATGATCGCCGTCCAGCAGCCGTGCCCAGAAGTTGATCTTCCACGCCTTAGACCAACCCGTCCCGCCATCGCCCCGGTGGCTCAGCGTCACTTTGCAGGCTTCGGCTAAATCGGGTGTACCGAGTGGGGTGATTTCGTTGCCCGGATGCAATCCCCAGAGGTGCGATACGTGGCGATGCTTATTCTTGGGATCGTCCTTATCCTCCAGCCATTCCTGTAACTGGCCGTGTTTTCCGATTTGATTCGGCGCGATTCGTTTTCGTATTTCGGTTAATTTCTCAGCAAATTCCTTATCCACACCGAGAATGCGCGCCGCTTCGATGCAGTGCTCGAACAAGTTGCGGATAATCTGATGATCCATCGTCGGCCCGGCGACCAGCCCCCCGATTTCAGGCGAGTTGGAAGGCGTACTGATCAGCCAGCCCGTCTTCGGATCCTCGATCAGGAAATCGGCATAGAAAAGCGCCGCGCCTTTCATGATCGGATAGGCGCGTTCTCGAAGAAAATCCTCATCCCCAGTGAACTGATAGCGGAGCCATAAATGCTGACACAACCACCCGCTTCCGCTTACCCAGATGCCGTGGTTGGTGGCGTTGATCGCGGCGGTCCCGCGCCAGAGGTCGGTGTTGTGATGCAGAATCCAGCCCCGGCAGCCGTAATGCGCCTGGGCGGTTTTTTGTCCGGAAATCACCAAGTCCTCAAGCATGTCGAATAGCGGTTCGTGGCATTCGGACAGGTTGCACATCTCGGTGGGCCAGTAATTCATTTCCGTGTTGATATTGACCGTCCATTTGCTGTCCCACGGCGGTTGCAGTTGATGGTTCCATATCCCCTGCAGGTTCGCGGGCTGGCTGCCTGGACGGCTGCTGGCAATCAGCAGATACCGCCCGTATTGGAAATAGAGCGCCGCCAGCGCAGGATCGTTCTGTTCGGCGGCTTTTTCGATCCGCCGGTCGGTCGGCTGCGACGCCGCATCGGTTCGCCCCAGATCGAGAGAGACGCGCCGGAACAGGCTCTGGTGATCCTCGACGTGTGCTTTGCGCAAAACGGAATACGTCTTCCCGCGAAGGGCGGTCATGGTGTTCCGGCAGCGGTCCGAAGGGTTGGTGGTTATGTCCTGAAAATTTTTATAACTGGTCGCCGCCACGAGAATCAACGTCACGGTGTCGGCGTTTTTGATTTCAATTTGGTTATCTGAAACTTCCGATTGACCGTTCTCGGCCTCTACTCTCAATCCTGCCGAAAATTTCAAGACGTTTCGTGTCACTTGTTTCGTTTTGGGATTTGTTCGGTCCTTCAATTGCCCGGCAATCACCAAGATGCGGTCGGCAACGATCCGGTTCTCCGCTTCGGGATGAGGACTGTCTAACGCCGCCATGACGCTGACTTTGCCCGGCCGATCGGCGGTGATGCGAATGACGATTGCCTGATCGACGGCGCTGGAAAAGACCTCACGCTTAAAACCCGTATCGCCGATCCGGTAGCGGACACTCACAATCCCTTCATCGAGATTCAGTTCCCGGCGGTAATCACGGACGTTTTCGTGGTCCGGAAAATGGAGGCGGATGTCACCGAACGGCTGATAAGACTCCTGCCGCAACGGTTTGCTCATTAAATGCTCCGCCACTTTTTGCGCTTCTCGCTGCTTGCCTTCCGCCAGCAGTTGTCGCACTTTGGGCAGGTATTCTTTCGCACCGGGCTGCAAATAATCGCGTGGGATACCGGTCCAAAGCGTGTCTTCGTTGAACTGAATGCGTTCATCGGCCAAGCCTCCGAAGACCATCG
Organism: uncultured bacterium; assembly: GCA_964606645.1. Taxonomy (GTDB): domain Bacteria; phylum Hinthialibacterota; class Hinthialibacteria; order Hinthialibacterales; family Hinthialibacteraceae; genus CAZSIZ01. Next base: position 31,228 of record CAZSIZ010000010.1, read on the forward strand.
CTCCCAGGCGTCCGTTCCCCACCGGCAGCGCTTCCACCCATTCCTTCGCCGGTTCGTCATACCACAACGTCAGCGCATCCTCCCCAGCACCGGCCAACGCTCCTGCCGCCAAACAGCAAACGACTGTCAATACGAAACCTCTCTTCATCATCTCACCTTTCGATCGTTAGACTGATTTTCAGTAATACGTGCGTAATGGCGTTTGGAAAATCCCGAAAAAGCACGGGATTTTCCAAGTCGTAACGTATTTAATCCGACGATACTTTTGAAAACCGCTCTAACAACGATTGAATTCCGATTTCTAATCCACGGCACACTTTGTGAATGTTTGTCCACTATGTTAAACTGAATTTAATTGATTCCACCGTTATCATCCTATCACAATGGATTGTGATAAAAACAGGCTCGAATCGATTTGGAGAAGAAAACGATGCACGTTGCTCGAAATATCATTATTTTTTCAATCCTTGCCATTGCAGTCATTATCGCACTACTCATGTGGAATCCGGACGCTTGGAAAACAGACGGCGAAGGCGGACGGCTGCTTCTGTATTGCGCCGCCGGGATGAAACCGCCGGTCGAACGTATCGCTAAACAATATGAAGAAGAATACGGTGTCCGCATCCAGATTCAATACGGCGGCTCGGGAACCCTGCTGAGTAATCTCAGCGTTGCCGATACGGGTGATTTATACCTGGCCGCCGATGATAGTTACCTTGAAACCGCCCGCCGGAAAAACCTGGTGCGGGAAACGATCCCTCTCGCTCGATTGAAACCCGTCATCGTCGTTCGGGAAGGCAATCCGAAGAAGATCCAATCGCTGAACGATCTGCTTCGTGACGATGTACGTCTGGCGCTGGCGAATCCCGAAGCGGCGGCGGTTGGCCGAATCACGAAGCAATTGCTTCAAACGGCTGAAATCTGGTCCCAAGTAGAACCGCGAGTCGCCGTCTTCAAACCGACGGTTTTCGATATTCCGACCGATATCAAAATTGGCGCGGTGGATGCGGGGATCGTATGGGATTCGGTGGCCGCGCAATTTTCCGATCTGGAAATCGTCCCGATCCCCGAATTGGACAAAGGGATTCAAAACGTCACTATCGGTGTATTGGGCAGTGCCAAGAATCCAACGGCGGCTTTGCGGTTTGCCCGTTATCTAGGCGCGCGCGACCGGGGGCTTCTCGAATTCAAACAGCGGGGCTATCAAACGATCCGTGGCGATATCTGGGCGATTACGCCAGATGTCGTTTTATTCAGCGGCGGAGTCAACCGGGTTGCGATCGAAGAAACGTTGAAACAATTCCAGGAACGGGAAGGCGTCTCCTTCAAAACGGTCTACAACGGATGCGGGATCCTCGTCGGTATGATGAAAGCGGGACAGCGCCCCGACGCCTATTTCGCCTGCGACGTCTCCTTTATGGACGATGTGACCGATCTCTTTCTCGATTCGGTCGATGTCGCCGAAACCAGCATGGTTATCGTCGTGCCGAAAGGGAATCCCAAATCCATTCAGACGATGGACGATCTGACGAAACCGGGTCTCCGCATCGGTGTCGCCAATCCCGAACAGAGCGCCCTCGGCGCATTGACCCGCAATCTGCTGGAAGACGCAGGCCTTTATGAAGCCGTCTCGAAAAACGTCAAATCCCGCACGCCAACCGCCGACATGCTGGTCAATCAAATCCGCACCGGCTCGCTGGACGCCGTTGTGGTCTACGAAGCCAACACCTCCAAAGTGCGCGATCATCTCGATGTTGTCACCATCGATCATCCCAAAGCCCTGGCCATTCAACCGTACGCAACCGGCAGAAATTCCGACAATCAACACTTGATGAACCGCCTGTTGGAGACCATCCTATCGGCGGAATCACAATCCTCTTTCGAATCGACAGGTTTCCGATGGCGCGCGGGGCAGAAAAACCAATGAACCAATCCATGAACGGTGATGTGACACGCGACGCTCCCAGTGGCGCGTCCGATTTCCCATTCATCGTGTGCCTCTGGCTCATCAGCGGCGTGTATGTTTTTTTAATTATCGCCATGCTGGTGGCGGACATGGCTTACACATCGCCCGCACACATTCTCTCGGTGCTGCGCAGCCCCGAAATCCGTTACGCTATCAAACTCAGTCTGCTGTCGTGCAGTTTAACAACGATTCTATCGCTCTGGGTTGCCGTGCCGGTGGGGTATCTCTTATCGAGGTACAAGTTCCCCGGCAAAAACCTGATCGACGCCATCCTGGATATCCCCATCGTTCTGCCCCCGCTGGTGATCGGGTTGAGCCTGTTGATTCTCTTTCAAACGCCTCTGGGCCATTTCGTCGAGCGTATTATTCCCGTCACGTATGAAATTCCGAGCGTGATTCTGGCGCAATTCATGGTCGCCTGCGCGTTTGCCGTACGCACGATGTCCGCGACCTTCACGCAGATCGATCCCCGTCAGGAACAGGTCGCGCTCACCCTGGGCTGCAGCCGAAGCCAGGCGTTCTGGATGGTGCTGATCCCCGAAGCCCGGCGGGGAATCCTGACAGCGGCCACGTTGGCCTGGGCGAGATCGCTGGGCGAGTTCGGACCGATTCTGATCTTTTCCGGCGCAACCCGGTTGAAAACCGAAGTGCTCTCCACCTCCGTTTTCCTGGAAATGAGCATCGGAAATATCGAGGCGGCGGTCGCTATTTCACTCATCATGGTCTTCGCGGCGGTCGCCATTCTGATTATTGTGCGAGTCTACGGTGTCGAGGAGCCGATGGATAAAATACTGATACGATGATATCCGTTGAAAATCTTTCCATCCAAGTTGGCGGTTTTTCGCTGCAAGGAATTTCGTTCGAGATTCCGACCGGCCAGTACGGTGTACTCATGGGAAAAACCGGCTGTGGAAAAACGACCGTCCTCGAATCGCTCTGTGGATTGAAACCGCAGACGGCTGGCCGTATCCGATTGATGGATCGCGATGTGACGAAATTAAAACCCGCCCATCGCGGCATCGGTTACGTTCCCCAGGACGCCGCCCTCTTTTCCACGATGACCGTTCGCAATCACCTATCGCTGGCCCTCTCTATTCGGAAATGGAATGCCAAGGAAATACGGGAGCGTGTTGACGAACTGGCCGACCTGCTGGAGATCACCCCTATGCTCGACCGAAAACCGAAAGGCTTAAGCGGCGGAGAAATCCAGCGTGTTGCGTTGGGCCGGGCGCTGTCGTTCCATCCCCAAATTTTATGTTTAGACGAACCGCTCAGCGCCTTGGACGAAGCCATGAAAGAATCGATGTACCGTCTGCTGCGCTCCATCCGTGAAAAATACGGCGTCACCACGCTCCACGTCACCCACAGCCTTCAAGAAGCCAATACCCTGGCCGACCGCATTTTCATCATGCAAGACGGCCAGGTTCAACTCAGTTCGCTCAACGGCGATGAACCGCAGACTGTGTCCTCAATCGCCCAAATGAATTCAACGGCAGCCGGTCCAGCCGAAACCGTTCATCCTTAAACCTTTTGGAAAGGAGGCCGATCGTGAAAATCAACATTGAATTTTCCTCCCAAATCAAACGCCAAGCCAATCTCTCATCCCTTCAAGTCGAGGTCGAACCGGGGTGCTCCATCCCGGATTTAATCCGGAAAATCGCGGACGATTACGGCGATCCGCTTCGCCAATTCGTTTTGAACGAAGCAGGCTGTGTCCATCCAACCCTGCTGCTCGTCCTCGACGGCAAGCAAATCGACGCCAACCAGCCCCTCGAATTGAAGGACGGCGACACCCTCGAACTGCTTTCACCCATCGCCGGAGGATGATCGAAGGAGACGCTCATGGAATCGACTCGGCCACTGACTCAGGAAGAAAAAAGCATCTACGAATGGCAGATATGGGTTCCCGGCTTCGGTGAAGCGGGGCAGGAAAAATTGAAAGGCGCGTCGGTTCTGATTTCGCGCGCCGGGGGATTGGGCAGTGTCGTCGCCTACGAACTGGCCGCCGCCGGCGTGGGCCGTTTGATCGTCGCCCACGGCGGCAACGTCAAACACAGCGACCTCAACCGCCAACTGCTTATGACCTACGATTGGGTCGGCAAACCCCGGATCGAATCCATCGTACGCCGTCTGTCCGAATTGAATCCCAAAATGGCGATCGAAGCGGTGGGAGAAAACATCAACGAAACCAACGCCGAATCCCTCGTCTCCAAGGCCGATCTCGTCATCGACTGCGCCCCGCTTTTCGATGAACGCTTCCTGATGAACCAAGAAGCCGTCCGCCAGAACAAACCGCTGATCGAATGCGCCATGGACGAACTCGACGCCCATATTACGACCATTATCCCCGGAAAAACGCCCTGCCTTAATTGCGTTTACCCCGAAAAACCGCCGATGTGGAAACGCCAGTTCCCTGTCTTCGGCGCGGTCTCCGGGACCGTGGGCTGTCTGGGCGCAATGGAAGCCATCAAAATAATTTCTGGAATCGGAACGACGCTTCAGGGCCAATTATTAACCCTCGATTTGCGGGACATGACGTTCCGTAAAATCCAGATCAACCGAAATCCCGACTGCCCGACATGCGGTCCTATTGAATCCGAACATTGAAGGAGTGAATCATTATGCCAATCGAATTGACGACAATTTCAATCGGGATGTATCTCTTACTCGGCTTGGGAGCGGGAATTGTCAGCGGCTTGTTCGGCGTGGGCAGCGGGATCGTCGTGATCCCCGCCTTGACGCTACTGGCCTCGATCCCGCAGAAGGAAGCCCAGGGAACCGCTCTCGCTATCATGGTTCCCATGGCGCTGATGGGAGCCATTCGCTATCACCTCAATCCCGAAATCCATTTGGATTTCAAACTCATTCTCATCCTTATGATCGCCGTTGTTATCGGCGCGAACGTCGGGGCGACGATGGCTGGCCGTCTCTCCAATCGTGCCTTGCAGATGGGGTTCGCCTGTTTTCTATTGATCGTCGCCGTCAAGATGCTATGGTCTTCCTTCAAGCCGATTCAATAATGGCTATCGACCGTGTAGAATATTAAAGTCGGTTACCCAATCGATTCGAGAGAATGATGAACGGAAATTCGCTAAAACGCATTGTCTATTGTCTGCTCTCCCTGCTCGTCGCGATGCCCGCCCTCGCCTGCCGCTTCAACGTGCGCGATGTCGGCTTCGTTGAATTCGATCCGAGTCCCTACTACCTCTTTGCCTACATCGATAACACCACGCCGAATGAGATTGCCGATCAATTCAAGCAAATCTCCTACGCGGCCCTGCTGGACAGCAATATCCGCGCCGAAGCCGTCAACGTAGCCCAGCAAACCGATCACGCCGCTCTGGAGTATCTCCCCCGCCAGACAGATCGCACTTTCCCATGCGCTGTGCTCGTCTCACCCGATGGCCGCTCGATGGAAATCCCCCTACCCGCTTCGGATTTCAAAGAGGGATTATGGCGTGTGCTGGATACGATCGTCGATTCCCCCATGCGGGAGAAAATCGTCGAACAGTGCATCCAAACCTTCGGCGTTGCGCTCATGATCGAGGGCCGGGACAAGGAAGCCAATGCGCGGGTCGAAAAGGGAATGATCGGCACAATTACAAAAGTAAAAAACAACATGGATTTATTACCCAAAGCAATCGATCTCCCACCCCAGTTTCTCAAAATCACGCCTGCGTCCTTCGAGGAGGAAAAAATCCTGCTTTGGAGCCTGGGAATCGACGCCGCAAATCTTCGCGAACCGGCAGCCGCCGTTCTATACGGACGCGGACGGAAAATCGGTCCGCTTCTCGAAGGCGAGGCCGCCATCGCGATGGAACTCTACAACACCCTGGCCGTCATCGGCCTCTCCTGCGAATGCGGCCTGGACCGCAGCTGGATGATGGGAACACGATTCCCTTTCCAGTGGAACGACACCACTCTCAAACGGATGGCGAAGAACCTCGGCTTCGATCCGGAAAGTCCGATGGTCAAAACCGAAATCAGCCAGATCATGGCGTACACCGGTTCCGCCCGCCGCTCCGACGCCATTTCCACCACATCGTATAGCGATCCGCTGCTGGGCTATAGCGAAATCACGATCGGTGCGGACACCTCGGATAAAATAGAATCCCCCCTATCCGACACCCCGGACCTCGGAGCGGTCATCGCGGCCAACCAATCCCCCACTCCGACACCTGTCGTTCAAACCATTTCGGAACCAGCCGTTCAAGAAGACCAATCGACTCTATCGCTCGCCTATTTAATTCTGGGATGTTTTGCCGTCCTGATCGCTGCCGTGGGTTTAGCGGTTGTCATTCGAGCCAGAGGAAAAGCGTCATGAGTGTATTCAAATTAATTCTGAAAGAGATTGTCCACCGAAAGTTCAACTTCCTTCTCAGCGTTCTGGCCGTAACGACAGCCGTCGCATTTCTCGTCTCTTTCTATACCACGGGCGAGGCGTCGAAACGCGAGACCATCCGTCTCATGCGTGACATGGGCTACAACCTGCGCATCGTCTCCCAGGATACCGATATGGACCATTTCTATGCCAGAGGGTATTCCCAAAAAGTCATCCCCCAAGGATATGTCAAAACCATCGCCCAACAGGAAGGGCTTCTCTACACCCACCTCCTGGCGACGATCTACAAAAAATTTTCCTGGAACGGACGCGAAGCCTTCCTGACCGGAATTGCCCCGGAAGTCTCGCCGGTCGGCAAGAAAAAATCGTCGATGATCTTCACCATCGCCCCCGGAACGGTCTACGTCGGTTACGAACTGGTTGACAGCCTGAAACTTTCCAAGGGTGATTCGGTCGAGATTCTCGGCGAATCATTCACCGTCAAGGAATGCCTGGCCGAGCAGGGAAGCGAAGACGACATCCGCGTGTTCGCCGCCCTCAGCGACGTTCAACGAATACTCGATATGGACGGGAAAATCAACGAAATCCAGGCGCTCAACTGCTACTGCGCCATCCCCGGCGTCGATCCCCTCGATCTCCTGCGCGAACAGTTGGCCACGATGCTGCCGGATGTGAAAGTAATCCAAAAACGCGCCATCGCAAAAGCGCGCACCCGGCAGCGGGAATTGATGAATGATTATTTCGCGTTGATTATGCCGTTCGTCGTGATCGTCTGCGCGGTCTGGATCGGCGCGCTGGCCATGCTCAACACCCGTGAGCGTCGGCAGGAAATCGGGATTCTGCGCGCCCTGGGATTCAGTTCCGGCAAGATCGCCTGGCTCTTTTTAGGCAAATCTGTCCTGATCGGTCTCGTTGGCGCCGTCGCGGGATTCGCGGCCGGGACGGGTTTGGCGCTGCTATACGGTCCGGACATTTTTAAAGTCACGGCGAAAACCATTTCTCCCATCTACGGATTACTCGTCTGGTCACTGATCGGTGCTCCGGCGTTTGCGGCGTTGTCCTGCTTCATCCCCGCCGCCACCGCCAGCACGCAGGACCCCGCAGACGTTCTCCGGGAAGAATAAGGGATCTGGAAGAAGCCCAGGGCAATCCCCTCTCCCTCTGGGAGAGGGCTAGGGTGAGGGCAATAACGCAATCGCGAATCGATTTTTCGATAATTTTGTTAGACCAACAATCCCTAAACCCTAAATCCTGAAACCTGCGTGATTCCATTAGGGTGAGGGAAAACAGAACAAGGTTTGAAAACTATGATTCAACTTAACGACATCAGTAAAACCTACAAAACCCGCCAAGGCGAAATCAACGCCCTGAACGAAATCGCCCTGCACATCGACGAAGGCGAATTCACCGTCGTTCGGGGGCCGAGCGGCTGCGGCAAAACCACGCTGCTGCTCGCCATCGGGGGCATGCTTCACCCCACACGCGGCACGATCCAAATCGGCGGCGTCGATCCCTACGCCCTGAGCGTCAAGGACCGGGCCGAATTCCGCGCGAAAAACATCGGCTTCGTTTTCCAGATGTTCCACCTGATCCCCTACCTGACTGCTCTGGAGAACGTCTTGACCGCTTCCCGGAACGGAACCGCTCAAAACACGAGGAAAACGGCTCTCGAATTGCTTGAAAAACTGGGCCTGTCGGGCAGAGAACATCACACTCCCGCCGAACTGAGCGCCGGAGAACGGCAGCGCGCCGCCATCGCCCGCGCCCTCATCAATCAGCCAACGCTGATCCTCGCCGACGAACCGACCGGCAACCTCGATCCCGACAACGCCGCCGAGGTAATCCGCCATCTGTCCGAGTACCAAAAAGCGGGCGGCACAGTCATCTTCGTCACCCACAGCACATCCGCAGACCAAACCGCCAACCGCATCATCCAGATGCAAACCGGCCGCATCCTCGATTCATAATTCCGTTTTTGTGATTTTTTGTAGGATGATTCATTCTCCCCATTTTTCTTGTGCTATCTCCAAAAGAACAGAATAGACCGGCTTAGTCCAAAATGACCAATGTCCATTCTCACGAAAAATGAATTCATTTTTATTTGCTTCATCAAGCACGATTCGATGTGCTAAAAATTCGATCTTTATTCTCCATGCCGGATATGGTTACTCATTCCACCATGTATAATCACCATCATTAAAGGAAATCTGAGGGTCATCTTTCTTTTCTTGTAATCCATATTTTTCAGCAAGAACCTTTATTTCATTTTTATCCAGAAAATATTTTTCCTTCTTGGGTGGAAGTAAATTAATGTATTCTATTGAAACATCAGAACGCTTAAATTCAGTAAATAAAGGTATCATTTCAATATCCAGGCGTAATGCGTTGGTAACTATTTTTAATCCTTCGATTACTTTCTTGTATTCTTTGATCTCATTCTGAAAATTAATTTTCGACTCCAGGAGTTCAGTTATCTGAATTTTAAGACCGATTCTTATAATGTACCCCAAAATTCGGACAGTGATTTAAGGTGGGAAACCTCGAAGCC
>CAZSIZ010000011.1:0-24714 GCA_964606645.1 uncultured bacterium
AACATTCTATCATATCGTGATTTAAGTAAGGTAGGGTGGGTCACGTTTTTCGACCTATAAACCTTGTGGTGCAGGCTTCCAGTCTGCATTTTGACTTAACGATGCAGGCTGGAAGCCTACGCTACAATTTAAACCTTCACTAGGCGGGCGTAGGCTTGGGCTAGCAATTTCTCACCCCACTGCTGGAAATCGACGGTGATCCGGGCGTTTCCGTCTTCGCCTTCGACCGCGACTACTACTCCGAAACCGAACGTGCGGTGATTGACCATATCACCGGGCACGAAGCAGTTATCTTTGCCCTCCAAATCCTCGCCGATGGGTTCGATGAGATGGTCCATCGCCGAGTTGCAGCTGATTGTTTCTTTATAGTCCTGGGGAATCTCGTCGATGAAACGGCTTATCCTTCGATGATCGTCCTGCTGGTTGTAAATCCTTCGGGAACTGGCGTGCGTCATGTAAATCCGCTCCCGGGCGCGTGTGATTCCCACATAACAGAGACGCCGTTCCTCTTCCATCTCGGCGTCGGTTTCGGCGAATAGCGATCTTTCGTGCGGAAATAATCCCTCTTCCATCCCCACCATGTAGACCGCCGGGAACTCCAAACCTTTGGCCGCGTGCAGGGTCATCATAATCACTGCTTCGTCGCTGTCTTTCATCTGGTCCACATCGGAGACGAGGGCCGCATTTTCCAGATAGGCTTGCAGCGTCACCAGTGAACTGATGGATGCATCCTGTTCGGTTAAGAAATCCTCTTCAAAAATCCCGATGGCTCCGACCAATTCCTCCAGATTTTCCTCGCGGGCGCGGTCCTGGGGATCGAGACTGTTTTCGAGCATAGCGAGGTAGCCGCTTTCTCTCAGGATCGTTTCGACTAAATCCAGCAGCGAAAGGTCTGCGGCGAGGGAACGCCAACGATCGATCATTCGGGCAAAGCGGTCGAAGGCTTTGAGAGCGGCGGGGCCGAGTCCCGATTCGCGTCCCACGCTGGAGATACCCGCCGCCGCTTGCAGGATGGAAATTTTCGTTCGGCTGGCGTAATCGATCAGGGTTTGGACGGATTTTTTGCCCAGTTTACGCTTCGGCACGTTGACGATCCGCTCGAACGAAACGACATCCGACGGATTAACGAGCATCCGGGCGTAGGCGATGGCGTCTTTGATTTCCTTTCGCTGATAGAACGCGGTGGCCCCGACGATCGAGTAGGGAATCCCCCGCTTCACGCATTCTTCCTCGAACAGACGCGACTGAGCGTTGGTGCGGTAAAAGATGGCCTGATGGCCGTAGGGGATTTTCTGCTCCGAATTCAGGCGTTGAATCTCATCGCCGATCCAGTACGCTTCAGCATTTTGGTCGAACAGGTTGATGATTTTTACCTTTTCGCCCGTTTCGCCATCGGTCCAGAGGGTTTTGGGGTGGCGGTTCGTGTTGTTTTTCACGACGTGGGCGGCGGCGGCGAGGATGGTTTTCGTCGAACGGTAGTTTTGTTCCATCCGAACGATTTTTGTATTCGGGTAGGCGGTGTTGAAATTCAGAATGTTCTCGATGTTCGCGCCGCGCCATCGGTAGATGGACTGGTCGTCGTCCCCCACCGCGCAGATTCGATGGTGATCTTTCACCAACTCGTGCAGAAAAAGATGCTGGGCGTGATTGGTGTCCTGATACTCGTCCACCAGGACGTGCCGGAATCGTTTGCGGTATACGCCGCCCGCTTCGGGATCATTCGCAAGCAGTTTGACGCCCCGCACGAGCAGATCGTCGAAATCCAGCGCGTTGTTCTCTTGCAAGATAATTTGATATTCGCGATACAGTTTGGCGATTTGAAGCGCGAAATCGTTATCGGCGTCGTCTTCGAGTTTCGTTGGGCCTTCAAACCGGCTTTTGGCCTGGGAGATTTGGTGCAGAATGGCGGCAGGCTTGAATTCTTTATCGCTTCCGACATTGCAGCGTGTTTTCGCCTGTTTAACCGCTGCGGTCTGATCGCCCCGGTCGTAGATCGTGAAGCGGGGATCGATCCCGATGGCTTGGCCGTGAGCACGCAGCATGCGGGCGCAGATCGAATGAAACGTCCCGATCCACAGCCCGCGCGATACGCCTCCCAGCAGGATCGAGACGCGGTCGCGCATCTCCTTGGCCGCTTTGTTCGTGAACGTGACGGCCAGGATGTTCCAGGGGGCGAGGCGTTCGGCTTCGATCAGATACGCGATCCGATAGGTGATGACGCGGGTTTTCCCGCTGCCCGCTCCCGCCAGGACCAGCAGAGAGCTACCCTGATGCGTCACTGCTTCGTATTGCGGCGTATTCAACTCTTGCCGGAAACGTTTTTCGAGTGATGTCGGTGATGCATTCATGGATGAGTATCGATCCTTGGCCTTCGTTGAGTCTTTGGAGATTGAGTCATGATTCGTCTTTATTGAACACCGATTCAAGCCGAACGCAAAGCGGATGAAATGTGGATTGGAGACTGTTTTTTTCGAGAACCGGCCAATCGCGATAGAAAGAGGGATCGTAATGGTGATAGTATAATAGAATGATCGTAGAAAGAATCATTCATTTGACCGAAATTGGAGGTTCCGTTATGTCGAAACGATTTCTCATACTGCTCGCACTTTCCGTGGCAGTCTTTCTACCGGTGGTATCGATGGCCGGGGAGGACTGGCCGCAGTACAAATTCGATTCCCGCCATTCGGGTAACGCACCGGACCGAAGCGTTTCACCGTCGCTCGGTCTGATCGGCGCAGTTCCATTGACGGATGCCATATTCACGGCCCCGGCCGTTTCGGAAGGCCGTGTCTACATCGTCGACGGTTCGGGAGTCGCCTTTTGTATCGACGCCGAAACGATGACGGTTCTCTGGACCTTCAAGAGCCGTGGTGGGGAAGCCAATTGCAGTAACGTTTCCTCTCCAGCCGTCGCGGGAAACTACCTACATTTCGGAACGATGGCGGGCACGTATTACGTTCTTAATAAAACGACCGGAAGCACAGTCAAGGAGATCGAGTGCGGCGAACCGATTTTCAGCGCGCCCGTCGTCTCGCAGGGCCGTGTCTATTTCGCGACGCTTGGATCGAACGTGTACGCGCTCGAACCCAACGGAACCGTCTGCTGGACCTGGGATTTCGTTAAAGAGGCGCTGAAATTCGAGGGCGATCGATGGAGCGGCGCGGATTGGCTGAAGCATAAAAAAGGCCGTGTCACCTGGCAGGACCAGTTCTGCTGCGTTAGGAACATCGCCGCCGACGGCAAGAGACTCGTCATCCCGGCGGGGGGCGCGCTCGTCTGGCTGGAAGATTCCGGTGATTCGCCCAACGTGCTGAATCTATACAAGCAAAACGACAAACGTCGTGAAAGCCCCGCCACGCTCGGTCTGACGATCGGTGAAAACGGTGCGGTCTATCGGCAGTGGCATCGTCGGGACAATCGCGGGGCAGTGGATGTCATGCGGCTTCACAACGGTGAGGTGGAGAAACGCGAAGTCCCCGGAACTCTCACATGGGATAATCTGCCCTGGTCGCTCAGTTTCTGTTCGGTCAGCGTGCGGGGGGATGATGTCTACCGTTGTCGTCCGGAAGAGAATTTCGGTCTTTGCAAACATTCGCCGGAGAAGGAAACGCACTCCCTGGGCGGTTATCCCTCCATCGCCCCGCCGGTGCTTCTGCGGGATCACGCAGTTTATGGCAGTTTGGACGGATGCCTCAATATAGTGCCGCTGTCCGAGAGCGGGGAAGTCCAATCGTTTAAGACTGCGTTCGGAAAGGCAATTACCGCGCCGGTCGCTGTCTGCGATGGACGGGTTTATTTCGGCTGCGAGGACGGCTATCTCTATGCGTTCGGCCCGAATGGCCGCGTCCCGCTTCCAACCAAAGACCTTCAACTCCATCGTATTCGCAGTCCGTTGACGGGAACCCGCACCGCGTCGAAATATAACCGTTTCACCAGTTTCAGCGATCTGGCCAACACCAACGCCAACGATCAGGGCCTCGAACCGCCGTTCGATATCACGTGGATTCGGCGCTATAAGGGAACGGTCAAACACTTCTCCGTCTGTGGCGATGGCCGCCTGTACACACACACCGCCGAAGGGCAAATATTCGCTGTCGAGCAGGAAACCGGGCGTATGCTATGGCGGCGCTATTGGCCCGGTGTGCATATCTCGTTCACCTCGCCGATCTTCCATCAGGGCCGGTTACTGGTTCCGCAGGCCGGACTCGAAAAATCGATCTTACGCTGTCTGGACGCGGCGACCGGCGACCTGCTCTGGGAAACGCCGTTCTCCGGTTCGCCGAGTTGGAACCGCCAAATGCCCCCCATCGTTTATAAGAACCTCGCGATCTATCCCTTCAGCACGGGGAAATTCACGGGCAAGAACTGGCTGTTCGAGCATCAAAGCACATTCGGTTTTCCCAAGGATCACAAACCGCTCGTTCGCGCCTGGAACCTGGAGACGGGGGACGAGGTCTGGACCCAGGAATTCTCCGAGTTCGGTTCGGGGGGAGACGACGGGGGACTCTGCCTGATGGACGGCACGCTCTACTATTCCTGCTACTTCGGGGACTCGGCGAACAAACGCCGTGGATTCGCCGATGCCAAAGGTGTTACGGCGGCGCTTAAACCGGAAACTGGTGAAATTCTCTGGTCGACGAACCAATACTGCGTCCATGCGGGCTGTACTGTTACCGGTGAGAAAGGACGCTTATACCTGGGCGGCTACAATCCCGTCGAGGGGAAGATCAACCGTGTCTGGTGCCTGGACGCGCGCGACGGTTCGCTGATCTGGAAATCCGAGCAGGTCAAACGCGCCATTCACGCCGTGACGATCGGGAAGCGATTCCTTTTCACTCACGCCCAATACGAAGACAGCTATCTTCTGGATAAAGAGACCGGGAAAATCGTCGCGACGATGAGTGAAAACTACAGCTGTACCCGCTTCAACATCTCCGAGCCGTACCTGATCGGGTCCAACATGGACCTCTACGACCTGTCGAACGACGTCAAGATGGTCTCGACCGGGCCACAAGTGGACGTGCTGGAGTGTGTCGGGGCCTTCGCATCGAACGGCCGCCTCTTCTACACTGCCAATGGCGGAGGCGTCCAAGTCTCCGCCGTTACCGGGCAGGAAACCCAAACGATCCATCCCCCATGGGAGAAAAAGTAATTCCCTTATGGATTATGGGGCTGCTGTTGGGAGTGAATGAGATAGAGGGAGGATTTGGTTATTTTTATTGAACCTCAGTCGATTTATGGAACATTCTCCATAAAAATATGATTTTTAATTCAATTTTTTTATAGACCAAAATTTCGATAACATCAAGAATTGTCTATATTTACACTAAACAACGCAATAATCATGTCGAAACGGTAATGAAAAAAAATATTTTTTATTTGACATATTTGTTTATTTATGTATATTCTATATGTAAACATAAAAATCAATAGAATCTGAATCTGGAGGAAATCAAAAAATGGGTAACCGTTTCGACAAAACAAGACCGTTGAATTGGATTAGAACCTTGGTCGTCATCACTTGCACTATTGGGCTGGCAGGATGTGTTCATTACTCATTGCATGGTGAAGGCACTCCTGACGTTGCTGAAATCATTTTCGAACAGTATGAAGCCGTCACCGGTTTCGCGAAAAGCCAGACTGTTTTGCCGGGATTCTTTCTCGGTAATGCTACTGCGGAACTTGCCGTGCTGAACATCGGTGAGAACAACGATCGCCGTTTGCGCATTTACGCGTTCGGCGATGGAACCTGGCCGCTGATGCTCGATGCACCGATGCGTCCCGAAGTGATGTTTGTCGACGTGGCCAACATCGGTGGATGCGACCGCTTGATTACGTACGAGCGCGGCCGCCTGAACTGGTTCGATCCCGAATCAGCGGTTGAACGGGCGCTGGTGGAAACCGCTACGAACTACAAGGCGGCTCACGAGGACAGAATCCCCCATGTCGACATCACTCGAGACGTAAACCGCGACGGCCGCGACGATCTGGTGGTGTCGGATACCGATGGCTTCTGGATATCCACGCAATTGAGCAACGGCACGTTCACCACTCCTCTGAAACTCGGTCCCCCCGAACCGTATCTCGATGAGATTGCCTTTGATAATTCGCGCAGCTACGGCAAGGTGGGTATAACCGCCATGACTATCCCCTGGTATCAGAGCCGTGTCCACGAGATGGACTACGACCGGGATGGCCGCAGCGACCTTGTGTTCTGGAACGAGGACCACTTCGACGTTTATCACCAGGACACGCGCGGGCTGTTTTCCCCTGTGTCCGAGACCTTCACTACCGATGTGCCCTTCGACTCTGACGGGGATTACTCGCTCATGTTCGGATTCAGCGGCGAGAGCACGTTCTCGCTTCTCTCTGGATTCAGAAAGAAGACGAAGCGAACGGTGCTGCACTCGTTCCGTGACATGAATGGCGACCGCGTGGCCGACCTGGTGACTCAGTCACTGGAAGGCCGGAGCCTACTGAGACAGCGCAGGCGGTACGAGGTGCATTTCGGCGCGCCAACACCCGACGGGACCTTGTTCGCACGGGACGTCAGCATGGCGATCCAACCGCATGGAAAAGCTGGAGGATTGCAGCACTCTGGATACTCGTCCCAATGGTTTCAGGATTTCGATGGTGATGGCCAGGTCGACATTACATTCAGAGACGTCATCGTGGGAGGCGGCGGGATGATGCGCGCACTCGTTGGTAATTCCATTGCGTTGGATCTCGAGTTCTACCGCAATGAAGGCGGCGTCTATCCCGGCAAGCCCACTACCACACGCAAAATCAGGCCGAACTTAAATCCCTTCAGACGAAGAGGCCCCTTCTTCCCAGCAGTACTGCTCGGGGATGTGAACGGCGACGGACACGCAGACTTGCTGGTGGGGAAGAACTGGAATGAGCTGAACGTCTTTATCGGTGTGTCGGGACCTGATCTGTTCGAGCGGAATCCCCAAAAGGTGACGGCCGCCTTGCCTGACAACGAGGAAAACATCTGGCTGGTGGATTTCAACAAGGACGGCAAGCAGGACATCCTCATGCATCACCCATCCACTACCGAGCCGCATCAGTTAATGATGCTGATTGCTCAGTAGCAATCGTTATCCGAATAATTACTCCTAGATTCTTTATTTGTTTTTAAGAAATATCCCTATGAACAAGTTATAAGCATAAAAGTAATTTTCATTAATTCCTTATGCAAATGAAGGAAAAAACGCGCCACGGGATTATGTTCCGTGGCGCGTTGGCAATTGATTATATTGGATCGATTTTACTTTGTTGGATTAGCTCTACTTGCTCTCAAGGTGCTCTAACTTTTCTTTGGCGCTTTTGAGTTTTTCGGTGTCGAACACGGCGTCGATCCACATCTCGTGAATCGACCAATGCAAGCCGTTGACTTTACCCGTCTGGAGAATTTTGACAAAACGTCCACTACGGAAATCGAGCGGGATTTCCGTGATGGCTTTCGTGCCCTTACCTTCGATCACCGGTTCACCCCAGTTTTCACCGTCGTTGGAGAGATAGACGGTGTATCCACGGGGATAGTCGCGTGAGGATTGGGTGGTGTCGAGCTTGATCCGTTCGATCTGACGCTGCGAACCGAGATCGACCGTAAACCAAATACCGGGCACTTGCGAGGTGTTGCTGGACCATCGGGAATTTTGGTTGTCATCGATGGCGTTCTTTGCTTCGCGGCTGTTATGGGACGATTTCACTTTCCACTCACTGCGGTCCAGATCGCTGGCGGAGAGTTTCTTTATCATTGCTCCAAACGCTTCGCGCGCTTCGTCGGCAACGTCTTTATCCTCCAGGAAGCCTTCCAGGTAGTCGAGCGTCTCGAAATCGGCCCGTTCGCCAAGGGCTTCGACGATCGAGGCTTTATTCGATTTGCTCTTGGCCAGAGCCATCGTATCGGCGTAGAGTTTCAACGTCTCTTTGATGGTGCGGGTGCTGGGCAGTTCGATCGCGTGGATGCAGCCCCAGATCGCTTTGGAGCGCTGTTTGTCGTCGGAGGTGTTTTCCGCCAGAGTCATCAGATAGCGCAGGGCAGACGTGTCGGGCCATTTCTGGAGCGCGCGCAAGGCCTCGTTACGCACCGACTCGCTGGGATCATCCATCGCGCCCTTGAGCGTATCGAATGATTTCCGGCCACCGAATTTGCCCAACAGTCGGATCAACGAGACTTTCGCAGTGTCGGGGGCGTTGTCGAATTGCGATAAGAGATAGCGCGTGCGTTTGTTCGCGTTCTTCATCGGTTCGGCGAGCGCCAGAACAGTCTCTTCGATCAGCCGGATGTCTCTCGGCGTTTCCGTTTTGACCGCGAGTTTCAGCAGGGCGGGAATATCGTCTTCACGTGCCAACTCGGTCAGGGCGCTTAGCGATTCTTTGCGAACCTGCGCGTCGGGATCGCTGGTGTGTTTCAAGAGCGCCGGAACCGCGTCGTTATTATGGCGGGCGACCAGGCTTTGCACGGCGGCGATACGAATTTTAGCGTTGGAACTTTCCAGGCAATTCAGAATCGCCTTGTCCACTCCTTCGCCGCCCATCCGGCTGAGAGTTTGTTCGGCGACCTCACCGATCTTGCCCCCGTCCACAACGAGTTGAGCGAGCCTATCGACGACGCTGCCGTCGCCTAAAGCCGTCAACGCCTGGATCGCGGCGATTTGCACGGCTTCGTCACTGCTCCTGGCCGCTTCGAGCGTGGCGGGCAGAGCGGTTTGATCCCCTCGCGCCGCCAGCGCGGCCAGCACCATCACCTGAGACTCGGACGGGAAGGAAGACAACTGCCCCGCGAGCGCTTCGGTGACTTCGCTGCCGGGAACCTCACGAAGAAACGGACCGGCTGCCGCTTTGCATAAATCGGCATCGCTGTCTTTCAATAACGCGAGAATCGTGGAGACGGCTTTGTCCCGGTCGGTTTGAATGATCCCGCGATAGGCTGCGAGACGAATCATGGCTGGAACATCGTCACCAGTCAATTTGTCGTAAATGCTTTTTGCCCGTGAGTTCTTGCCCCCAGCGAGCAGCCCGTCGGCACAGAGCAGGATGGAATCGTAACGTATCCTATCGAGGCTTTCGGGAACTTCGGTTTTGGAGAGGGCTAGTGCGACTTTGACCGTGCCGATTTTTCCAAGCGCGGCGATGGCGGCGCGGGCGATGTCTGTGTTATCGTGTTGGATGAGTTTCAGCAGGGACGAAACGGCTTGACGGTCTCCCCGTTCGGCGATGGAGCCGATCACGCCGATTTTCAAGTCACCATCCAGTTTGCCCAATGCTCTTCGGAAAACCCGATCGACCTTTTTAGATGCGATGCCCTGAAGCGCGAACCGGACGGGATCGGAAAGGCTTTCGTCACTCAATAATTTGGCGAAGGTATTGATGGACTTGTCGGTTCCCATACGCCGCAGCATCCGGCAGGCAAAGAGTTTACCGCGATAGGTGGCGTCATTGTCTTTCAGCACATCCAGCAGCATCATTTCGATCTTTTCCAACTGCTTGGGCGTGGCGATGCGAATGTTCTCTTCGACGATCGTGACCGCTTTGCGGCTTGCGCCGAATTCGTACTGCTTGATCGCTTCCAGCGACATCGGGTGCAGGCGAAGGCTGACTTGATCCACCATCGGGAATTCATCTGGCACTTTTAAGGTCACTTTTCCGGTCGCGGCCCATTCGGTTCCGCGCTGCAAGGTGAAGGCGAATCCGACAGAGCGCATCTGTTCGGCGGCGTGACCGAGCATGGTGTGAAAGACTCTTCCTTTGCCGTATTGAACGGTGAAGAGAATGGGTTCGTATTCTTGGGTGAGTCTCGATTTGGCCACGGACAGCAGGGTCATGTTTTTGGCCGGGCCGCGCATTTTGGCGTACAGTTCGTCGGGTGCGTGACGCCATGCTTTCGGCAGGCCTTTCATGATGGGATGCCTGGCGTTGACCGTTTCGACCGGAAACGCCCATTGCGCGCCATGCGTTCCGCCCCGTCCAGGCGAGTGGTCGAGAACCATTTCCCCGTCGCGGTAGCGCACCATCGGGCCGGATTTCTCATCGCGGCCGCCCCAGCCGCCCAGGGCGATCATTTCGTTGAATTCTTTCCATTGGGGGAAAGCGTTGTCCGCGGCGTGGAAGATCACGAGTCCGCCGCCGTTCTCCATATAGTCAACGAACGCTTTTTTCGTTTCGTCACACCAGCTGTCGCCGGTGTAATTCATGACGAGGACGTCGTACTTGGAGAAGGCTGGCTTGTAATCGTCCATCGGTTTGCCGCCGGGGGGTGACGTAGCGACGTCTACCGTGAACAGTCCCGTCTCTTCGAGAATGACTTTGAGGACGGGCGTGGTTGCTTTCCAGTCGTGGTTGTTCTGCCCGTCGATGATGAGGGCGGTGAGTTTGGGCGCGGCGGCTGCGCCTGAAGCGAGCGTGAGAGCGGGTGAGAAGACCGCCAGCACGAGCGCCGTTCGATAGAGCCGTTTTAAGAATAATTGATCGATCATGGTTCGTTCCTTTGTCGTATTTTTCTCATCCATTATGTTTTACAGCGTCCAGGGTTTGCGGTAGGCGCGGCCTAGTAATGCGCTGGCTTCGGGATCGCCGGCGATCCGCTCCGTCTCTGGATTCCATTTGATTTTGCGTCCGGTGAGCATGGCGATTTCGCCCAGGTGTCCGACGCTGATGGATCGGCAGGCGGCTTCGACCGGGGTGATCGTTTCCTGGCGGCTGACGACGCAATCAAGGAAATTCTGTGAGTGGTCGGTGCTGTTGTAGAGGCGAATGTCGTTTGGTCCGATGGCTTCGTCTTTGAGCAGGTTCTTGTCCGAGGAATCGATGCCACCCCGGTCGACCCAGACCCAGCCGTCTTCA
Source organism: uncultured bacterium (assembly GCA_964606645.1). GTDB lineage: Bacteria > Hinthialibacterota > Hinthialibacteria > Hinthialibacterales > Hinthialibacteraceae > CAZSIZ01. Next base: position 10,852 of record CAZSIZ010000011.1, read on the forward strand.
CCAAACCATTTCGCGCCGCCCCGGTTTTGGTTGCTGACATCGATCGTCACGCCGTTTTCGTACTTGCACGTGAAACTATATTTGTAGGGCGCGTTGTAAAGGCCTTCATCGGGATAAAATCCTTTGCCTTCGATTTCGATCGGGCCAGTGTGATCGAAGCCCAAACCCCAGTGCGCGATGTCGATATGGTGGCCCGCCCAGTCGGTCAGCTGACCACCGGAATAGTCCATGATCCAGCGCCAATCCCAGTGGCAGCGGTTGCCCCCGAAATCGCAATAGTCGCGGTACTGCGCGGGTCCGAGCCAGAAGTCCCAGTCCAAGCCGTCGGGTATGGGTTTGAGAGGTTTGATTCCAGTCGATCCTCCTGTCGGGAGACCGACTTCCACCCGTTTGATTTTCCCGACTTTTTCATTGCGCACCAGTTCGCAGGCGTGGCGGAAATGTTTCTGTGAGCGCTGCCAGCTGCCGGTCTGCCAGACGCGCCCGTAGCGGTGGACGGCGTCACAGATCGCGCGGCTTTCACGGATCGAACGGGCGAGCGGTTTTTCGCCGTAGATATCCAGCCCGGCCTTGGCGGCAGCGACGGAGACGACGGCGTGCCAGTGATCCGGGAGCGCCAGTGAGACAGCGTCGAGGTCGCCCCGCCCGATCAGTTCGCGGAAATCCACGTAGGCTTTGCAGTCTTTATTTTCGTACCGTTCGTCGACGGTCCGTTTCGCCCCTTCGCGGTGTTTGCGTTCCACGTCGCAGACGGCCACGATCTGAGCCATCGAGCGGCGGGTGAAACCTCTCATGTTACCGGAGCCTTGCGAGCCGACACCGATGCAACCCATTACGATGCGGTTGCTCGGCGCAGTGTGACCGTCCGCCCCCATCGCCGAGGCGGAGACGATCGCGGGGAACGCCAGGGCGGATGTTTTGATAAATCCCCGGCGGTTTAAAAGTGTTTTCTTCGTCATGAAACAAGTTCCTTTCCGTTCAATGAAAATGAGATCGAAAGCGGGATTTACCCTGTCCCCCCGGTTCATTTTCAAAAAGGGTTGATCCTGAAATTTAGATGATGGTTACTGGTTTATTGAATGAGATTAGTGATTGGTTATCAAACACCAATTTCCCCATCAATTCAATGATTTCACAATACTATGGATTAGTCACGATTGAAGACGATTTTGTTTCATTTCTATCAGGCCGGAAATTGATTTTTTGCCGTTTCGTTATGCTCGCCTATGAGTAACTGCCGCTTTCAGGGTGAAAGGAAATTCTGCATGACCTTAGCCAGGTAGGTGCTCAGTCGGTGGCTTTGAAGCCCCAGCCGGATCACGGTTGGCCACAGCGCTGGTTTGAAGGCCAATACGCGCAGGGCGGAGAAGGGGGAGGGAAATCCATCCTCGCCGATACATCCCGCCAACTCGCGGGGCATATCATCCGTCAACGAATCGGAGATAACGCGGATCCAGGCGAACGGTTCCGCGCGCGACCGGGCGTGTTCGGCCACGGCCGCCGATTCCATATCGACCGCATCCGCTTGCGTTCGATCGAATAGTTCCCGTTTTTCCGTGTCAGACGCAACGATCTCATCCACACAGACCAGCCGCCTGGACAGTGCGCTTTCATGAAGAAAGGAGGGTGGATCGGCGTCGAGCGTTTCACCCGATGGCAGGCAAACCGCGTTTCCTTCAAGGCAATCGCCGACGGCGTATTCATTCTTCAGTGCCCCGGCGAATCCAACCGAAACCCAGCACGAAGCGGAATCGATCTGGATCGAGTCCAACCGGTTCTGCATCTTCTCCCGGCCCATTCCCGATACGCATACCGTCACCGAGATATCGCTGGACACCGACTCACGAACCGGTACCTTTTTCGAGGGAACCGGCATCCCCCATTCCCGGCAGAACGCTTTCAATTCATTCGGCAGCGCAGCGCAAAATACGATTCGTTTCATTTTAATAAAAGTTATCAGTTATCAGTTTTGCTAATGAGGGACTCAATCGGCAGAGCCGGAAGCTAAGAGGATTTTCAGAGCCTTAGTATGGCTTTGTCTGTTTGAATCAGGATCACCAGGATAAAAGGATATGCAGGATTAAAAAAAAGAAAAAAAAGTCTTTATCCTGTTCATCCTTGAATCCTGGCCATCCTGATTCTGACAAAAAAAGGAGTCGCCCACCACTTCTCACGTATCGATTGTCTAAATCCCTCCTTGGTTCCATCTCTGCCGAGTCAGGCATTGGTGAATTGGATGAGTTTTTCCAGGATCTCGGCGGCTTTGCCGGAATCGAGACTCTCGGCGGCGAGTGAGATTCCTTCATTGAGAGACAACGCCTTTCCTGCGACCGTCAGCGCCGCGCCGGCGTTCAGTAAAACCGCGTCGCGGCGGTGACCTTTGTCCTTACCGACGAGAATGTCTTTGGTGATTTGCACGTTATCTTCAGGCGTTCCTCCCTTGAGTTCGTCCATCGGGGCGGTTTGAAGTCCGGCCTGTTCGGGAGAGATGACGCCGGGAGTCAGGGCGTTGGGCGTGACGTCGATGTAGTTCGTCGGTCCCGACAGGGTGATCTCGTCCATCCCGTCCGAACCGCAGACGACCCAAGCGCGCTGAATGCCGAGTTTCTGCAAACACGTGGCGTAAGTTTCCAGGCGGGATGGATCGCTGATGCCCACGAGTTGATAATCCGGTGTGGCGGGATTGGTGAGTGGGCCGAGGAAGTTGAAAATCGTGCGGAATCCCAGTTCCGAGCGAATCGGGGCGGCGTGTTTCATCGCGGGATGCACCGTGCGGGCGAACAGGACGCCGATTCCCACTTCGTCCAGGCAGGCCCCGATACGGGCGGGATCGATCATCACATCGACACCGAGTTTTTCAAGTAGATCGATACTGCCGCACTGGCTGGTCGCCGAGCGATTTCCGTGTTTGGCGACGGGAACGCCCACCCCCGCGCAAGTCAACGCGGAGGTGGTGGAGATATTGAAGGAACCGCTTTTATCGCCCCCCGTACCGCATGTGTCGAGGATTCCAGTTCGTTTGGTTTGAACGGAAGCCGCATGGGCGCGCATCGCTTTGGCCGCTCCCACGATTTCGTCGATCGTTTCCCCTTTGGCACGCAGCGCGGTGAGCAGGGCGGCGATTTGCGCTGGGGTCAGTTCGCCCCCCATCACGGCTGATATCGCTTCCCCGGCGGCTTCCGGCGACAGTGATTCACCGGCTAGTAATTGTTCGAGCAGATTGGTCAGTTCCATAACGGTCTCCTGAATAATAAAAAAATTGTTTGTTTGTTTGCGTCAAGAGTCGTTCTATCCCCTTCGCCTGTAATGGAGCAATAGACGTCCGCACGTGTGGACGATCAGGCCGAAAATGAGCATGCTGCAGGGAATGACGATTTTGCCGTAAACGAGAAGCGTTAGCAATCCGATACACGCGATCGTGATCCCCAGCACCTGGATGCCGGACCGGTGAAACAGCACGACCATCATGCTTGCCACCCACAGGCAGGCTGGCATGAAGATATCCCACATGCCCGGGCCGGAAGATGAGGTCATCGTATGCAGAATCATAAGCATTCCCTCGAAAGCGATCGAGTGATTTTCATCGATACGCGTGTGCGTATTTCAAAAGTCGAAACGGGTTGAATGCGAGTTTATTCTTGAATAATACTCAATTAGATAATAACACAGCCCATTTCAAAGTTCATGTGGAATGGCGATTTTTTCTGTTTTTTCGTTTACGCGGCGTTCAAACATCCATTTCTTCACAAAAAAAACGGGAATCGACATTTCTGCGCGTTCCCGTTTTTTTGACTAATCAATTCGGCGAGAGAGCGCCGAATTGGTGGTTGATCTTATTGCTGTGACCATTCACTGACTGGGGTGATCTCTTCACCGACCGCCCACTGAACACAGCGGCGAAGGAGGTTTTTCCCTTCAGGCGTCATGTAATCGACCACATTGACCCATTCCATCGGCTGTCCGGCATCGTTGACGGGCCGGACATTGCCTCCGCCGTAAAATGCCATCACACGGCGTGCCGGAGCGGGGGTGTCATCCGCCAAGGCGTCGCCTTTTTCGACGACAGCGACTGCCGCCAAATCGGGATTGTCCGCATACACGGCCAGTACTTTCGTTCCGTTCGCGGCATTGTCTCTCTGATCGTGAATCCCTTGCCAGGCATTGCCCTCATTTTCAGGCGGGCCATTAGGGCCATCACCGAACACATCGAATGTCTCTGGGAAACCGGATGTCAGAGGATGTGTTTTCCCTTCCTCGGTCAGCATGAGCGTTTTCACGGCGGCACCACTGCGGTCACCGCTTTGGTCGCCGACGAAGATAAACGTCGAACCGAGTTTATTATCCCGGTCGCCCAGGTTAACGTGTTCCCCCTGGATGACGGGAACGGGCACGTCTTTCAACGCGGGACCGATCGACGACCAGCAGGTTCCCGTATTCCATACCAGGATATATCCCTCGTCCTGGAGAAAAGTGGGATACGACATATAGATTCCGTCATTGACGTATTGGAAATAATCGGCATCATCTCCAGCGGGGAAAGGAACTTCGCCTTCGTTCAGCATATACTGAACCACGTAATCCGGCATCAAAATGGAGAAATAGCCCCACTTGTCCACTTCCTTCGCGAATGACACATCACTCATGCTGAATTGATGCATGATATCGAAATCCCGGTCTGACGTTGCGCCTTCGCTGCCGGGACACCATGAGATTCGACCGACGACCGCTATTTTCTTTTCCTGGGCATCGGCGATAATCCCAAATCCCATTACCATGATAAGGGTGAGTAGTAGAATCTTTTTCATTTTTTCATTCTCCTTGAATCGTTTCTTCTCAGCTGCTCTGAGTTCGTTGCCGTTCTCAATTCCCGAAGGTAAATCAATGAGACTTCGGTACTGACTGATACGAAGCATTCTTTTTGTGTGAACATCGAGTAAAAAGAATTGACCTCCTTCCTTGTTTGAATGACTCACCAGAAATCACGATCCATACACCACCTCCTATCTCGAATAGATACCCGCTATGATTTACTACGCTCAACCGTATTAACTTTATTCACTTATTACTGGCCCATCATCGATACTAAGATAATAGAGTGTGCCGAATGTGGTCGATCATAATGGCCACTGCTTCGCCAGTGTCATGCCTGGTCATTGCGTCGACGAGTTTCATGTGATCGTCCATATCTTTGATCGTCGGAAGCGAACTATGGGGTCTGTTGCCCGTCGATTCATAAAAATATTCAACTAAAACACTATGGAATTGTCCGGTAAACTCGGAACCTGCGGCAATGAAAATCATCTCGTGAAACTCGATTTCGATTTGCGCGATACGTTCCTCTTCCTCTAAGGAGATCGAGTGATCCGGTTTGAGCATGGCTCGCATTTCTTCGGCCAGTTTGCCCATCCGATCGATCTGATCGAGTGTGGCTCTTTCCACGGCAAGGGGCAATGACCCGATCTCAAGCACGAAACGCATGTGACACAGTTCGGACCAGGTCGCTTTGTCATCCATCGCGGGAGCAAGAACCTTGGCCATGGTATCGATCGCATTGCCGCTGACGACACTCAGGCCATGTCCCTGGCGACTTGTAATAATTCCCAAACCACGCAGCTGACCGATGGCTTCCCGAATGACGGTGCGTGAGACATTGAATTGTTGGGCAAGACTCGCTTCGGTTCCCAATAACGTACCGGAATTCATCCGCTCCCGCCGAATCTGGGAGCAGAGTTGATTCGCGATTTCAGTACTGAGGGCATTGCGTGTCGTTCGTTTCTCGTCGAGATTTTTTTCTTTTACCATGTGAACTCACACATTTAATTTTTATATCGATTTAATCGACTTATCGTTCATCTTCAATAAAGAAAATCCAACCAAAAGATTGTATGACAATTTGATATTATATATGTTTATCATACAAAGTATTCGTTTGTCAAGGAAAAATTGCCCTGGGAGACATTTTTTTATCAGCGCGAATCCAGGGATTGACAGAAGTCAAACGATATCAATGGATTGGGATCGAAAAAGGATATTGGGTTCAATAAGCGCCTTTCCCGAATAAAACCACGGGAATGGTTTTTAGCAGGATAATAAAGTCGAAAAGGGCTGATTGATTCTGGATATAGTAGAAATCGTATTCGAGGTTGGAGTGAAGGGGCAGATCCTTACGCCCGCAGATTTGCCACAATCCCGTAATGCCGGGGAGAACCGTTAACCGCCGCCGCTGCCACGGTTCGTACAGATCGACAATGAACGACATTTCGGGACGCGGCCCCACCATCGACATCTCGCCTTTAATAACGTTCCAGAGCTGAGGTAGTTCGTCCAGACTGGTTGAACGCAGCCAGCGTCCAATGGGGATGATCCGAGGATCTTTTTTCTTGATGGGGGCTTCTTCGTACTCGTTCACTTCGTGATACATCGTGCGGAATTTGTACATGATGAAGGGCTTGCCGTTTTTCCCGATCCGTTCGTGCCGGAAAACCGCCGGGCCGGGTGAACTGAGGCGGATGATCAAACAGATCAGCGGGAAAAATGGAAGCGAGCAAATCAGCATCGATCCAGCCATCCCCACGTCCAGAATCCGCTTGCATGTCTTTTCGAAAGGAGAAAGCCCACCCTGGCGAAGCACCTTGAAGGGAATGTCGTCTTCAGAATTGAAAAGCGTTTGATCGGTAATCATTCCAAACATATCGGTGAGAATGTTGTACTGACGTACCGGCGCTTTTTCTCCACACGAGACGACCAGGTTGAGCAGATCGCGTTTCTCCATCGTCGGCGCGGCGAAGAAGATTTCGTCCACCGCCAGGTTTTTCCCCCACTCCGGTAAATCCTCCACCGTGCCCAATATCGGCAGGTTATAGACGGTCGTTTCATCGGTGGGTTCCGTCGAAAAAATACCGAGAATTTCGTATTTCTTATCGGGGTCCAGCCGAAGACGGTCGATGGCTTCTTTCGTATATTTCCCCGTTCCCACGATGACCGAGCGAACCCGTCCGATGCCTTCTTCGAACAGACTTTTCTCCAGTCTTGCCCAGAGCACCCGCGACGACGACAGCAGAAAAAACGACAGCAGGGAGGAAAGAATCAACACCGCCCGGCCCAAATCCAGGTTTTTCAGTAGAAACGCCACCGCCATCGAGGTAATCAAGAGAAGAAACGCCATCTTGACGATCGCGGTGAATTCATCCAGCGTCGTGCGCAGGAACTGCCTACGGTAGAGATCGAGTGACGCACATATCACGAGCCACGTCAGAACGATTACGGGAAGCGCATAAATGTAATTCGTGATGGGATTCAGGTCTTTACGGAGGAAATCCGGCAGAAAAGCGAGTTTGGGGAAAATCGACGCCCGAATATAGAACGCGGCGAACCAAGCCAGCGTGGCCATGATCGCGTCGGCGAAAATCAGAAAACCGACCCGGAAGGTAAATAGAATATTGCCCAAAAGGTAGCGTTTCCAGAGGCGTTTGGGTTCCAGGCCGAATCGCCAGAGCCACTCCAAACCGGTCTTGCGCATCCATACCGGCGCGCGTTTCAAGCCTTTGGCCGAGTAATCCAAAAGCCCCCCGACTCCCCACGCCACCGGCACACCGAGTGTCTCGAGATGCTGCTGAATCCATCGTTCCTGCTTGGGAGCGCCCATGCCGACAATGAGGATATCCGGTTTCGCGTCCCGGATTTTTTCGATGACTTCCGGTTCTTCCTCCAAGGTGAAGTAACCATGATGGCATCCGGCGATTTCCAGGCCGGGGTATTTTGCTTTCAGGTCGCTCGCCGATTTTTCCGCGATTCCGTCCTGGCCGCCCAGGAAGAAGATGCGGTGTTTTTTCTCTTCGGCGCGCTGGCAGAATTCGGGAAGCAGATCGTTGGCGTTCAGGCGTTCCGGCAGGGGATGCCCGAACAGCCGCGACGCCCACACCACCCCCATCCCGTCCGCATAGACTAAATCGGAGTGCGTGACAGCCTCCCGGTATGAGGGATTCGACCAGCATTGGTTCAGGCAGTCCGCATTCAGGTAGGAGATCTGATGGGGCGTTCCCGATTCGACGAACCGATCGATCCGGTTTAAGAATTCCGGAGCGGTCAACGAATCGATATCGATTCCCAGCAAACGGCTTTTGATGGTCCCTTGTTTCATGGTGCAGCAGATACTCAACAGTCGTCTTTGAATTTCTATTCGCTTCGGTGTATTGAACGGTTTCTTACGTAAACGATATATTATAATGGAAGTTCGCAATCATCGCGAGGGAACGGTTTGAATGGAGGATGAAAAATACCTCTCCACTCGATGTTTCGGTGGAGGAGTGAGTTGGTTTTATCTCAGTGAAAGCGGTTAAACTTTGCGGGGGATGGTGAAAGGTTTGCGGTATTTCCTGACTTTGTCGTACAGGTAGGCGTTGGCCTCGTTATCGCCGATGACTTTTTCCTTCTTGGGATCGAAACGCAGCGTGCGCTGTACGAGATAGGCCGTGTTGGCGAGATGGCACATCGACGCGGAAAGATGGCCTTCCTCTATTTCCGCGTTCAGGTCTTCCTGCCGGCGGTTTCGGAGCGCCTGAATGAAATTTTCGAAATGATTCTCACCGCTTTGGGCGCTTTTCCCCGGTTCGCGGTTACGGCCTAAGTATGTTTTATAGCCCCGGCGGAACCCGTGCGTCAGCAGAATTCCCTCCGAACCGAGAAAGATGTTGCCGACGTTCTGGTCGCCCTCGGCGATTTCGCCCAGTTCGTTGTTGGTCATCCAATGGCGGACCTCGAAAACGATCATCTTGTTCTCTTCGGGATACCGGAATGTGGCGAGGAGGCAGTTTGGGGTTTCCTGATCGTCATCGAACATGAAATGACCGCCCTGAGCCTGAACGACCGAAGGCAGACCGACTCCCAATCCCCAGCGGGCGACATCCATTTCGTGGACGCCCTGGTTGCCGATGTCGCCGTTACCGTAATCCCAGTGCCAGTGCCAGTTGTAGTGATGGCGATTTTTGCTGTAGGCGCGGTTGGGAGCGGGGCCGAGCCATCGGTTGTAGTCGACGCCCTTCGGGGGCTTGCTGTTCGGTGCGCGACCGATCGTGTCACGCCATTTGTAGCACAAGCCCTTGGCGTAATAGACCTCGCCGATGTAGCCGTCTTGAATCAGCTGGATGGCCTCGCGGAAGGCATGGGTGCTGCGGCTTTGAGTTCCGTGGGCGACGATACGCTGGTATTTCCGGGCCGCTTCAACCAGCTTGCGGCCTTCGTAGATGTTGTGGGAACAGGGCTTCTCCACGTAGGCGTCCTTGCCCGCCTGGCAGGCCCAAATCCCCATGATGGAATGCCAGTGGTTGGGGGTGGCGATGGAGACGGTGTCTATGTCCGGATTGGCCAGCATCTCTTTATAATCGGTGTATTTTCTGACTTTGCGGCCGTAGCGTTTTTCAAACTCGATGGCGCGTTGGCTGAGCACGTTTTCATCCGTATCGCACAGGGCGATGACTTCGACGTTCTTCTGCTTTTGAAAACCGTCGATATGGTTTTTCCCCCGTCCACGAAGGCCCACAACTCCCATGCGAATGGTCTCGTTCGCGCTTTGGGCCGTGCTTCGGATCAGGACGCTCATCCCGGCGGCCGTGCCGGTGGTTTTCAGAAAATGGCGGCGGTTGTGATTTCCCATTGGTTCTCTCCCCATTGATTGGAATCGAATAGTCGGAATGTTATCGATAAGATCATAAAGCAACGATCTCTTAACGTCAAATCTTTAAGATCGATTGTTTGATAGAAAAACGGCCCGGTGGAAGGATTCCAGCCGGGCCGTTTCAGTTTTCGATGAAAGGGGTTGTTACACGTTTTTCGGGATGGAGAATTGCTTGCGGTATTTGCGGTCCTTGTCCTGGATGATATCGTCCGCTTGCTTGTTGTTGGTAACGCGCTCTTTGACCGGATCGAATTGAAGCGTGTCTTCCACGCGGTAGGCGGCGTTGGCCAGGTGACATAAGGCGGAGGAGACGTGTCCCTCTTCCACTTCGGCGTTGAGGCGTTTGTTATCCCCGGCGCGCACGGCGTCGATGAAGTTGGCGAAGTGGTTGCCGCCTTCAGACCGCCCAGGCCCTTTTTTGCGATTTTTGCCCAAGTAGATTTGGTATTTGGAATAGCTGGGGATGACCATATAGCCTTTGGAACCGAGGAACAGGCATCCGACAACGTTGCCCCGGCTGCCTTCGCCCAATTCATCCTGAGTACACCAATGGCGAACCTCGAAGACCATCATCTTGTTTTCTTCGGGGTACTTGAACGTGGCGACCAGCGTATTGGGGGTTTCCTGATCGTCGTCGAACATGAAATGACCGCCGAGCGCCTGAGCGACGCTGGGATGACCGACCCCGAGTCCCCAGCGGCAGACGTCCATCTGGTGAACACCCTGGTTGCCGATGTCGCCGTTACCGTAATCCCAGTGCCAATGCCAGTTGTAATGGAAGCGGTTTTCGGTGAAGGGGCGGTCGGGCGAGGGTCCGAGCCAATCGTTGTAATGGACGCCTTCCGGCGGGGCTTTTTCTTCTTTTCTGCCGATGGTGTCACGCCATTTGTAGCACGTTCCCTTGGCGTAATAGACCTCGCCAAGGACGCCTTCGTGGATCATCTGCATGGCTTCCTGGATTGCGGCGCTGCTGCGGATTTGGGTTCCGTGCTGGACGACGCAGTTGTATTTCCGCGCGGCTTCGACGAGTTTACGACCTTCGTAGATATTGTGGGAAAGGGGTTTTTCGATGTAGGAATGTTTCCCCGCCTGGCAAGCCCAGATTCCCATGACGGAATGCCAGTGGTTGGGCGTGGCGATGGAGACAACGTCGATGCCGGGGTCTTCCAGCATTTCGCGGTAATCGGTGAATTTTTTGACCGACTTGTTGTACTTTTTCTGGAATCCCTGCGCCCTATCGTTCAGGACATTTTCATCGATATCGCACATTGCGACGACGTTCACATTCGGCAATGACTGATGGCCGCTGATGTGGCTGCCGCCCCGGCCCCGAACTCCGGTGACGGCGACATTGACCGTGTCGTTGGCGCTCCATCCGGATTGTTTGATCAAGAGGTTCATCCCGGCGACGGCCCCTGCCGTCGTCTTCAAGAAACTGCGTCGATTCTTTTCAGTCATGATTTTATTCCTCATTGATTTAGAATAGTGGTTGAATAAATTGTATGGCAGTTTCTCCGCACGGTCAATTTCTCCAGCGGGGGGGGCGTCATCGAAGTGGGTGAAAGATGGAAATTCTTTTTTTTGCCAGAAACACCGGGATTACCATCCCGGTCCATCAAGATGGTCAAGATAAAAGGATATTCAGGATATTTTAATCATTATTATCCGGTACATCCTTGAATCCTGGTTATCTCGATTCATATAAAAGAGGGAACCCAATTGAGTTTCGATCGGGTTCCCTGTCATTTGTTATCGAGATATGCTGGATTGTTTTTCAACCCAGGCGTTCTTTCAATTTGGCGATTTGGATTTTCATTCGTTCGGGTAATTTGTCTCCGAATTTAGCGGTATACTCCTCGACTTCGGGCATTTCAGCATTAAATGCGTCCCGATCGACCCGAAGCAGTTCTTTCATGTCGTTTGCCGGAACGTCGAGTCCATCGACATCGAGTGAGCCGTCGGCGGGCATGAGTCCGATTGGGGATTCGGTGGCTTGTGCCTTTCCTTCGACGCGCTCGCACATCCACTTCAAGACTCGGCTGTTTTCGCCGAAGCCCGGCCAGAGCCAGCGTCCGTCTGCGGTTTTTCTGAACCAGTTGACATAGAAGATGCTCGGTGCTTTATCGCCAAGTTTGTCGCCCATGTCGAACCAGTGCTGCCAGTAATCCCCCATGTGATAGCCGCAGAACGGCAACATGGCGAATGGATCCCGGCGAAGTTTGGCTTTGACATCAAGCGCTGCGGCCGTCGGTTCGGAAGAGGCCAACGCTCCCATATAAACGCCGTGATCCCAATCGAATGCTTGAGTCACCAGGGGAACGACTTGGCTGCGACGTCCGCCAAAGATGAAAATGTCGATCGGTACGCCCGCGGGGTCTTCCCAATCCGGACAAATCACCGGACATTGGTTCGCGACTGCTGTAAAACGCGCGTTGGGATGAGCGCCCTTCTCGCCGGATTCGGGAGTCCAGTCACGGCCTTTCCAGTCGATGCCGTGTTTGCACTCCACATCCATATCTTCCCACCAGACATCCCCGTCATCGGTTAGGACGCAATTGGTGAAAATGGCGTTTTCTTTGATCGAGTCCATCGCCATGGGATTGGTTTTATAACTGGTTCCCGGAGCCACGCCGAAGAAACCGGCTTCCGGGTTGATTCCGTAGAGGCGGCCATCCGCTCCCATTTTCATCCAGGCGATATCGTCGCCGACGCACTCACATTTCCAGCCCGGAATCGTCGGCTGAAGCATGGCCAGGTTGGTTTTGCCGCACGCCGAGGGGAAGGCCGCCGCGATATGGAAGCGCTTGCCCTCCGGATTGGTCAATCGAAGGATGAGCATGTGCTCGGCCATCCATCCTTCACGGTGTGCCATAGACGAAGCGATCCGCAAAGCCAGGCATTTCTTGCCCAGCAAAGCGTTTCCACCGTAACCGGACCCGAAACTCCAAATCAAGTTTTCGTCCGGGAAGTGGGAAATGTATTTTTTTTCGATGGGGGCGCAAGGCCAGGGGGCATCTTTTTCCCCTTTTTCCAATGGCGCGCCGATTGAGTGCAGGCAGGGGATGAATTCTCCGTCATCTCCAAGAACGTCAATCACTTTATCGCCCACGCGGGTTGTAACGTGTTTATTCACAACGACATAGGCGCTATCGGTGATTTCAATCCCGATTTTTGCTATTTTTGATCCGATCGGTCCCATGCTGAAGGGAATGACGTACAACACACGACCTTTCATGCAACCGTCATATAACTTCAACATGATTTTTTTCAATTCATTCGGATCAACCCAATTATTCGTGGGACCGGCATCTTCCTCCTTCAAGGAAGCGATATAGGTTCGATCTTCAACTCGGGCGACATCGGATGGATCGGATCGGAAAAGAAACGAGTTGGGTCGTTTTTCTTCGTTCAATTTGGTCGTCTGGCCGGTACTCTCCATCAGTTTCATCAACCGGTCGTATTCCTCTTTCGATCCATCGCACCAGCAGACCGAATCCGGCTTGCACATCGCTTCGACTTCAGCCACCCATTCAAGCAACTTTCGATTGTTTGTCCTTGCCATCGTATTCTCCTTAGTTATTCCATTATAAAAAACCATGATTTTCAAAGAAGAAGATTGGGGATAATAAATCTGGATTTCCTCTTTGAACCGGAATTTCTTTTATTTTCAGCCACCTGATAGATTTATTTTTATCTATTAGGTCTCATCTTGAATTTCAAGTGAGTTTATTGATTAAAACTGCCACCTATTTTTCAAGGCGTCGATTCCTATTCATTTCGGAGAGGTGTCTGGATTTTGTCTTAAACTGGAAGTTTTACGAATTATGAGCCTACGATTCCCCGTTGTCAATGCACGCTATCACATCCGAATAGCCCTCCCGGGCCGATTTTTAATAACCGATTATACCGATGAGATAGCGATTGGGCAAGTGATAGGCTGTTTTGATACGCTCTATCACGAACGGATGGCCATTATTTACTGGATCAAGTTCTGTGGCAAGTCTAATCCTGCTGCTGGAGTTCCTCTTCCTTGATTCCATCGATGGCTCCACGGAAAGCGGCCCTCATGAATGGAAGGCCGACAACAGTGAGCAGCCAGTAGCCGAAAATGGAGTAGAGAATTCCCACAGCCAAGTTCGTTTCATACGGGGCGAATTTCTGAAACAGCAAAATCATCGCTCCGTCCCGCG
>CAZSIZ010000011.1:24724-39262 GCA_964606645.1 uncultured bacterium
CCATTCCCGAAAGCGTCACGGGGATGATTCCGATAAAAATCGCGATCGGAAGGACGGAGGCGATGTAGCCAATTGGCATTTCGACCTGGAACGCTTGATAACAGAGCCAAGTTTGAAAAAAGGTCAGCGACCAATTGAAAAGGGTGATAAGGAGGATAAGGAGAAATACACCCGCATGAAGATATAAGAATTTAATGGCTTCAAGCAGTTCCTGGGTCAACGGACGCCAACGTTCGGGGAGGTAATTGGCCAATGGAGACGAGATGGCAATGAAAAAGAGAATCACGGCGGTAAAAATGCTGCCGCAGATTGCCACCGCAAGATCGACACCGTAAACCAGTCCAGCCGTCAATCCGAGCAGACTCAATGCGACCACATCCATGACACGTTCCGCCAGGATCACGCCCATGGTCCGTGAATAGGAGAGCATGTTTTTCAGAAACACAATTTTGATCAGATCGCCGGATTTGGCCGGTGTAACCGTTCCCAGTGGCCACGCGGCCATGATCAGGATAAAACTTTTCCAGACGCCCAGCCGGATTCCCAACCGGCTTACGATGACGTTCCAGCGGATCGCACAGAGCAGCGGGTAGAGAAAGGAAACGAACGCAGCCAGAATTAAATACCACCCGTTCGCCTGTTCGATCGTTTCGACGGCAGAGGCCACGTCGACATTCATGAACAGGATTCCCAGGATAATGATCGTCAGGACGATGAAGAGTATCCGGCGTTTCTTTTTCATCATACCGTCCATAGTATGCAAACTGAGAGGAAATGAAAAGAGCAGATAGACGTATACGGTTTATATAATATTGATTACCCTGTCTTGTATTGTGGTGCAGGCTTCCAGCTTGCTCCGTCAAGAAATAATGCAGGCTGGAAGCCCGCACCACAAATAACCCTGAAAATGGAATTCCCGAGGATGGAAAAGATGAAAAAACACGATATCCGCGAAGAAATCACCCTTCTGGGACGGAGGGCGTTTCTGTCAAAAAGTTCCCTTATTCTCCTGGCCGCATCGGGGACGCTTTCGGGCTGCCGGTCGCTGTCTGTCACCGATGGAATGAATCGGCCGGTTCTGCGGATCGGCGTGGTGACCGACGTTCACCACGCCAACAAACCTCATGCCGGGACACGGTATTACCGGGAATCCATGACCAAAATGCGGGAATGCGTCCAGGCGTTCAACCAGGCGAAGGCTGATTTCGCCTTGGAACTCGGCGATTTTGTCGACGCGGCGGATTCGGTGAAAGAGGAAACCGGCTACCTGCGGACTATCGTTTCGGAGTTCTCCCGATATCGGGGCGAGCGGCATTACGTTCTGGGGAATCACTGTGTCTGGTCGTTGACGAAGAAACAGTTTTTGAGAACATGCAGGCAGGACAGGTCTTATTACTCCTTCGACCGGGGAGGCTTTCACTTCGTCGTTTTGGATGCCTGCTTCCGGAAAGACGGCGTGGCTTACGGTCATAAAAACTACGAGTGGACGGATACCGATATCCCCGCTGAAGAACGGGAATGGCTCAAAGCCGATCTGGAAGCCGCCTCGAATCCAGCGATTCTATTCATCCATCAGCGGCTGGATGTGAGCAATCATTACGGGGTGTACAGCGCCCCTGCGGTTCGAGAGATACTGGAATCATCGAAGAAGGTGCTGGCGGTTTTCCAGGGGCACAGCCACGTGAACGACTACAAGGAGATCGGGGGGATTCATTACTGTTCCCTGGCCGCCATGATTGAAGGATCGGGAACAGAAAACAACGCTTACACGATTTTGGAACTCCAGGCCGATGGATCGATGCGAGTGGAGGGCTTCCGAAAACAGATGGATTATTCGCTCTCGCCATCATATGTTTAAGTTGTCAGTTGGGTGGCGTACCGACTGTAAAGTGACCATGAAAATGTCCGTGAAATTATCCATGTTTTTGACCTCAATAACTGCTATGTTTTCAGTCTGTTATATCAATGCAGGCTGAGAAAATGTCTAACGGAATGTCCACACTTCTGTCTTTGTTCAAGAGAATTATTTCTTAAAGATGATCGGATTGGATTGATGGAAATTTGGCCAGGCGGGGCGCGGCTGGAAAAATGTGTGAGAACCGGGCTAGTTCACTCGGTTTTTTACCATTACCCTTGATTCTGAGGATAGGCTGCTGGAATGCCTTCGGCCACAACGCACTACCTTTGATTCGTTACCTCCCTTTTTGACGGTGCGTTATGAAGTGGTTCGATACTCAATCTGACACAACGTACGAAACGGTGAAAGACCGGTATCCAGTCATTTTGGATATCACCTCATACCAAAGCGATAGAAATCGCTCTTCTTCTGTTGCCGTTTCGTCATTTATGAAAGCGGATCGATGATGAAAAACGTTTTATTTACTCACGGAATCGTTCGGGCGTTCGCGGTCATTGCGGTCTTGTTTGGATCGTTCGCCATTGCCGATGCAGCAGAGAACGGCGCGGATATCTGGCAGACATTCATCCTGAATGGTGATACCGGCGGGGCGCTGGAATCGTTCAAGAAGGCCGTGGAAACGGATCCCACCGATGCGCTGGCTCACGCCGGGCTGGGGATCCTCGGCCCAAGCCGGGGCGGCGATGAAGACGCGCTGGAGAGTTTCCTCAACGCGCTGCAGCACGGGCGGTCCGATCCCGAAGCGGCGCTCTATCTTTTCAAAGCGATGGACCTCGTTTCCAGCCCGGCGGATTATGAAACCGCGTTGAAGCGTCTGGAGAGCGTGCTGGAATCCGGGGAGATTGCCGGGCACTTCAAACCGCTGCTCCAGTTCAGCCGGGCGAGACTGCTTCAGCGCCTTGGCCGATGGGACGAAGGGGGAGAAGGTTTTCGAGGCCTCGGTTTTATCACGAAATTCTGGTATTGCGGTCCTTTCGATAATGCGGAAAAAGGCGGACACAATCAAATTTTCGGTCCTGAGGAAAATTTAGACCTGAACGCCACCTATCCCGGACGGCTTCGGACAGTCGGTTGGAGGCCGATTCCCGTTGCGCCCTACGACGGTTATATCAACCTTCATTCCTTTATCGCGCCCTCTCAAGAATCGACGGCTTATTTGGCGACGTCGATCGACTCGGCCAACGCCCAGAAATGTAAGATCGATATCGGTCACGCCGGGGCGCTCAAAGTGTGGCTGAACGGGACTCAAATCGTCGGTGTCGACCGGTATCACGATGTTCAGCCAGACCAGGTTGTCTTGGATTCGCGCCTGAAGGCCGGAACCAATACGCTTCTGCTCAAAGTCTCTTCCACGGAAACGGGAAAGTACGGCGTCTACGTTCGCGTAGTTCCCGAGAATCCGGAATCGCTTTCAATCGATTCACCGATGACGGTAAGCGAACTGCCCGACTTGACCGCGCATACGCCAGTAAGCGACGTCGAAGCACCGCTTGGTGTCAATCACGAACCGGTTTCGCTTCGCCAGTTACAGGCGAAAGGGAAGGCGTCCGGAACGAAGCCGTACCGGCATCTATTCTACGCCTTGCTCTTGCAACGCTGGCAGGTAACAGACGAGCACGATCAAAGCGTGGCGACGCTGCTGACCCAATTGAATACGATCTGCCCTAAAAACCCCGTTGTCTTACGCACGCTGGGCGGGGCAGAGAAACAAGAAAACCGGCAGCGGCTGGCATTCACACAGGCCTTGGACGTCGATCCAGACGATCGGGCCAGTTTTTTGGAATTGCTGAAATACTACCGGAAATCCCCTTACGCGACGAAAGGTTACGACCTGATTCGTGAGTGGGGAAAAGAGCGCGATATCCCGGTTTCCGCGCGGCTCGAACAGGCCAGGATGCTGACACATTCGGGATTGCAGGAAGCAGCCATCGACCTTCTGCGTTCGGTTGAAGGCGATCTCGGAGCCGAGGGAAAGCGTCTGCTTTATCGTTGGAATTCCTCCCGAATGACGGACGATGATAAAAAGACCGCTTTGGAAACCATCCTGAAGGATGACGCCCGCAACGCTAACACGATTCACGATCTGCGAAAACTGGCGCTGCGCCGTGGTGATGAAACCGCTCTGGCTGAATTGCTGGTGGCCGAACATCGGATCAATCCCTTCTCGATTACTGGCTTGATCGATATCGCATTGTATCGCCAGGGGAGAAACGAATTCGAACGGTCGCTGACCGTCTTGAAACAAGCGCTGGCGGTCTCGCCGGACGATTTCGAGGCCCACCGTCTCTCTGCTATTGCCCATCATCAATTGGAACGGGACGAGGAGGCGATTCAGGAATTGAAACTGGCCCTGACCGTCCGCCCTTCCGATCCCTGGGCTTTGGATTACATGGAGTATCTGAAACCGGATGAGGAGACCTACGCTTCTCCGTATCTCAAGGAGTGGAAAGAGATCGACATTCCCGAAACGCTCGATCTTTCGAAAGCCAACTTCGTGACGCTTCTCGATCAGCGGATCGTGCGAGTTCATCAAAACGGAAACGCCAGCGAAACCGTGCGGCAGGCAATTAAAATTCTCACCGATACGGGCATTCGTTACCAACAGGTGCGCGGGATTTATTATGAGGGCGATTCGGAGATCATCCGGATCAATCGCGCCCGTGTCTGGAAACCGGATGGAACGTTTTACGACGCCCCGGCGGCACAGCATCGCAGCGCTTCGTCCGCCGCCGACGCCTCACAGCTCGTCTATCAGGATTACCGAGTCGCCGTTCTTCAATTTCAGGCGCTGGAAAAAGGTTCCGTGCTCGAACTGGAATACGAAAAGGAAGACCGGGGAGAAAATGTTTACGCCGATTATTTCGGCGATCAGTATTTCATCGGCAGTGACTATTACGAACCGACGGTGGTCAGCGAGTACGTGCTGATCGCGCCCGAATCGCGGGAATTTTATTGGAAATACATTCCCCCTCATTATCCCGCTTCCGTTAAAAGCGAACACGTGGTGCTGAAAGCCGAGCCGGAATTGACGGTTTCAGGATCGGAGAAGACCTATCACTGGACCTTCGGGCATCTTCCCACCATTCCACGTGAACCGCTGATGCCTTATTCCTCGGAAGTGCTGCCGTATTTGAAAATCTCCACATTCCAAACCTGGCAGGAAATGACCGAGTGGTACTGGAACCTGGTACGCGATCAAATCATTCCCGGTCCGGTCGTGAAAAACCAACTCAAACAAGTGATTGCGGAATACCGGGAAAAGAACGGATTCAGCGAAGACCAGGAATTAAGCGACTGGGACAAAGTGCGGGCTGTCAACGCATTCGTCAACACCGGCGTACGTTACCTGGGATTGGAGTTCGGTATTCAAGGCTATAGACCACGCAAAGTGAATGAAATCTGCAACACCAAGTACGGCGACTGTAAAGATAAGGCTGTCTTGGCGATGGTGATGCTGGGCGAATTGGGGATCAAAGCACATCAGATCATTATCCGAACGACGAGCCGTGGCGAGATCGATTACGAGTTACCGATGTTAGGTATTTTCAATCATTCCATCTACTACATCCCCGATCTGGACGGGAAAGAGTATTGGGTGGACGGCACGGCGACTTTCTTCGATGCCAAAGAATTACCCTCAGGGGATGCCGGGGCCAATACGCTGATCGTTCTGCCCGACGGCGATTCTTTCTTCAAGCGCGTCCCCCACTCCAAACCGGAAGAGAACGGCGGGGTGTATACGACTCTGCTGAAACTCGACACCGACGGCAACGCGAAAGGCTACCGCGCAGCCGATTTTCGAGGACTGTACAATCCGATGGTCCGGCGAACGTACGAAAATAAGGCCAAGGCCAAAGAGGTGGTGGACCGTTCGCTGGTTGGAACCTATCCCGGTGCGCAATCGTCCAATATCGAACTGTCCGATCTGGATAATTACGCTACATCCGAGCGGATTTATTACGAGTTGGAAGTTCCCCAATTCGGTGCCAAACAGGGAAACCGATTGGCGATCCCCACTACATTTTTCGCGATGCCATTTTCCAAAAGCTTCGCCCATCTTTCCAAGCGGGAATTCGATCTGGTGCTCAATTATCCCTGGGCGCGGACCAATCGCTTCACTCTCGAACTACCTCAAGAACCGGAGACGATCGTGATCCCGGAAGACCGGGAACTTAAAGGTGAATTTGGAAGCTATATCCGAAAAATCGAACGTCAGGGAAATAAGATCGAGATTCGTGAAGATTTCATTTTTCGGCCCGTTCGAGTGCACAAAGAAAAGTATCAGGATTTTCGAGAATTCTGCCGTCTGGCCGATCTCTACCAAGACGAAAAAATCTCAGTGGTGTTTTAAAGATGAAACGGCAAAAGTCGAAAGCGTTTTTGTGGTGCGGGCTTCCAGCCGGCACTATGAATTGATGCAGGCTGGAAGCCCGCACCACAAACCAATTTGCTTCCGGTTCTACCGGGTTAGGTTTAAGGAAGAGGATAACGAATGATGCAGCGTACTCTTATAACAATCGCATCCTGCTTGTGGATACTATTGGCTGTGCCGAATGGATTCGCTTCGCTCGATGCTGGATTCAAGGCTCTTTTTCATAACGATCTCGGTCAAGCGAAATCCGAGTTGGAATCCTCGTTGAACTCGACGGATGACGAAACCGCCCGGCAAGGATTGTTTCTGTTGGCGTGGGCAGAGGGAGACAGCCCCGAAATGGTTCGCATTCTGTCGGAGTTGATCGCCGCTCATCCCCGGAGTCCGTATTTACCGGCATATCTGGCACTGAGCGGTTTCCCGAATATGCAGGGATGGGAACCCTCCGAATTCACGAAAATGCTTGAAACGGTTCTTGAGGGAGAATTGCCTCCGACTTCCAGTCAGCCATTATCGTTTCGATTGATGGAACTGCGGGATGTGCTCCTGGACCGGCGGGCGAAAGAATCGGCGGATGATGCGGGCGTTCTGACCGATCATTGGCAGACCGTTGGGCCGTTTGGACGCTATGGTGCTGCCGATTATTTCCGGTCGTTCGGTCCCGAAAATGAGATTACACGCCGCTATGCGGGTTGGCAAAAAGAGATTGAAATTCACCCGATCGATACTCCGGACGCCACCGGGCTTGTCGATCTGGATACGCTTGTTTCTCCCGCGATGGGCGTCGCTTACGCACTGAACGTTATCGAGGTGGACAGCGGGAGCAACGCGCTGCTGACTGTCGAGTCGCCCGCCGGTTTTCGCGTCTGGCTGGACGGTGAACCGGTGATGGAGAAAAGCCATCTTCTTCTGCATACATCGAAAGCGGTGACGAAGCGGATCGAACTCGGTCAAGGCAAGCATCTTCTCGTCGTGAAATCGATGCGGTCCGGTGGGTGGTGGCTGCGCGCTTCGCTTCAGGCCGTTCCCGGACAAGAACTCGATTTCAGAACATTGCCTTTCGATATCGGCGAGTTCTCCGATTTGGCGTTGGTTCCTTTTCAGGTTCGTTACCCCGTCGCGCAGGAGAGCCAGGGATTGATTTCCGATTATCCTTTCGAGACCGTGCCTGATAACGGTCCAGAGGCCGTGAAACACATTCTGCTGGCGGCTTATTCTATCGACCGTTTCGAATACGACCAGGCGAAAACACTGATTCGGAAAGCGATCGATTCAGAACCGGAATTCGCTTTGCTGCACTCGATTCTCGGAAGCGTTCTACTGCATCAGGCGAACGCTCGGCCAGGATCGAAATCGCGTTTTCATCAGGAAGCCGAAACTGCTTTTCAAAAAGCACTGGAATTGAATCCCCTGTCTCGAAATACGGTTATTGGATTGCAGACCTACTACTTGGACCGCGATCAAATTGACCGGGCGTTGGAAATCGTCGATGAAAATGTGAACAAGCATCCCGAACTGATGACCGACGGTTATACGGGATTGTTGTCTTACGCGTATGGTGTTCTCTATTCGAGGAAAGGATTCTCGGCGGAATCGGCCCGCGCGTATGAGCGGTCCAAAGAAACTTTTATCCCCTCGCTGAGTGTTTACAGCCATTTGTTCAATTACTACAACCGGCGCAATCATACTGCCCGCGCTGCCAAACTGGCTGCGGAAGCGTTGGACCGTTATCCGGGTTACACGCCGTTTTTGGAGATGGCTTCGCGGATCGATCCTTCCGCTCCGGGCGCTCCCGATATCATTCCGATTCTGAAACGCGGGATGGAACTCCATCCTCACGCATTGCGGTATGTGTTCACGCTGGGCCGAACGCTGGAACGCCGGGGCCAACTGGATGAAATGCGGAAACTGTATGCCACACTTCGGGAAAAATATCCGGAGCATGTATCGATCGCCGAGACGGAAGGGAAACTGGCATACCTCGCCTCGGATCGCGGAGCCGCGCTGGAGGCGTACCAAGCGGCTTACGATCGATCTCCCTCCCGGATGACACCTTTCCGGGCGCTTCGTGATGCCGGAGACCAACAAGATTTCCCTTACCAAGCATACGACGTACAACTGGACGATATCGACGTCACTCAAGCGGACATCTGGGAGAATACCCGCGCGTCATCGATCTTTCTCCTGGACATCATGGTGATGGAACTACACGAAAATGGGACGTACGATCAATACATCCATCAGGCTATTAAAATACTGAATCAGGAAGGGATGAACAAATGGGATGAGATCGTCATCCCCCGTGGAGGCAACGTCGAAGTTCTGATGGGACGCACGATTGCACCGGACGGAACGGAATGGGCGCTGTCGGACGTGCAGAACCTGAATCGGGACCAATCGCTCTCCATGTACGGCATCGAAGAAGGCACGATTATCGAATACGCCTATCTCCAACGGACGGGACGAAGCGAACCGGGGGTGAACATCACGGGCGGAGGCTATTACTTCGGCTCCGAAGACGACCCCATGCTACTTTCCAAGTTGACAGTGGTCCGATCGGAAAACGTTCCATTCAATCTCGATACCAATCCCCACGATTTCGCCCCGAAGATCACCCGCTTGAAAGACCGACTTATTTACGAGTGGGAGAAGCGGATGTCGCCTGGGATCAAACGTGAAAGTTCTCCCCCGCCGTTATCGAAACGGGTTCCCGCCGTGCAATGGACCACCTCCCCCGGTTGGCTGCCGTTCGTGGAAATGCAGCGAACCTCCATTACCGGTTATGAAGAAGCCTGTCCTGAAATCGACCGTCTATTCAATCAGTTGAAAGAACAATCGTCTTCAAAACAAGATTATGTGGAACGGGTATATGAATGGATTCGGACGAAAATCGAAGAGACATCGGGCGGATTGACCACGGCGGATACCGTGATACTCGGTGCCGGGTCGGGATATCAGAAGATGCGGCTGGCCCGCCACCTGCTGAGAAAACACGGGATCGAATCCCAAATGGTTCTGGCCTTGGAAAACGACACCAAAGACGGCTACCGCCCTATGCCCAGCCTGAATTACCCGGGGCGGATGCTGCTCGCGATCCCCCGACAGAACGAGATTTCCGAACGTCTGTTTATGGACTTCAGCAGCCGTTTCGCCGCGCTCGATTCGGTTGAATCCTCGGTGCGCAAGATGGTTGCATTTCATTTCGACGGTCCGGTTCCCTATTTCGATCCATTGGAACCGTCCCTGTGGGACCAGGGACGTCTGTTCCGCGATATTCATCTGACCTTGCGGGACGACCGGTCCGCTTCCGTGAAAGGCAACTATTTTTACGGCAATATGTACGATCGAATGATCCGCGAACGGTTGACCGATCCCGAATTCAAACAACGATTACCCGATCTTCAACTCTCATCCGATCTCACCGGGATTCAGGTTGAGGAGCGAGAATTGAAAGATGTGGATGCACTCGCGCTTCCGCTACGGCTGGTGTTTAGCGGAACGATTCCGGACATCGCGAAAAAGGCAACCGCCAACGGCTTGAAAATCAAGCCGGTTTTGATGCGCTCCGAAGCGGCGGCGCTGGTCAGCGAACCGAAACGCGAATTTCCAATCGTGTACAATTCGAGTCCCATTTACGATCCACTTGCGCTTCGGTATGATCTGTCGCACTATATCGATCGGGACGCGTCGATCCAAATCCCGGAAAATACGCTCTTACTCACCGAGTATGGCTACTACTCCCTGTTCTACGACTGGGAAGGAACCGAATTGGTTGTACGCCGGTCGTTTATCATCCCCGCGCAGGAAATCAAGCCGGAAGATTACGCGGGATTTATTGACTTTTGCCGTGCAATCGATCAGGCTGAAGACCGGGAAATATCGATCGTATTTCCATCATAAATCCGTTAAAAATTATCCTTCGGGCACGTATGAATTGCGGTGTTATGACTACTGAAAGCGAAAATTTTTCTACGATTCTTGTCGTTGGTGATTCGGCAAGTGAGAGTCAACAGATTAAATCGCTGCTCGAAAAAGGGCCGAACGACGTTTTGTTTTCCGAGACAATCGATGAAGCGATGAATTTCATCGACACGCTCTTGCCGGATTTGATCGTGGTCGATGACCGGAATACGGACTCAGAGCATTACAAGATATGTCTTCGGATCAAAAATTTAGTACACGAGCGTGGTTTTTTTATTCCTATTATTTACGTGGCCACGCACGACAAATTTAAAAGACACGAAGACTTCCTGACGGTTTGTATCGATTTCCATTTCCCCAGTTCAACCTTCGGTGATAAAGAATCCCCCATACCCGTCGAACCGGATTTTCTACAGATTTTTCTCAATAGTTATGAATCGGCTCTGCTTTCAACCGTTCGCTCATTGCTTAAAATGCGTTCTTTACAAGAACGATTCGCGGATATTGAAAGCCGGTATGAACGTACCTGCCGAATTTTGGATCGAGAACTGAACGAACTGGAAGCCATTCAGAAATCCTTTCTTCCCCAGAAATTCCCCTCGCATCCCGAACTCGAGTTGGCGGCATCCTATCAACCCTCGATCCAGGTCGGGGGCGATTATTATGATGCCTTCCAAATCGATGAGAATCACTGGGGATTGGTAATCGCCGATGTGTCCGGTCATGGCGGAGCGGCGGCGGTCGTGATGGCCTTAACGAAAGTTGCTGTGTATGAATGGGGTTGCCGCTCACTTCGGCCCGGTGACGCGCTGAATGCGATCGACAAAAAAATCAGTTTCAATCTCACGACCGATCATTATGTGACGATGTTTTACGCGGTTCTGGATACCCGCTCCATGGAAATGACGTATTCCTCCGCCGGACATAACCCCATGCTGTTCTATTCGGCGCAGAACGATCGAGTCGATTTTCTGAAAAACGAACCGCGCTATCCCTTAAAAACATTCGAGAACGAGTCATACGATGAAAAGAGTGTGATCGTTCAGCCCGGCGACCGGGTATTGTTATTTACGGATGGCGTAACCAATCTCCAGGATTCCAACAGGCAGATGTATGGAACCGACCGTTTGATGGACCGTTTCCATGACTTGAGGCGCTTGCCTCCGAAAACGCTTTTGGACAAATTGGTTGAAGATGCCGAACGGTTCCGGGGGAATTCTGAACGCCATGATGATTTTACCATTCTCGTATTGGGCCGTCGGGATTGAAGGTTATCGTCTGACATTTCATACGAAAAAACTTTCGCTCTATAGACCACGATTTATTTTATGGATTTTCCTTGTATTCAAAACATCTGTTTTTGGGTATGCTATTGTTATGTAACCATTTTTCAGGAGAAAACCAATGACCGTTCGTATCCATACTTTCTATCGAATCACCCAACCCGTGTTGGCAGTGGCGATCGTTTTTGTGGCCGCTTCCTCTTTGTGGTGTGGGGAAACGGGGATTGCTTCGAACATGCAGATCGAAGCCGAATGGCTCGCTCAAGAGTTATCGCGACTGCCGCAGGAAGAGATCACGGAATCGGTCGACGCCCAAGGGGGATGTGACGGGATCAAGTCGGGGCGATGGGGATTCCACACGGGCACTGAGAAAAATCCGTGGTGGCAAGTGGACTTGGGCCGTTCGGTCGAAATGGATCGAATCGTCGTCTACAACCGATGTGATAAAGACGTTCATTCCAATTCCCACAACTCCAATCCCGCCCAAAACGCCAGAAGTTTGCAAATTCTCGTCTCCGATGACAACCAGAAGTGGGAGAAAATTTATCAGCACGATGGATCCATTTTTTATGGAGAAACGACGGGGAAACCGTTAACCGTATCACCGGAAGATGTCTCCGCCCGTTACGTGCGTCTGCAATTGCTGGGCAATCGCTCCCTGCATCTGGATGAAATCGAAATCTATGGGGCCGGGCAGAGCGATAAAAACTTGGCCTTGGCTCAGCCTGCCATACAAAGTTCGACGAGTCACTGGTCCATTCGCACCCAAGTCGCCGGTCGTGAACCGGACCTGGATTACCCCATTCAAACCGTTCTCGAACGGGGTAAAAATCTCCTGGATGATATCGAACTAACACCCTCCAGCCGGAACAAGTTTCAACGTCGGCTGGGCGAGATTCAATACGAACTCGAATCGCCTTCATCCTCCTGGACGAACAAATCTCGCCGGGCGCTGTTTATGGACGCCCGCTGGACGGTGCGTGAGATCGCGTTTTCCAATCCGCTTCTGGATTTCGACGACATTCTTTTCGTGAAACGCGCACCGGGATTGTACAGCCACATGTCCGACCAGTATTACGGGTGGTGGTCGCGCCCCGGCGGTGGGGTGTATATCCTGGAAAATTTCAAGAGCGAATCGCCACACCTGCGCTGTCTGACCGAAGCCTTTCCGGAAGGCAGTTTCCTGCGCCCCGATCTTTCGTATGATGGAAAGAAACTACTGTTTGCGTATTGTCGGCATTTTCCAGACGTCTCGAATATCAAAAATAAGGTCGATAAGGACAGCATTCCTGAAGACGCGTTTTACAGCGTCTACGAAATGAATGTGGACGGAACGGGATTACGGCAGCTCACATCCGGGCGCTACGACGATTTCGATGCGCGATATCTGCCCAACGGAGAAATCGTTTTCCTGTCCACGAGGCGGGGACAGTTCGTTCAGTGCGGCAAACAAAGCGCGGCGGAGACGCTTCGGGCCGATTTGCCGGACAGTTACGTGCGGTGCGGCGGGGGCAATTTCCGTCCGGTCGCGGTCTATACCCTGCACGTGATCGACGGCGACGGGAAGAATATACGGGCGATCTCCCCATTCGAGAATTTTGAATGGACGCCTTCCATCGCCAACGACGGGCGGATTCTTTACGCGCGCTGGGATTATGTGGACCGGGACAACATGCCATTCATGAGCCTGTGGTCGTGCAACTACGACGGCACGAATCCGCGAATCGTCTACGGTAATTTTACGTGGAATCCACACAGCATCTTCGAAGCCCGTTCGATCCCCGATTCCAGCCAGCTCGTCTTCACCGCTTCCGCCCATCATTCCGTCACCGGGGGCAGTCTGGTTCTTCTCGATACCAACAAGGCCATCGATGGAGAGGATCCGCTTACCCGGTTGACTCCCGAAATCGTTTTTCCCGAATCGGAGAACTGGCCCCAGACCTTTTACGCCAATCCTTATCCTCTATCTGAGCGTTTTTTCCTGACGTCTTGGAGCGATAAACCAGTGATCAGCGAAAGTAAGTCCGGGCATACCGACGGGATGAGTCTCAACCTATTTGATGTTCACGGCAACTTGGAACCGATCTACCGCGATCCGAACATATCAAGCATGTGCCCGATTCCCGTGCGTCCCCGCAAACGGCCTCCCGTTGCGCCGAGTCAAGTCGATTGGGACGGTCCTCAGGAAGGGCGTTTTCTGCTGGCCGATGTCTACCAGGGATTGAACGGTGTCGAGCGGGGGATGGTGAAATATTTGCGTGTCATCGGGATGCCCGCCAAGACTCAACCGCAGATGAACTCTCCCCGGCTTGGAGTGACCCGCGACGATCCGGGAAAATTCGTGCTTGGAACGGTTCCCGTCGAGCCGGACGGTTCCGCCTTCTTTACGGTTCCTTCAGGGGTCTCTCTTTTCTTCCAGGCGTTGGATGAAGAGGGATTCGCGGTTCAGACGATGCGGACACTGACTTACGTTCAACCCAACCAGACGCTTTCCTGCACGGGATGTCACGAACCCCGCCATTCCGCGCCGCCATCCGGGTTCCCGATCGCTTCGAGCCGTCCCCCCTCGAAGATCGTGATGGGGCCGGAGGGATCGTGGCCGCTGAGATTCGACGAGTTGGTTCAACCGGTGCTCGACCGGCACTGCGTGGGCTGCCATCAACCGGACGGAAAGAAGAAAAAAGCCGCCGCGTTCTGTCTGACCGGGGAAAAAGCCTACGACAATCTGGTCAACTACGGCAAACCCAGCCTGCGCGATCACGTGCTCTCCCGGTATTACGGCGGGAAATCATTCACGAATCAATGCGCGGCCCGTGAGAGCCGGTTACTCGCGTTTCTGAGCAAGGGACATCATGACGTGGTTCTGGATAGCGACGACCTGAACCGGCTTGTGACTTGGATGGATGTTTACGCTCAGGAACGAGGCTCCTTCAGCGAAGACCAGGAACGCCGCCTGCTCGACCTGAAAAACCGGATGCTCGACCGTGTCTTGATCGGCTTCATGCGGGGTTCTCGTTAGCGGGCGTAAGCGACCGAACGGGTTT
>CAZSIZ010000012.1:0-38971 GCA_964606645.1 uncultured bacterium
GCTTGAAATGACGGGGTGGATTGAACATGGGCAGGCACAGGGGCCTGCCCCTACATGTTTTTTATTACCCGTCTAAATACGTGTGACATGGAACTGACTATATTCAAAATAAGCCGCCGGTTGACTATTTCTGCCTCCAATCCAATCTTTCAACGATATCTTGCTGCCGCTTTCTGGATAATCGATTGCTTGACATCATCGATGAGATGACTATTCTCAACAGGATGCGCTCGTAGAGTGACCGATTAAAAATGACGGGTTGGATTGCTGAGGGCAGACACAGGGACCTGCCCCTACATGTTTTTGTTACGGCGGTCCACCCCTATCCCGGAGAGACGAGAAGCGTGAACGCCAATAACGATCGGAATCAATGGAACGATCCACTGCCCGTATTGAGAAAAAAATGGAGCACCGTTCCGGCTGGAGAGAATCGAATAACAACGACCGATCTGCTGAATCTGCCGGACGCCGAACTGCTGGACGTGTGGCGTCGAACCCACGATAACGCCTCTAAAGGCAAGATGTTCGACGTGCGGGGATGGTATCACACACTCTATCAAAATTTCTTCAGTGGCCGGAAGATCATGGATGTCGGGAGCGGTTTCGGGATCGACGGGCTGTTCTTCGCCCAGAACGGCGCTCGTATGACGTTCGTGGATATCGTTGAATCGAACCTCGAAATACTGAAACGCCTTAGCCGGATCATGGATTTGGAAAACGTGAATTTCTGCTGGATGGAAAGTTTCGATTCCCTCGGCCAGCTCGCCGACGATTACGATGTGATATGGGCGCAAGGATCGTTAATCAACACCCCCTTCGAGATTACCCGCGATGAAATCCAGGTCCTGCTCAAACACTTGCCCGTGGGAGGACGCTGGATCGAACTGGCCTATCCGAAAGAACGCTGGATCAAGGAAGGCCGGCTGCCTTTCGACCTGTGGGGTGTAAAAACCGACGGCCAAGGCACGCCGTGGGTCGAATGGTACGATCTTGAAAAATTGCGCGGGGCGCTTCATCCCGCTCAGTTCGATGTGGTTCTCTATTTCAACTACTACCACGATGATTTCAACTGGTTCGATCTGTTAAGACGTTCGTAATGGAGCCGCTATGAATCAAAACGTCGTCACCGTTCAGGATTTACACAACCGCCTGGGATTCGAGTCCCCGCTCGATTTCCCGGAGAGTTCGCTTTCGAAACCACTGACCGACTGGAAGATGGAGACTGACGATTCTCCCATTTTCCGCTACATCTACCGAAACGTTCAGCCGCGCCGCCACCTGGAATTCGGAACGTGGCTGGGAAACGGCGCATTGTATTGCCTGGAAGAATGCAGCGCGACCGTCTGGACCATTAACCTATACGACGGGGAGTACGAACCGGACGGACGATGGGCCTATCACAGCCCACTGTCCGACATTCCCGACATCCCGGCATGGGCCGCGAAAAAAGAGAACGCCGTGCAAACGGACTCGTACGGCTTCATCGGACGCAATTTCCATGAAAAGGGACTCGGACACCGGGTCTGCCAAATCTACTGCGACAGCCGGTGCTGGGACACGGGTAACTACCCGCCCGATTTCTTCGATACGGTGCTGGTGGACGGCGGTCATACCGAAGACGCCGTGCTCGGCGATACGCAATTAGCCCTGAGCGTTCTGCGTTCGGGAGGGATTATAATGTGGCACGATTTCTGCCCCGATCCCCATGTGCGAAGCGCCTGCTCCTCGACCCAGGGTGTGATGAATGCCATCCAGAAAAACTGGGCGGCGCTCAATGAGCAAATGCAGGATATTTTCTGGATCAAACCCAGCTGGATTCTGTTAGGGATCAAAAAATGAACCGGCCAGTATCCAAAACGGACCGCCCCCGTCTTTCCGTCGTCGTGACGGCCCGCAACGACGATCATGGGGGAAATTTCTTTCAACGGATGCAGGTTTTCGTCACAGGTTTCATCGAACAATGCCGGCGTCACGAGCTTCATGCCGAGCTGGTCATCGTTGAATGGAATCCCCCGGACGACAGGCCCAGACTGTCCGAAGCGTTATCGTTTCATCGAACCCCCGGCCCTTGCCGCGTTCGCACGATCGAAGTTCCCAACTCACTCCATCGCCGATTGGCTCATTCGGATAATCTGCCTCTGTTTCAAATGATCGCAAAAAACGCCGGGATTCGCCGGTCGCACGGCGACTTCGTTCTCGCGACCAATATCGACATTCTTTTCAACGACGAGTTGATGGCCTATCTGACGAACGGCAGCATGAGTGAAGATTGCTTCTACCGAATCGACCGCTGCGACATTCCATCGGACGTGCCGCCGGATGCAACGATCGAAGAACAACTGGCTTACTGCGACGACCATCTGATGAGAATCAATGCCCGAAACGGATCGCTCGATCTGCAAACAGGGCATTTCGCGATCGTCTACCTGGATCAGCATTATCAGATGATGCGAACCCAATACGATTCGATGCGCTCGCTTCTACATACGAACGCCTGTGGCGATTTTACGATGCTGGCGAAAGACCGATGGTTTGAATTGAAAGGCTATGCCGAATTCGCTATGTATTCGTTTCATATCGATTCGATTTTTTGCTTTATGGCCTATCATCATGGATTAAGAGAAACGGTTCTCGTCGATCCCATGAGGATTTATCACATCGAACATGACGCGGGCTGGTCACCGGGGGAAGGCGATAAAAAATTGAAAGACCGCTTGAAATCCAAAGGGATTCCCCGCCTCAGCAACGAAGAACTCAACGCCGTCGCCATTCAGATGCAGCAGGAAAAACGCGCGATAATTTTTAATGACGACCACTGGGGATTCGCCGACGCCGATTTGAAAGAGACGGTCATCGAATCACCGATGGCACCATCATAACAAACCATGTTGACACTCTTCACTCTACCCAAACCGTTCGATGGCCCAATCGATATCCTTCAGCGAAACGCCATCGCCAGCTGGACGAGGCTGCGGCCCGAATGCGAAATCATTCTGATCGGGAATGAAAAAGGAACCGCCGACGCCGCCCGGGAATTTGGGGTCATCCATATCGACCACATCGACCGGAACGAGCATGGAACCCCTCTTCTGAACAGTGTCTTCACACCCGCCGAGCAAGCCGCCTCCCATCCGTTCGTCTGTTACGTCAACACGGATATCATCCTCATGAGCGATTTTATGGCGGTCATGCAGAAATTCGCAGCAAATTGTCAGCAGAAATTCTTACTCGTGGGGATGCGGTGGAACCTCGATCTGACCGAACTGCTGGATTTCAACGATCCTGAATGGGAATCCAAATTACGCTTGTATCTTAAAGAGCACGGCTCGCTGCACAACATTGCTGGACTGGACTATTTCGCTTACCCTAAAGGCTTGTTCGGGCCGATCCCGCCTTTCGCGATCGGCCGGTGTGTGTGGGATAACTGGCTGCTTTGGAAGGCCCTCGATCGTGGATCGGCCGTCGTCGATCTATCCCAGTGCGTCACCATCATTCACCAGAACCACGATTACGCGCACATCGTGGATATGCCCGATCTGCCTGGAAGAGAACGGCTGTTTCAATGCCCCGAACGTGAGCGCAATATCGAACTCGCCGGGGGGCTGGGACATGTGCGCGATCTGAGCGCCGCTACCCATTTCCTGCATCCCGAAAAAGGGGTGGTTCCTGTGAAGCGGATGTGAAATCCCTCTTACGTTTGAGCGCGGGGAAGCAATATCCGCAATGAGGAATGGTGGATCGAAAAGCGTGATCGGCCCTACATTCTTCCAGCCTGTTCTGTTAAGAAATATTGCAGGCTGGAAGCCTGCACCACAATTTTTGTGACCGTTTTGCAATCACTATGACTGATGAGGTACTAAAAGCGTGTCAATTAAAAAAGAGGAGCGTTTCAAATGACTACAAACGTCACACGAACAGTTTTATTGTGGATCGGATGTTTCCTGCTGACATTCATTTCAGTGGCTTGCCAGAGTCCCGGTGGCAGCAAAGCCGATCCGAACAACATATCGTCCCGTGACCGGTTGATCGCCCGCGCCGACGCTCTTGAATTGGACACCGAGTACATCGCTCCGCCGGGCGACGCGCTCGAACACCATGCGTCGGGTTTTGCCAAAACCTTGTGTTCCGCCGTTTTCATTACCGGTCTCGATCCGGATTTCGCTGCTGAGAATGTCGGCTACTTCACCGCTCCCTATAAAGAACGTTCCAAAATGATAAAACGTGTGATCGACTGGGAAAACCAGGCAGTCCACCTGACGCTTCCAAACGGCGTCACGCGGACCGCGAAGCGCTTCGGGGATCAAGGGTGTGTGACGCTGCCGATCGGCAAAGACTCGGTGTATTTCACGCCGGTGGAGGTCGAGAGCCGGCTTCCCGATCCATCGACCGAACCTTGGCCTATGGGGGATGTTCTACCTGACGAGCCGCTTCCCTCCGGTCTCGACGCGGAGAAAGTGGTTCAGGCGGTGGATGCGGCTTTCGAACCGGCCGAAGGGATGACCGCAGCGTTCGTGGTTACCTGGAAAGGGCGAATCATCGGTGAGCGTTATGGCGAAAACATCACCATGCACACGCCTCTCGAAAGCTGGTCGATGGGAAAGAGCCTGGCCGCCACACTCATGGGCGTTCTCGTTCAACAAGGGCTGTACGATCTTTGGCAGCCCGCGCCCGTGCCCGAATGGCAAGCAGGCGGTGACCTGCGTGCCGAAATACGTATCGCCGACATTATGCGAATGTCGAGCGGAATACGCTTCCGGGCGCCGCTCGATCCCGATTTCGATCCCTCGATCGGCTATCCCGATCATCTTTATGTTTACACCGGCAGCGTTGATTCGTTCAAATGGGCCGCCACTCGACCCCAGCAATGGCCGCCCAATACCGTGGGTCGATACCGAAACTCCGATCCTGTACTCATCAATTATCTGATCCGTCTCGGCGTCGAGGGACGTGGCGAAGCGTACCATTCATTTCCACAGCGCGCGCTTTTCGACAAAATTGGAATCCGCAACATGGTGCTCGAAACGGACCCTTACGGGAATTTCCTGCTTCAGGGCTACGAACTTGGCGCGGCACGTGATTGGGCCAGAGTCGGCAATCTCTACCTCCAGGACGGCGTGTGGATGGGCGAGCGGATTCTGCCCGAAGGCTACTCAGAATTCGTGAGCACGCTTGCCCCCGCATGGAAAGCCGATGGACGCCCGATCTACGGGGCGTTCTTCTGGATCAATGGTAATGGGCAGTACCCCATCCCGAAAGACGCTTATTTCATGGCTGGGGCTGGGGGACAGGTGACGATTATTATTCCCTCGCACGATCTCGTAGTGGTTCGGCTGGGACACTACCGGGGAAGCGATCCCGGCAGAGTTGGCTTGAAAAACGCTCTCGCTCTCTTGATGGAGGCGGTCCCTGAAAACGATCGGCCGTGACCGGACTATGTCCCCCCTACCAATCCAAACACACCATCGGGAACCATCACTCTAGTAGCGACATCTAAAGATACTCCTGGGGATTATGGGTGGGGTGTGGATTTTTGATCCTGGTTCTGGAGTTTCTCTGCGAGTGGGGCGTAGGCGACTTCCTGGACTGAGATATTGCGGTCCAGGGCCATGAAGGGGAGAAAAGAACGTTGGAGTATAAAATGCTAGAGCGGTAAGGGGTATCTTGTGATATGATTTTTGTGATGTAATCTCAAATGGGTTCTCACCGGCTCATCAAGAAAGGATTATACAATGTTAAGAAAAGTTATTGTTCTATCCATGTTTCTGCTTTCATGGGTTCAAGTGACCTCTGGAGCACTGCTTGGCGAGAAACCCGTCTACGAGTTCAAGGCCGGCGAGATGCGGGGCTTTGTCCGTCCGATTGGACACCATCATGGTTTAATCATTCACGGTCCGAACAATACGCCTGTCACCAAACAGGGCGGATGCACGATCAACCTGGAGCATTATGTGTCGGCTGATGGGCACGGGCAATTCGTCCCCCGGAAAGAAGAATTACAAACATACGAGATCGATGGACAGACGTTGACGATTCATTTTGCCCCGTTCGAGGAATGGAAGATTCACTCTTCATTGAAATACGATTTCAGTTCCGGTGAGCATATCGACATTACTTTTTCGTTTCGATTCGAGGCGGATTACAACGCGTTTGAAGCATTCGTTGCATCTTATATGCACAGCCGTGTTCCCCCCTTGGCCAAGATGGGAGGCCGTTGGATACGGCTGCAGCCGGAACGGGGCTGGCAGATGTTTCTCCCCAAAACTCCCAGGCATGGCGAGTACGTTCTCGACGGCCGCTGGGGCTGGTTCCCAAGTGGGTTGAAACCCCATCTCGTTCATTCGGTTTACGACCGGCCTATTTTGGTCACGCGCGATGAAAATTCGCAATACGCGTTGATTCAACTCGTAGATCCCCGTGAGTGTATGGCGCTTTCTCCCAACAATTTCGCTCCCGCTCACGATCTGTCGCTGGTCGGACACGACGTTAAAAAGGGAGAGACCGTCACCGTGCCGATCCGGCTGCACTACCAAAAAATCGATGACATGGTGGAAGTGGAAAAACTCTATAACCAATTTCGGAAGGATCGCGCCATCCCGGAGGAATAAGGGAATGGTGGATTTGAGAGGGGGCGTTTCATGGACGATCGAATCGAAAATAGAAACCAACGGACGAGATCGCGTCGTGTTTTTTTGAAAACAGCCGGTCTAACGGCAATCGCAGCGAATTCGGATGTGTTTCTATCCCACGCGATAGAAAATCCAGGAAATGAAAGCGCCAAGCCGCCTCCCAAGAAAGCGGGGAATTCGTATGAATCTCACGCCGAAGGGATTCGCATTCTGCCGGGACAATGGCGTCCTCATTATCCCTGGGAACACATCGCCTGGGTCAGCCCCAGTTGGTCGAGTCAGGATTATATCTGGCTGGATTTTCCCGAAGCGATTTTCACTAACCAGGGATTGCTTTACTTGAGTCATATCAATCCCCATTTCCCGACGGTTTTTCACGATCT
This sequence comes from uncultured bacterium, assembly GCA_964606645.1. Taxonomy (GTDB): domain Bacteria; phylum Hinthialibacterota; class Hinthialibacteria; order Hinthialibacterales; family Hinthialibacteraceae; genus CAZSIZ01. Next base: position 7,010 of record CAZSIZ010000012.1, read on the forward strand.
GCCCAGAATTCCCTGGCGTCAAATTGCAAACGGATTGGCTTTTGACCGGTCGCTCCCCAACGGGATTGTTTTCGGAGGGAGCGTAACAAAAGGCAAAGGTTCCACGGTCGATTTGAAACTTTACATCGAAAACGGCTCATCGAAGCCATTGAAAAACATCACCCTGCAAACCTGCGCTTACCTTCGAGGCATTAAGGAATTCTCCGATTACACAATGGACAATAAATTCGTCCATCTTCCCGCGTCCGGCTGGGTTCCGATGGCCGAGGCGATGGCCCTTCCCAATGGGAAAGAAGCCTATCGAGTCGGTTGGCGTACCAGCGGGAAAGCGGTGGCATCTAAACCGGCTGCTATCACATTATCCAATCAAGGGGATCGATTATTCGCTATGACGTGGTTCAAGGATACGCTTTCGATGGTTTCAAATCCCGGTCATCCCTGTGTCCACGCCGATCCCCAATTCAAAGACCTGAATCCGGGCGAATCGAGTTCAATTCACGGGAAATTGATTTTCTTTGAGGGATCGTTGAAAGATTTTGTTTTTGAAAATTATATTTAATAGTTTGACCAACCAAAAGATTCGGGGTGGTTTGCCCAGGGCAAGCACAGGGGCCTGCCCCTACACGTTTTATTACTCGATAATATGTATTGGACAGACTACTCAAACGAAAATGGTGTCCGTTTTTTAAGAGAATGACTACGATGAAGATTTCTATTCGTTTACTAACCATAATGCTTGCCGTCACACTGGCAGCGTTATGCCAACCCATTCCCTCGCTGTCTCAATCGATCGACGAACGGCTCCATCTTGAGAACGGCTGGTTCGTTCATGGAGATCGGATTGTTTGGGGGTACGCTCAACATAACGGCTGGTGGCGTGCGGGAACCCGGCCGAATATTACCCGCAACGCCCCTGGAGACGCGCGCCCGAATCGGACGGAAGATCTCGACCGGTTAACCGATAATATGCTGCGCTTTGGATACCCCGGCTTCGAGCACAATTTCGGCCTCTGGTACGACCGGCGGCGCGACGCGCATGACACGGCACGACGGGATACGCCCGACGTTCAGCCACCATTTCTCGAACAGCCCTGGGCGCGCAGTGGTGAAGGAAAAGCATGGGATGGGCTGTCGAAATACGATCTGACGAAATACAACACCTGGTATTTTGAGCGAGTCAAGGAATTCGCCGATCGATGTTCACACAAAGGAGCCATACTATTTTTCAATTTTTATATGCAGCACGCATTGCTTGAAACCAATGCGCATTACGTCGATTTTCCCTGGCGTCCGGACAACTGCATCCAGGATACCGGGATGCCCACTCAAACACCCGCCGCCAACATATTCTATGATGTGAGCGATCCAACGCGCCGCCGCCTGCACCAGGCGTATATCCGCAAGTGCCTGAATGAATTGGGGGCGTATCCCAACGTGGTTTTTCTTCTGAGCGAAGAGTATACAGGACCGCTCTCCTTCATGGAATTCTGGCTGGACACCGTAAGTGAATGGGAAAAGGCGAACGAGCGGAAAGTGAAAGTCGCACTTGGCGGGACAAAAGATGTTCTGGACGCGCTGGCGGATGACCCCCGTGTATCGGTGTTGGATCTTCGCTATTGGTGGTACAAAACGGACGGTTCGCTGTACGCCCCGCCGAGTGGAAAGCAAATTCCCGGACGTTATGTGTCGGGAGGGAATTCCAGTCGAACCAGCCCGGAGCAAATTCACCGCCAAGTTAGAGAGTATCGAAAGCGTTATCCCCGGAAAGGGATCGTTCATTCGATCGATGCCACACGCGAACAGACCCTGGCGTTCCTGATGGGAGGCGGATCGATGCTGCTGCGTTACCTGCAATATCCGGACGAGCAAGACCCGCCGGACTATATTCCTCCCAAAGATTCCGCCATCATTCAACCGCTCTATACGTTCATCAATAAGGAATTGGCCGCGTCTCTCCAGAAAACATCTCCGGTGGATTTGGTACTCGATGCTCCGGAACGTAACTGGTGCCTTGCGGATCCAAACCGGTTATATCTTGTCTACGCCTTGGAAGGTGGAGAGGTCAAACTCGATCTGACCGATGCTCCCGGATCCTTTCACGTTCAATGGTTCGATCCCCGCACCGGAGAACGGCGAAAGGCGAATCCGAGTCTGCTCGACGGGGGAAAAATCGTCTCATTCAACGCGCTGAACAAGCAGGACTGGCTTCTTTGGCTCGATGCAGCAAAGTAATTATTCGATCCGATCGTCGATTGCAATAGTGGCAATTGATCGATAAATCCCGATTGTGAATGGAGACCGTTCAGATGAAAGCAAAGAATCATAATCGCCGGAAATTTTTAGAAACATTAGGGTTGTATTCGGCCTCGATGGCGGCTCCGAATTGGCTGGCCGCCCAGGAATTGCAAGCATCGAAAAAACTCAATTTCGTTTTCATCCTGGCGGACGACCTCGGCTGGAGCGATCTGCCCTGTTACGGCGGTGATTTACACGAAACGCCGAACCTCGACCGTTTTGCCCGTCAGGCAATGCGGTTTACCGGCGCGTACGCCGCCAGCCCGGTCTGCACGCCAACACGGGCTTCGATCATGACCGGCAAATATCCCGCCCGGCTCAATATGACGATCTGGCGTGAAAGCGCTGCCACACCGCCTCAAAAATACCGGCATCTCCCGCCCGTCGTGGAAAGCGATCTTCCGCATGAGGAAATCACGATTGCCGAGGCGCTCAATAAAGCAGGATATCGAACCGCCCATATCGGAAAATGGCACCTCGGCGACGCCGAACACTATCCGGAAACGCAGGGATTCGACGTCAACATCGGCGGCACTTTGTGGGGCGCGCCAACGACGTTTTTCTATCCCTACAGCGGTTCGGGCACGTTCGGCAGCCAGTTCCGTTACGTTCCGCATTTGGAACTCGGCGAGGAAGGAGAATATCTGACCGACCGGTTGACGAGTGAAGCGATTCGGGTGATGGACGCCATGAAAGACGATCCGTTTTTCCTCCATTTAGCCTATCACACCGTCCACACGCCCATCGAAGGCAAGCCGGAAACCGTTGAACGCTACCGGGACCAAATTGAACCAGGAATGCGTCACACCAATCCCGGCTATGCCGCGATGGTCCACAGTTTGGATGAAAATGTGGGGCGAGTCCTCCAAAAAATAGACGAACTCGGAATCGCCGATCATACCGCCGTTATCTTTTTTTCCGATAATGGCGGCTATCTCAGCAGCAATAAATACGGAACGGTGACGGACAATTCCCCCTTACGTTCGGGCAAAGGATCGCTTTATGAGGGAGGCGTTCGGGTTCCGCTCATGGTTCGCTGGCCCGGTGTCACTCAACCCGGAAGCGTTTGCGATCAGGCGGTCAGTTCGATCGATTTTTATCCGTCTCTGCTTGAAATGGCCGGAGTCTCCGGGGATTCCCAGCACAACGCCGACGTGGATGGAATCAGCCTTGTTCCTTTATTGAAAAATCCCCATACCCCATTGAACCGTGAAGCGCTCTATTGGCACTATCCCCATTATTATCCCACCACATCGCCGGTCAGTTCCATCCGTCAGGGAGATTGGAAACTGATCGAATTCTTCGAGGACGGCCATTTGGAATTGTACAATCTCAAAGACGACCTGAGTGAAAAGAACAACCTGGCTTCGACCCTGTCGGGGAAAGCCACTGAATTGCACGATCGTCTGAAAGCCTGGCGGAAAGAAGTCGATGCGCCCCGATCCAGACCGAATCCCAATTTCAAACCGGGAGGCTTGGAGAAGGGATTCTGAAATTGGATTTTCATTTCAAAAAAAGGTTACTTTGTCGTGCAGGCTGGAAGCCTGCGCTACAAAACAAGTTGAATATCGGTGAATTTATAATTTGGTGGGATTGGGGGCGTCGCCGTAGACCTTTTTGGGATCGAAAACTTTTTCCGTTTCGGTGAAGATTAATTTCACGGGAGCATCCAATCCGGTCTTTTTCGCTTCGGCTCCACAGAGCACACTTCGATAGAAACACGACCGGTAGCCTACGTGGCAACTGGCCCCGCCGCTCACCTCGACACGAAGCCAGATCGTGTCCTGATCGTCGTCGATTTTCATCTCGCGCACTTTTTGCACCAGCCCGCTGGTCGCGCCTTTGTGCCACAAGACCTGACGGCTGCGGCTCCAATAGACGGCTTCTCCCAGTTCGATGGTCTTGGCCAGGGCTTCGGTATTCATGTAAGCGTGCATCAACAGTTCGCCCGATTCGACGTCGGTCGTCACAACCGGAATCAGGCCGTCTTTGTCGAATTTCGGGGCCAATTCGTTTCCTTCTTCCACCTGTTCCACGCTCGCGCGGTCTGCGAAAATCTTGACTGCGTTCATGTCGTCAACCTCCAATCGGTTTTTAAACGAATTCTATTTAGACTATTTTTCAAAAGTACGTTCTGATAAGCGTTTCTAAAAAACCTTGAAAAACTAAGGTTATTAGAATCCCAGCGTTTTCAATACGAATACACTTTTGAGAACCGCTCTGATAGTCTATCCGAAGGAAAAAGGTTAGCGAACCGCCGGTAACCAGTCAATACGCAGTTATCAGTTTTCAGTTGGCAGATATCAGTTGGGGGTGGGCTGTCAAATTTAGAATTATTATTTTGTGACCGTTTTGCGCTTCTCGCCACGAGTTAACTACCTCTTTCAGGATTGTACTATTCCATGAATCCAGCAAGAGACCTATACTATTTTAAATAAACACAGCTTCCTGAAGAGATAAAATGGTTGACACGCAAGCTATTCGAAAACGTATCGCCACCCTGGCCAACGGTTCGGGAAACCAAATCATCCCGGAGATGGAGAAGAAAATCCATGACGTGGAATCGTTCGTCGACTCACTGCCTGAAATCAAAAAAATACTCCGGGCCGACGTTCAATTTTCGTTGAAGCAACTTCATATATTCTTAAAAAACGCCGATTCAATCGCCTCGCCCATCGACACGCTTTCCAGACAAGTGAATGCGTTGGGAAACAAACCGGGAATCAAGCGCTACTACCTGCTCCAGGAAAAGATCCAACACACTGAATCGCTTCGAGAAAGGGCAGCGATGAACCGGGAAATCCAGCAATACAAATCGCTTCATGGAACCGAAATCTCTAAAATCGTCTCCCTGGAGCAGCAAACCCTGGTTCACCGGCTCAACCTGATCAATTGCTGGAAATCGCTGGTAATCACAGAGATTGGAATTCTCGATGAATTGAAAAACGTCATCATTAAAAACGTTCTCGCCGAGGCTCAAGAATCGGACGATCCAGAAGTACTCCAACTCGTTCAAGAAAAAATCGATTCCATCAAGAATGCCTACTCGGAAGTTTCGACCACCCTATCCGATAAATCCGACTTTCATTTAGGAAACATAAAAATCCTGAAAGAGAGTATGAAAAATCAATTAACGAAAGTCGTTCAGATCGAAATGGCCGTCGAAGAGAGACAGGAAACGTTCAGTTGCCTCGCCGATTTAGCGAAAGATTTCAAAAGCGATGTCGAAACGGCTTCCGACGAGTTTCAAAATAAAACAGCCCCAACGCCTCCCCCTCCTCCCGTGGAGGAACCCGAAACCAAGCCCTCCCCGGAAACCGACGATTCCACTGGAATGGCGTACCAGTCGCAAAAACGATAGGACGGCTTTCAATTCCGCCATTTGATTGTATCGTTCTAAAATTCTTCTGCATAAAATCCTTCCATCGCCCCGTGGATAAAATAAAGCGGATTTTTTCCGAAAGACGACGACCGACCGGATGAATGAACTCAACGCCTCGCTCGAGCGGATTTATATCCGATACCGCCAGGAACTCTTCACCTGCGCGCTGGCGATCGTGCGCTGTCCCGGACGGGCGGAAGACGCCGTCCACGAAGCGTTCTACCGGCTGGTTCGGCGGGGAGACGTTCCGCTTGAATTGAAACCTTACGTCTTTCGGTCGGTTCGCAATGCCGCGATCGATCAAATTCGGCGTCATCCGGCTCCAGTGGGTGAAATCAACGGGTCTATTTTCAGCAGCGAAGCCAGCCCTTATGAGACCGCGCAGTCAAAAGAAACGGAACGGCGTGTCACCGCGATTCTGTTGACGCTGTCCGAAGACGAACGCGAAACCGTTGTCCAACATCTTTACGCGGGGCTGACCTTTCGTGAAATCGCCGAAATCCGTGAAACACCCCTCGGCACGGTGACGTCGTGGTATCAGCGGGGGCTGAAGAAACTTCGGGAACGTTTGGAGGACTAAATCATGCCGGACATCGAATCGACATTACGAAACCTATCCCTTCGGCAGCCGTCGCCCGATCTGGACCGGCGAATCCAGGCGCTGACGGCGGAGAAACCGCTTCCCTCCAGTGGCCGGGAATGGCGCGTCTCGCTGGGGTGGGCTGTCGCTTTCTCGCTGCTGATGGGTATCGTTGGATTCGCCGCCGGGGCGTATTGGCAGGGGGATACCGCGCCTCAGGGATTCTCTTCATTTCCCCAAGCGCAAGTTCATATCATCTACTATCCCTCGGATTCAAAACCCATTTTCGATTTTACGAGTAAACCGGAACCGTATTTTATCAATACGTCAAATATCGAAATCAAAACCTATGGAGGTGAAGAACTATGAACCTTTTCGCAATGACACTGGCTTTATCACTGACTTTCGCAACTTCCACGCTTCCTCCTGCGCCAACGGATGAAGTGGTTGAAATTGAATTCGAAATCTACAAAGTTATGGGAGATATATCTGGGGAGACCTCATTGACCGACAATATTTGGGAAGGCCTGAATAAATCCAAAGAAGAAATGAAAGCTAAATACAAAGATTTTACTTTTTTCGTTCTTGCCGATTTAACGGTTGGCGGCATTCAACTGAAAGCGAATGAAACCGAATGGACCTGGGATGGGAAAGAACAGCCACCCAAGAATAATCATTGTACGCTGATCTCAAAACCTCATGTATTGATTCCACCCAATGAGTCATTTACGATCGAAATTGGAGAAAAAGTTCCTGCGATGCAATGGTACGAAAAACGCCCGGACGGACTTTTTGAATTAAAAACGACAGCGATAGAAACCGGTATGAAAATATCCTCTCGGATTGAAAAAGGTCCATCGAACCGGATTGTCTTAAAAGATTTCCAATTTGAAATGAGCAGTATCGATTTACGTGAAAAAATCGAGGGAGTCGATCTCGATGTCGGAAAACCGGTCATTACTAAAAGAGCCGTTTCCACCGATTTAGCAATCAAACCCGATTGCTATTATGGAATAATGATACACACAAAAGGCAGGGGCACGTTGATTATGAAAATTTGCGCCAGATTGGTTCCCATTCCAGAAAAACAAAATAAATAAAAATCCCTATTTTTTTACAGAAGAAAAACATTTAAATTCATTGCAAAAGGAGTACAATAAATTCAAAGCCACTCATTCTGACTTTCGCAGACGAAAACAATGAACGAAGAAAATACACTTCTCGAACGAATTACGGTCAATCCCAGCATCTTCGGAGGGAAACCGATTATTCGTGGACACCGCCTGGCTGTGGAGCATGTTCTTGGAATGCTGGCAGCAGGCGATACGAATGATGCAATCCTGGAAGGGTATCCCTGGTTGGAAAAAGAAGATATTCAAGCCTGCCTGGTTTACGCCCGTCAGTTGGTCGGACACGAACGAGTCGCTCCATTATTCGTGGAGACCCATTCGTGAAAATTCTCTTGGACTCGTGTGTATGGGATGGTGTAAAACAATCCCTAGAAAAAGACGACCATGATGTCATCTGGTGTGGAGAGTGGGATCGAGATCCAGGAGATCGTGAGATTCTTTCTTATTCATTAAAAGAGAACCGTGTTCTTGTGACTCTGGATAAAGATTTTGGAGAATTAGCCATTGTCCACGGTCATCCTCATTGCGGGATTATTCGGCTCGTTAATCTATCAATCCAACATCAAGCATCCGTAAGTCGCTTTATATTTTCTCATTACCGAAAAGAGATTGAACCTGGAGCTATTCTTACGGTTGAAAAAGATCGTGTAAGAATTCGTCCACCCGCCTCTTCCGATCAATAAGCCACCCTACAATTGAAATTCACTGACTAATCTGTAACCGACAGGTCGGTGAGAGGTGAAAAGCAGGACGAAACTCACCCAGAGGGAAAAAGAGACAAAATCGCGGATCATTCGAGGCGTTTCATCGATCGGTTGAAAGCGGAACTTGATCGAACCGTTCAATAATCCTATAGTATTTAAACGATAATCTTTCCTGACGGTCCAGTAAAAAGTCAGACCTTGCAGACGAAACGGCAAGATATAGTTATTCATCGAGAATCCTTTCGACTATGTTTGGTGGTCATTGAAAGTGTTTTGGACTGTATGCCGTTTCGTTTTGTCACTCATCTTTTTCGTATCGTCGAATAAAATAAATAGAATTAGTGAATCCCAACAGCCTGTCATAGGAGTTAAAAAAATATGGCCGAATTAAAAGGTAAAGCAGTCATCGCACAAGGGGGCGGACCGACCGCCGTCATCAATCAGAGCATGGTCGGTGCGGCGCTGGAATGCCGCAAGTTTCCCCAAGTGACCCACGTCTACGGCGCCCTGCACGGCGTCAGCGGGATCGTCAAAGAGGATTTCGTCGATCTCAGCCAGGCCACGTCTCACAACCTCGAATCCGTCGGTGCCACCCCCGCCTCGGCGCTCGGTTCGACACGGGATAAGCCGGACATCGACTATTGCAAGAAGATTTTCGACGTTTTCAAGAAACACAACATTCGATATTTCTTCTACATTGGCGGGAACGACTCGTCCGACACGTGCCGCCTGGTCAACCAGTTTGCCGAAGACGCCAATTACGAATGCCGCTGCGTTCACATTCCAAAGACCATCGACAACGACTTGGTCGTAACGGACCACTGCCCCGGATTCGGTTCTGCCGCCCGTTACGTCGCGCTGGCTCTGGCAGGCGTCAACCTGGACAACCGCGCCCTGCCCGGCGTCTACATCGCCGTGGTCATGGGACGCCACGCCGGTTTTATGACGGCCGCCGCCGCCGGCTGCCGCCGCTACCCCGACGACGGTCCGCACTTGATCTACTGCCCCGAACGCCAATTCGATCGAGAGAAATTCATCGCCGATGTGGATAAGATCTATCAAAAGCACGGCCGCTGTATCATCGCCGCGTCCGAAGGGATCTGGAGCGATAAGGACGACAACGGCAAAGAGATTCCCCTGATCGTCAATTTCACCGGAATGAACGATACAGACGCTCACGGCAACGTGCAGCTCTCCGGGACTGGGGCGCTGGGCGATGTGCTCTCCACGCTGGTGAAAGATAAACTGAATATCAGCCGCGTTCGCGCCGATACCCTTGGATACCCCCAACGCTCCTTCCTGGGATGCGTCTCGCCCGTGGATCAGCACGAAGCCCGCGAGGTGGGCGAAAAAGCGGTCCAATACGCCGCGTGGCACAACATCGACGGCTCCGTCGTCATCGACCGGATTGGGAATTACGCGGTGGATTACAAACTGGTCAAATTGGAAGAGATCGCCGCCAAAACCAAAACCATGCCGGATGAATTCTTCAACGCCGAAGGCAACGACGTTACCGACGCCTTTCTCAATTACGTGCGGCCGCTCATGGGTGAGTTGCCGTTGGCCACTCGCCTGTACGCCCCGCCGATCGACGACTAAGACAGACGTCGTAACACGAATCAACGGACGCTGGCGCGCTGTGATTGACTGCGCCAGTGTCCTTTTTTTGTATGAGGATTTTTTCAAACACCAGACGTTCAGGCTTTGAGGTCCAGGCCGGATGGGGCAACGTTTTCCTGCAACTCATCGTCCGGCTGTAAGGTGTCGGGAATTTCTCCAACGGTGATTCCGACCGTGACGGGATTGAAACCTTTCTCTTCGAGGGCTTCCTTCAATTCGATCAGCATCGGCTCGATGAACTGGGCCGTCTCTTCACCCGAAACCCGGATCGAGACCGACAGTTGAGGATGCTCCCAATGGATCGAAACGAGCGTGGGGCCGATGCGGGTCAGTTCCAGGCGTAGGTCGAGACTTCCGGATTTTTTTCCCTTCCCTTTCGGCTGATAGCGCACTTCCAGGCTGCCGATTTGTTCCCGATCCGAAAATGGAATCTGGAAGTAGACGGGATGATCGGCCTCCGGCGTCTGGGGGGGCGTGTTGAGCAAGGCGCGGCCGGTGAGCGTTTCGTGAAGTTCTTTGACCGATGTCAAAAGCGTTGCGAGCAATTCCTCGTGACGTGTACCCTCGATGATCGGTTTTAAGTCCATCAACAACGCCAGCAAACGGACGATCGCTTCACCGAACGCCTTGGCCTGCGCTCCGTCGTTTCCCTGAATCAAGGCTTCAGGCGAGGCGAGCGCCGCGCGGAATAAATCCTCCAACTGCTCTTCGTAATCCTGGCCGCCGTGCTGTCGCAGGGGGAGAATAAAACTTTCCAACTGCTGCCGGGCGTCGCGCAGTCGGTTTCGGTGAGCGGGGGGCAGAACCGGGTTTTTCTCCTCGTCCTCATCCAGTTCCTTCAGGGATGAGAGCACTTTATTGACCGATTCCTTCTGCTTGGTTTTGGGAGAGAAAATCTGTGTTACCAGCGACGCGATCGCCGGATTGACCGGCAGCCCCCGACCGAATAAAAACGATAGCGCCGTAATCTGACCGCCCATTGCATCGGGAAGAATCTGAGCCAGTTCCTTCAATACACTCTTGTCCAAAGGAATGCCCGCGCCGACCAAGGCTTGAGCGATGGCGTGGGCGTTCTGACCCGAAAAACCGAGCGCGGAAAGCACCGCCCCCAGCGAATGAACCGAGGCGGAGGAAGCGGTCCCGGCTGCTGCAGGCGTTTGCGGCTCAAGCACGATCCGCCCACCCGCTAGACGGGCGAACACCTGCTGTCCCGGCTGAAGACCGCCCCCCTTCAGGTTCAGCGTAAACGACTGGCCCTGGAACGATATCGTGGCCGCCCCGCTTCGCTGGTGAGAGATCACCGTCCCCGTGAGCGGGCCGCCTTTCAGCAGATTCGCCAAGCCTTTGGATTGCGCCTGCTGGGCGGTGTACGACGGCTGTAATGCGACGGGATCGGGCATGATCGACTCGTGACGTTTTAAGGATTTTGCTGAATCATTATAGACGGATTGGTAAAAAGTCAGACCTTACAGACGAAACGGCAAGATATCAGTATTTATTAGTCCTTCTTTATACTATATCTTGTGATCACTGAAAGTGTATTCGACTTTTTGCCGTTTCGTTTTATCAAGTTTCGGTTATTCTACTGCAGGTCTTTAAAGAAATCCCCCTGAGACGGCTTGCAGGGGGATTGTTTTCATTCGGTTTTGGATGCGCTTCAAGCAAGCGTTTTTTTCGCGAACGTCACATTGAATTGCGTATCTTCCTGGAAGCGTTTGGAACGTCCGCTCTCTTCGAGAACGTACCACTTATCGTAACCGATCGCTTTGCAGGCTTTGACGATTGGCGGCCAGTCGAGCATCGCGTTGGGCGAATCGAACCGCTGAACGTCCTTCCCGTTATCTTTCAAATGGATTTCGCAGATACGGTCGTTGCCCATCATCCGAATCTCGTTCGGCACATCGTAGCCGTTGCTGGTGGAATTACCGATGTCGTAATAGACCTGGACGATGTCCGAGCCGATCCGTTCGATGATTTCCAGGTTCTGCTTCGCCGTCAGCGTGTTCTCCAGGCCCAATGCGACGCCCAAATCTTCGGCACGGGGCGCAATCTGTTTCAGAACCCGCACGACACGGGCGACAGCAGTCGTGTCCAGCTCATACGATTTGAACGGACCGTCGCTGGTGTTTCGTATGCGGCCCATCGAGTCTCGGAGACGTAAATCTCCGTTCCCGAAAAACGCGATCAGAATGTTTTTCGCACCGAGCACCGCCGCCGCTTCCACGGCTTCGATCACATAGACCGCCGATTCCGGTTCGTAAGCCAGTGGGATGGAGTTACATATACTGCCCGCCGCGACGGAATGGAAAGTGATCCCATGCTTTTTACCCATTTCGATGAATTTCTTACGCACGTCGGGTTCGCGCAAAGGAATGACGGTTTCTTGATTTTTCCTGTCGGTGTAGCCGACGCTGACTTGAATGCCTTCCAAACCGGCCGCTGCCGCTTCGGGGATCAAATCGGGATTACACTTATTTTCAGCTTTCGGATACTTTGTCGAACGCACGTTCCAATCGCACATCCCGATTTTGACTTTTCCTCCGGATGCCGATCCGGAAGCGGACGGTCCCAAAAGACCGAGTGCTGCGAAACTCAGGCTGGCGGTTCCAATAAATTCTCTGCGTTTAAGATTCATGAGATTGTCTCCCTATTAAATTCGTATCCGATGTCTGCCGTGAAAAAGAGATGAGCATTCGGAGACACCGAAACAGTTGTTTGATGTTCACGATCATCTTGAAGGAATTGAGGGGCAAAGTAAAGAGCGGAGAATTAGAGGCCAGGGGCTAGCGTTTTTAGGGAGAGATATTATAATATTCAAACAGATATTATTTATCCGGGGCGTAGCGCAGTCTGGTAGCGTACCTGAATGGGGTTCAGGTGGTCGTTGGTTCAAATCCAATCGCCCCGACCATTATAACCAGTTGAGAGGCAAGGACTTACGAGACCTTGCCTCTCTTCTTTTTATGGTTTCTCGATAATTCCTTGAGGCAGTTTTGAGGCAGTTTGGTAGTACTTTCCAGCCCGCCGTATCCCTGATCAAATCACAAAGCCCCCCGGTTGGCCTGCCAGGGGGCTAAGTTGAAACAGAGTGTGTGACACCGATCACACACAGGAGTGGTAATAAAAAATTAAAGCATGTTCACCGTTTTTGCCAGGCCCGGATATAATCGACATAAACGAGTACCGAGCCAGCCGCACCATCGCGCCGTATCGCTCCGATATACGTACAGAGTGGCGTCGCCACCGTGATCGCCGCCGCGTCGGTCGCCACGTGCTCACCATCGAGCCAGAACGACACGTCACCATCCGCATTGATTTCGATACGATAAATGTGATAAGTGTTCGCCGCGATCGCCGTGCTGGTTGCCGTCGGCGTCCCGTCTGTGTCGGCCTTGACCGCTACGGCCCGGATCACATCCGTTGTCGCGTCCGAATCGTAGAAAAACAGCGCGCAGTCTGAGGCCGTACTTGTGAGCGTTGTTCCACTGTAGGTCAACGCCAGTGTGTCCGCTGCCTCATTCTGCGAATCATTAAAACCGACGTTCAACCCGATCACCGGCGTTCCGCAGGCAATCCGAGCCTCCATCGCGCAATACTTACCCGGCCACCAAATCGATTCGCTGACCAGTTCGGCGTCATCGTTATCCGCTGTGCCCAGTGTCGCCGATAAAATCCCACTCGATGCCGCCTGGATGGATAGGCCGCCACTGTTCACCGCAGAAAACAACCACGGTGTCGCCGCGCCTGTAAACCCGCCTACGCCTTGCGAGAATTCATCAAACAGTTTTACCGGCGCGAGCACTTCAACGGTCTCCATAGTATCATCATCGTAGAAACACAGGATTCCGCCATTGCGCTTTTCGGATCGCGTGTCGGCGCTGGTCGAAAGAGCCAGCGCCAAACACGCAAAAAGTAATAACGTGAATTTTTTCACTGTTTCACCTCCAATAAAGTGAAGACCGTTTTAGACCAGGACCGTGCGCGGAATATCTTCGGCGTAACGCGGATTGGTCAGGATCGCCGACACACCGCCATCGCATGGATCGTTTGCCACTTCGGTCATCTTCATACGAACGTATTTGTCCGTACCGGACAACGCAGATGCTTCGACGGAGATTTCATAAATCTGGTCAGCCCCGGCAGTCGTTGTGAAGCCCGCTGCGGTGGCATCCGTCCAAGCCCCAAACGTATCGGCAACCACACAGGCCCGGTACTTGAATGGGATCGCAGTCGTATTTGACGGCGCAACATCGTCACACGATTCGACCGTGATCGTAGCCGTACCAACTGCACCCGCACCTTTTTGGATCATGAACGTGGCGCGATCCCAATTCGACATATTAATCACATCGGTTGCGGGATCGCCGTTGAAAATATCTTCGTTGGCCGCGATGAATGCCGATCCGCCAACGTTTACGATCTTGTGTTCTTCGAGAAAATTATTCATCCTTTTACTCCTTTGGTTTTAATCGTTCGGCCCGTTTTAGGCCCGCTCAGCCAATGTGACCGCCCAACTGAGAGAATTACCATTTTTCGGGGTAACGGCTTCGTTCCACATACCCATACCGTCACCGCGAAGAATTGCGCGGTACGCGGTTTTGTCGCTGGACCAATGGACACCCGAATTCTTCTCAATGAGAAGTTCTTTTCTAAGTCCAAGTACATATTGAGTGGGATCGATCAAAGTGATATCACCCTTATCGCCAAGCACAGGGACTTTTTCAGTGAAAAATACTTCTTTACCCAGAAGGAAGAATTTTCCAGAATCTTCCCTCAACACGGGCGCGGTTTGCATTTGGTTGATGTGGCTCCCACCAGTTCCAACCGTGATCGTCATGGTCAGCAGTTGCGGGATGATGGTATCGTTGGCAATCCAGATTGCGTTTTCCCGACAGTTGGGATGGATCCGCGCAAACATCTCGCAGATATTCTCCCAAAGGATCGTATCCGCCGATTGGCCGCTTTCCTTCGCCACTTCAACGACGGATGGACAGTTAAACATACCGAGGGGCTGACCGGCTCCTGTACCGTTCAAACAGGCGTAATCCAGGAACCAGGACAACGCTTTACTGAGCGCACCATTGAGCATTTCTTCAAAACTCATGACATCGGAAACTAGTTCGTTCGATGCACTCGTAAAGATTGCCAATTTTTTGGCCTTGAGTTTGATCGAACGAAATTTGCCCTTGTCGGTTACGGTTGCGGTTTCCCCCTCAGCCAACCACTGACCGGAAAAACCGCCGTAAAGCGTCGAGGAATGATCGGCTCCATCCCAGCCCGGAGCGATCTTTTCGTTCGTCAGCATTGGCCAGACTTGGCAGCGTGGCCGCATGATTTCACTTTCAAGGCCTTGATCGAGGATTTCGGCAGTGAATTCGGGCGGAACCAAAAACCCACCTTCGGAACCCACACCCTCACTCATGGACCGGAATTGAAGCCGTTCATCTGGAACACCGGAATGAACGGCAGTCAAGAATTCTCGGAAATTTTTGAAACCGCTGTTCGACAACGTGTTTTCTTCGCCGCCAAACATAGCGCGATAGGAACGCCTACCGAAGCGGTTCGTGGATTGTTGATTGTTGTTCCCGGAATCGTGAACGATTCTCACGTTTCGATCTTCCGGCGCACTCTCACTGGTTTCGGAGTCGATATCCTGCAAGCGCTCTTCACGTTGGATAGAAGCGGAAATTTTTTCGTACTCCGCTTCGAGTTCATCCCAGCGCTTACTTTCATCTTCATTCAGGTCTCGACGTTCATCTTTCGTCGCGCCATCGAGAAGAGCCTCCATCGATTGCTTTATTTTTCCGCGCTCTTCGCGCAGTTGTTGTAATTTGGTCACAATTAAATCTCCTGTGTTTTGTTTTAAGAATGTAGAACATAGCAGGAACAATCCGACAAAGGCCGTAATTGAAAACCTGTCAATTTAGGGCTGGCCGGACAGCAACGGCTCCGCTTCCAATGAAGACCAGCCCTAAACCTGAAACGAGTAATG
This sequence comes from uncultured bacterium, assembly GCA_964606645.1. Taxonomy (GTDB): domain Bacteria; phylum Hinthialibacterota; class Hinthialibacteria; order Hinthialibacterales; family Hinthialibacteraceae; genus CAZSIZ01. The sequence goes on from CAZSIZ010000012.1 coordinate 22,713, forward strand.
CTCCCGAAATTCTACCGTGCTATGCTCCGGTAGAAACTTAATCCGTAGTTATAAATTCATCGAAACGTAACAATTCTCTCTTCGATAATTCTTCGACGTTTCGAGATAATAATCCTGAAATATCTCCATTCGTTTTAATCAATTCCTGTGCCTCGTTCACATAACGATGCCCGAATGTCTCCGCAAATTTATCGGCCTTCGCCACATCCCCATTCCGCGCAATCGCATAGGAACGAAACACTTTCCCGGCCTCACTCACAACATTTTTGATGTGACCACTCTTATCACACGATCCCTCGAAGAAGGCTTCCACTTGCCCTGCAAATTCATCACGGCTTTGGAATTTTTTTAATAATCGCTCAACGGTTTTATTCTCTTTACGGATCGCCCGCCCTAACACTTCGCTTAATACATGAGTAAAACCAGTTTGAAGATTTTCTAACGTTCCATCGGGATTGCTTTGTTTACGGGATTGTTCTTTTGGATCAACCTTTTCCGGTTCAATTTCCGCGCTTTTATTTTTTCCAATTGGAACCATGTTCAATGGAGTAAGATACTCATCCCCGCCAGTCACAGGATTCAGATTTTCCATTCGACGTATGTCATTTATTGAATACCAGCCATTTCTTCTCCCGATGGCGTAGGATTCATTCCGAGTTTTTTGATCGCCACGCAATAGCCCCTGGACGGCAAATTCCGTAAAGTGGGTTTGTTGATCGGTTTCACTTAAAAGATCGCGATGGATCGCCTCTTCCCACCGCTTCACCCAAGGCAGCATCGTGTACATCACAAATTCCATACTTTGATGCGCGATGTTATTGAATGTTGAACGGTCTAGCGCTTGGAGTAAGTGCATCGGAATCCGATAAATCCGAGCGATTTCTTCAACAGTAAATTTTCGGGTTTCTAGGAATTGCGAATCCTCATTACTTAGGCCGACTTGTGCCCACTCCACGCCCTCTTCGAGCACCGCGATGCTGTGCGCGTTGTCCGATCCACCATGTATTTTTTGCCAAGAATCCCGCATATTTCTCTCGGCATTTTCGCTAAGCGTTCCTGGATGTTTAAGCACGCCGCCTGGAGCCGCGCCATTACTGAAAAATCGTGCACCGAATTGTTCTGTTGCTTTGGCCATACCAACTGGCTCCCGAACAAAATCTATGGGAGACTTTCCACGCAAGCCGTCATCCGATAATCCGCGAAGATGAAAAATTTTACCTTGCGGGAGTATCCGCCGGTCTTTGCCAGAAACCACATATCGGATTTTTCCATCATCGTCCATTTGAGGTGTAACCCGGCCTGGATGAATAGGGATCAACTCACTCACGGCCTGGCCACCGCTTGAAAAAATTTCGCTATAGGCGTTTCCACGCAAGGCACAGTGCGCCATCATCATCTCGCGAAATTCAAATCCGGTCTGCCAACGGTTAGGCCGCCGATGAAGCACGTTGTAAAGTGGATGATTGGAATCCCGATCCTTGCCACCATCGGGCAAATTTTTGTACAGGTGGAGCGGGAAAGTGGCCATCGTTTCCGATAAAATTTTTACGCAAGCAAAAACAGTCGAGACGGTCATCGCCACGTCAGGTGTCACGTAGATCCCGGATGCCGATTTCGCACCAGGCCAAGGATCGCCGCTTTTCCATGCTTGGAGATACGTTGAACGTTTCTCGAACAATTTTGAGAGAAATGGGATTTTCATTACATCAATTCCAATCTACGGCGTTTCATTGACGCTGAATTTGTTTCACTCATCAACCGTTTTCGGCCTTCTTCTGCAATATCATCCAGGCTTCGGACATTAACACTCGTTTGCGGGTAGCCGGGATTCGTAACGACTGCAACGTCGATTAACTCGACATCAATCAACTCACGAATATGGTTTCCATCTTCGATATGCCAGGAATCCTCAATCGTTTGAAAAGCGAAACTCATCGAATCCAGATCACCTCTATTTAACAGTTCGATAACATCACGTCCGGCTTGCGTGTCCGGGGGATCGATTTCAACCTTTAGACCGTATGTGTCCTCGGACAAACGTAGTGTCGATGATTTTGTACGGCCCAACACAAGCAGGCCGCCTTCATGCTGAAGATTAGCAACAACATCAGCACCGCTCTCCAGGGATCGCTTGAAAGCACCAGGCCGAACGATTTCAAAGAAGCCCATGTCCACACTTCGAGAATTGAAAACCGCAGCGTAACCTTCGATCCTTGGTTTATCATCACCATCAAATATCCGTAGTTCGGATGGATTGCATCGTATTTCTCGTTTTTTGTTCATGGAATAAATCTCCTTTTATAAATTTCTTTGAGCCGCGAGGATCGCCATCGTCACGTCTTCCGAGACCTGCGTTCCCGTGCGCCGCGCCATATCTTCTGTGGCATCGCCATGTACGTGGACGTGGATATCGCCGAGAGATAAACCGCCCGCGCTGCGTCCGAGTTGATGGTTCGGAACCACAGCGCTGGCCACCTGCGGGATAACCAATTCCGGCCCGTGTTCGCCAACCAGGTTGACCGTGTTCGGTAGCATCATTCCGCCTCCGGCAAACCCGCCGCCGAATAAGAAGCCAGGCCCGCCCATCTGCATACCGAGCATCCCGGCCAGTGGCGCGGTGATATTCTGCCGTACCGCCATGCGCATTAGATCAGCCTGGATTGAAGCCGCCATGTCCCGAAAACTAAATTTCACACCCGTGAAGGCATTGACTAGCGAATCCTCAATCCCTCTGAACGCATTATCAAAAACGTTGTATGTGTTTTGGGCCGCATCGCTGGCCGCGTTGTGATAATCCGACAGCGCCACCATCGCACCGTTCGACCATTCCCGCGTACTCATCAGCAGATCGGAGTATGATCGCCGTAGATTTTCATTCTCCGCAGCCAGCGCTCGCGTGTGAACCTCGGCCTCAATCAACCCATAGTCGCGTAACCGGTTCAGGTCTGCTATATCTTTTTGAAATTTGCCGATAACATCAAATTGAGCGTCGAGTGAAAGCGCTTTCTTCAAGTCTTTCGGATCGTAAATTTCAATGATATCGAGCGGTTTATTGTCTGGTAAATGAAGATCGGGATCAGGTGCATTCTCCAGGCGCTGATTCATTTCTACCAAATACTGATTATTGGCATTCTTTAATGTTTTTTCGGCTTGGTTAATCCCTTGGAGAACTAAATCAAGTTTTGTTTCTCCAACCAAACCAGCCGTAATTAAAGCAAATGATTTATACATACCAATAAAGTTCGTTAAAGCGCTAGCGGTTTTAGTAATAGCCGGAGTAAATCCAAGAAGCATTTCACTTTTTAAGCCCTGGATCGAGCGAGACATATTAGTCATGGCATCGTCAGCCGCTTCGGCATTCCGTACCAATTGTTCGTCAAGCACAACGCCTAACGCCGACGCATGTTCTTCGGCTTCTCGCAGGCTTTTAGCACCCTCTTTAAAAATAATCCCGAATCGAATACCTTCCCGGCCAAAGATTTTCGTCGTCATCTGCGCCACATCGGCCTCATTTTTAAAACGGCTAAGCGATTCGATCATATCCTGGAATACAGCATCCGTTTTTCGTAAATTTCCAAGTTGATCGGTAACTTGAACGCCCATGCGCTCAAACGCATCCATGTAGGCCGTGCCACCATTCGCGGCCTCGCCCATATTTTTGGCTAACCGCTCGATACCTTTGGCGAATTCTGTTTGTCCAACCCCGGCTAGTTCCGCAGCATGTCGATATGCTTGAAATTTTTCAACATTAAAGCCTGTTGAATCGGCGAGTTTTCCCAATTCCTGGGTAACATCAACGGTCTCTGTGACCATTCGAGTAAGCCCGCCCATCGATCGGATCGCAGCGAATCCCGCAGTAACAGCCGCAAAACTCTTCGCAACGCCAATACGGAATTTGCGAGCGTCGCGCTGCATGGCAGCCATATTGCGAGAAAAATCGTTCGTGGTTTTGCGCAGCGAGGAATCGAACTGAGCCGTCATCATCTTGAGATCAACTGCTAAGGTTCCAACTCTCATTAATTCACCTCGACGCCGGTAACGAATTCCTCAGCGGCACACGTTTCGTTGAACCGATCCATCTCGGCAATTGCTTTTTTCATCGCGGCCCGAACCTTTAAACCGGAATAAAGGGGGGTTCGATCCAAGGCATGACAATCTGGTTCGAGTCCTATAATTATCGGTTCGGCCTGGATCATATCCCTGACCGTGTCGTGAGGAAGTAAGTAATTCTGCGCGTCCTCTTCATCGGTCAGATCACCCCAGGATTTAATTTTTGTCACCTTAGTTAAATTCCTGTCCATGTTTCTCATACTCAAACCCTCAATTTCACACACACACAACTGGGCTATGGTTTGGAGATTGCCAGGCTGTAGAGATTTAATAGCACCCTACCCTTTTACGTCTGTCGGATTGCCTTCGTCTGCGCTTTGCTTTTCGTCTTCGTTCTTCGCACTTCGCTCCTCAATTTCATTTACGAGACGGTCCACGTCCAGCCGTATTCTGTAACCCGCAGCCGTTTCGATCGGTCTAAAACCGGATGTCGAGGCGACACAGACGCGGCCTTTCTTGGACTGGCCGCTGGATTGATTTAGGCGAACGATCAAATGAAGATCGCAACCCTTATGAACTAGATGAACATTTTTCATTTTCTTCTTTTTCCTTCCGATTAGTTTTCTCTATTTGTAGAACAATTCTTTCCAGCAGATCACCAACGCGGTTTAACTTAGCGTTGAGACCTCCGATATGAATTCGGATGCCTTCGAGTTCTTCAAATAAGTCAATTTCAGAAACCATAACCTGTCCCTATTCCACTCAGCGAATCAGTCAAATTTGCTGAGGTCTGGCACTGCGTCTTTTTGGTTCCCATGACCAGAATGACCAATGACAGGAAATGACCGTGTTTTCGGGTTAATTTCCTTTACGCGCCCGCGTGAGGCGGTTATATTAGAATTCCGGTCATTTCCTGTCATGGAATCATTTCTGTCATGGAACGGATAATCTTCTATCAGCCCTATTCCAATCCACTTACGACCATCCATATCACGTTTTTTCTCAATACCACGCTCGACTAGACGTTTACCGAAAAGGATTTTTGAAATCATCTTTATCGAGTTGGTTTCGCACCAAGATCGGTAATTTTTGTACAAAGCAGTCATGGAAATTTCAAAATCTGGATTTCCTGTCATGCAATTGTCATTGAGATATTCGCCCAAAATATCCATTTCATCTCGATACTCCTTGGCGGCCTGTTCGATCTCTTCCGGCATCCCAAGCCCGGATTCACGCCATGCCTTACAGCCCTCCAAAGCCCATCGGAATATTCCGGCCAACTCCGCCCGCAGTTTGTCTGGGAGAGTGGGATCGCGCTCTTCTTCCGGTATCCGGACATTGAACGGGATCAATCGAATCCGGTCCCATATCGCGTCGTCAGTGCCACGGATATTCGGCTTGTGATTCGTGGCCAACCAGAGTTTGAACTCCGGTTCAAAATCAAAAAACTCCCCCCTCATAAATCGCGCCGAGACGGTATCGCCGCCGGTCAAGTCTTTAATTTTCGATTCGGCCAAGCGTTGACCTTGCTCGGTTTCGCTGGCAGAAACGAACCGTGCGCCCTTCAGTCGAGCGATATCGTTTGGAATATCGCTCCCCCCAAATTTTACCATCAGAGTTTCGGTCGGCGTCCGCATCGCGTATTCACTCATTATGGCCCGCACGACTTCGAGCAGCGTCGATTTTCCGTTCTTTCCGACGCCGTGCAGGATGAACAGACACCGCTCAGTTATCCGCCCCGTGAGGCTGTAGCCAATCGAACGCTGAAGAAACGAAATCAATTCTTCATTGCCGTCCATGATGCGATTAATGAACGCCTTAAACATCGGACACTCGGCCTCTGGATCGTAGGCCACCACCGCCGTTTTCGTGATGTAGTGTTCGCGATCTGTTGGAAGCAGTTTCCCTGTTCGCAGATCGACCGTCCCGTTTTTCACGGTGAGTAGCCAGGGATCGCTGTCAAGCGCTTCCGGCAGGATCGGAATACCCGGCTCAGATTTTGACAGTGAGATCATCGCATTCAATCGCCTCTCGTTTTCGCTGGCCTGACCGTGTTTCACAATTGCGGCCCGTATCTTATCGTCTCCGCAAGCCGCCGCCTCGTTATAGATCGAGCGCACCGTGTTTTTTCCACGCCGGGTTATCTCACCCGTGCGATCGAGACACCATCGATTTCCATCCCAGATCAGCCACTTACCCCATTCAAGGCAGTATCGAATATCCCGGCCATGCCGACGGGCCAGGCGTTCCCCATTACCGATGTCGGTACGCGCCATCCCGTTTTGAGGCGTTTTCGTTTCCTGTTTTTCTTCCAGGGTTTCGAGATCGATCGGACTTTCCGCATTGAGCGCCGCCTGGAATATCCGCTTAAATTCGTCAGCGTCTACTTTTCGATGCAGATCGTTTGGATCCTTGTAATCATCCAGGAAGACACGATAAACGGCCCCCTCGAATCCCAATTCCTTTAATCGGGCAGGCACTTTCTTTGAAAACGTAACTCCGCCTTTGTCAGGCTCAATAAAAACGAAAATCTTTTCCAAACCCGCAACATGAGCAGGCTGTAATTTGCCCGCCTGAGCAGCCCCAGGCAATCCCATTGCCGGGTAGCCGTGATGCCACAGCGTCCAGCAATCCGACTCCCCCTCGACGATCACAACGTATTTCAACTCGCGGATTCGCGGCATGAACCACTGGCCGTAGAGTGTCGGCTTATCACCCGTCTTCCAACGGCTCTCCCGCCCCTTTAGCCCGATCCGGAGGCGCGTGACGGGTATCTCTTTTTTATCAATGTCGTAATATAAAATCCGAACGTACCGCCCCCAATAATCATCGCTCTCAGTTATGACACCCCATTTCACAAGTGACTCGACAGGAATCCGTTTATTCGCCGCGAGTTTTTCAACGTTCAGATTGGCTTTTTTATGGGGTTTATTTTTGGAAGAGGTTTTCTTGTGATCGTCAGGAAATAAATCCGACATCTCAAAATCGAGTTCTCGGACGATATCTTTCGTTTCACAGCCAGCGAAGCACTTTATTAGGATCGTCCCGTCCTGACCAAGTTTTACCGACAGACTGCCGGTCGAATCAGCGTGACAGGGACAGTGCCCGTTCGCCGAAGTGTCGGGATTTTTGGACACTCTTTCGCAAATTGCAGAGTAGACTTCTGAATTCGGAGTATGTATCATAAAAAAGAAACCTCACCCGAAGGCATTCGTCTTTGCGGTGCTGGTCGTCAAACGCCGTGATTCAGTCTCTTGGTGGGGATGGGATCACGGTGTTTTTTTTTATCCGGCTGCCAGGTGGATGCCCCGGCTCGTTTTACGAGTGGTGGCATCCGGCCTGGCAGTGGAATCCGAGTGGAAGTGTTTGTCTCGTTGAGTGTTCCCGTCGGTACGGCTCAGCGATCAAGCGGCTCCCGGCTTGGAATTTCTTCTTTTGGTTCAGGATCATTCGGCATTACTAAGTGAGGTTCACCAGCCCCATCAGGATTTTGACTTGTGAACTCCACAGATTTTTCTTCTTCCAAAATTTTTTCAAAATTTGGTTCTTTATCTATTTTTTTTGATATAAATTCCTCAGCACGGATTTTTTCGGACAATGGTATTTTACTGTTAAATTCTTGCTGAAGGTCTACCCATCCCTGCAAATTTATCGCCTCTCTTTTTCTGATCTCAAAGCCTGCTCCACTCAACATAGATGCATCGCGCTCTAACTGATCAATCAACGCTTGAAGAAGTTGTACCATAATCACGAGACGATATGGTTCAGGGGTAAGAATACCTGTTTGCCATTGCGTAACTAATCCTCTGCTTACCCCAAAAAATTCAGCAAGCGATTTATCAATCACGCCCGCCTGCCCCAACCCTTCCAGAACAGGAATTTCCACCTTTTTTAATCGTGCACGAAGTTTAAATTGACTCCGTATATCTTCGTCACCGTCTATCGTATAGCGATAAAAAGTTAAAATCCCATCAAGTGCTGGTCCTGAATAACCGTTTTTTCTTCTTGCCGCGCTCATATTAAACCTCTCGCCTTTTGAAATCTAACTTACTTTATGTTAGTATAATACCGTACTGACACCTGTATGTCAATAGGAAATTCTGTTTTTTTACTAATTCCATAAACGTTTGATTTATTGTGATTTACATTAGCAACATTTCAGGTATTCGCCTAAAATCACTTAACAATTCGCACCTTTCATCCTGGATACGCACCGGATTACTGAGAAAAATTCCAGGTCTACGCCCGCGAAATATCTTCCACGCTCAGACCTGTAGAAGGCAATTAGTTTATTCTTATCTACGCCGTGTGTAATATTACAATTTACGTAATTGTTTTAGTCGCTTCACAAAGCGCCTTAAAAAAATCCCGGTCTGCCCTGGCTAGATTACGATCCCTTTCAGATCGATAATAGGCAACCAACCTACCCCTCTCCCTACTGCTCAATTTCCCTACTCGCGCTTTTTCCTCCATATCGTATGCAGCATTTACCTTGCGGGCGGTTTCCTCTTTGCTGGTCTCTGCTCGACGCGGTCCAAATATTGCCGGGCCGACCACTCGATACAGATCAGCCACGGCTTCCCGCTGAGATTCAAAATCGAACGCTAGAAATTCACGGCCAAGAAGCACGAAGAGCATTGCAGGATTTTCAAGCCCCATATACTTTCTGAAATACGCCATGAGTGCGCTACACGTGTAATAGTCTCCGTCCGAAATATTGTCCTCCGGCTTGATCGGTCCATCGATCAAAGGTGCGTTTACAGATTTTTTCTCCCTGGTTGCTGATGTGTTCAGTGGATTTGTTTTCATGATTTTCTCCTTTGTGAGGTTTAAAATAAAATTGGCCTGGATATCCGTTGCTAACCACATCACCGCGCTGAGCGGATATGTAGACGGATTCCAGGCCGTAACGAAAAACGACCGGACGAATTGCAATGATCGACCGGACGTTAATTTTTCAACCCGGACTCAGCAATTCGATGATATGGTTAGCAAATTAACTATAGCACAAATCGAAGAGGAAAGCCAAAGATTTTTTTATTTTTTTGAGGTGTGATAAATAGACGCCCCCTGGCCGTTAAAACCTGGAGGCTGATATTCGTCGCAACGTGGTTTTGATCTATTACTTGGGGGCAAAAAGACTATATGCTGTCCAGATCAGAACGCTTCCGCCGCTTTCTCCAAAACCTTCTCCCGATCCGAATGAAGATACCTGACGAAAGCATCCTGCGATTTATGACGGCTGAGGAACCGAGCATCGTAGCCGAGTACCCGGAATACCCGCGAAACGAACGTGTGTCGAAGATCATGCGTCCGAACGTTTTTAGGCAACCCTGCCCGGCTCCGGACCGTTCGCCAGGCACGGTGGATGTGCTGAATCGACCGTGTCCCCCCGTGGATGATATCGTCATATTTGACGACCGTCCCGGTTCTATCCTTTGCGGGAACCTTCTCCAAAATATCCCGCGCCCTGCCGAGTGGCGCGGGCATCTTCGATTTATTTTTCTGCCGAAGATTGATGATCCCCTTCCGCCAATCAATATCGCTCCACCGCACGGCCACAGCCTCCGAATGCCGCAGCCCACAATACAAACAGAGGATGATAAATCGATAAACATGTCCTGGCGATACCTGCGCCGCGTGTAACAGCCGTTCGATTTCCTCATCTGACAATTCGTAGCCGACTTCTTTTTCCTGAACCGGCAGCCGTTGAATGAACGGGATCGTCTCGATCCACCCGTTGAGCGCCGCGTTTTTAAAAGTTCTCGATAAAATCGTTAGATACTTATTCACGCTGACCGCCGACAGCCCTTGCGATTTCGCCCAACTTCCGAACTCCGCGATTTGTAGAGCGGTGATCGTCTTAATCGGAGTGTCCTTCCCGAAATACAGATCGATATATTTGTCGAAACATCGATTCATCTCCTCGATGTACCGCTCGGACACACGCACCCGCGATGCAGAGACATACTTGATGTAAGCGAACTCCAGCGTCACCCCGTCATCTTCAATGTCGGCGGGCAGGATACCATCCCGCCGGTTCAAATAATCCAACGCCCACGTGTACGCGATCCGCGCCGCTTCGCCCTCATCAGTGGTTTTACATGATCGCCGGAGCGTTTTATTTTTTCGCCTGTCAAAATATTGAAAATAGAAAGACTTACTCCAGGCAGGTTTTATTATCGAACCATAAGGCAATTGATCCCTCTTTTTTTTCCCCATTTTTGCCCCTCTTTTCATTGTCACGCGCTATAATACCTGCACACGACCCAAACCATTACCTATCCCTTAAAATGCCCACACCGGCCACGTATGCCGGTCAATCTCCAAAAATGTTTTGAGGCAGTTTTGAGGCAGTATTACACTAATATTATAGAAAATCAAGTGGATTTACGATGTTTTTCAGGGATCCAAAATCTATCTAACTACCTTAAATTACTTATATTTACGGTTATAGTCGTCATAAATATAATTCCTAGTTTATAAAAATGGGGTTCAGGTGGTCGTTTGTTCAAATCCAATCGCCCCGAATTTTATAAGCCTTAATTATTCAGTGTGTTACATAAACGATTAAACTCGATCTTTTCACTCAACCACTCCGAATAATCCCCATTTCGTGCAATCTTTTTCCTAACTTGCCTCTGAATTTAGGATTACAACATTCTTTTCTGGAACAATCGATGAATTCATTTTCCCATTCCATTCGTCGATTTCAGCATCTACATGTTCGACCACTTTCGTTCGAAAGAGAGCCACCATCCGATCTCCTTGGTCGCCATGATAATGTCTTTCGGTGATGGAATCAGGACTATGCCCTAAATAACGCTCTACGTCGGGCTTGCTGGATATCTTGTAAGTCAAGATAAATAAGCGGTTTATGCTACACTAAATTCCATAAATCTGCAAGAGGAATTGTTAGGATTTCCCCAAACCTTTGCACTTGAGAATGGATAAAGATGTTGCGGAAACGAGAAAGATCAAAAAAAACCGTTACGAAAGGAAGGGCTGAACTGTAATATGCAGGAGAACCACTCCTCCTAAAAAGGAACAATCCATGAGAAGCAAAACAACATATCAAAAATCATTCACTTACAATCCAGAATCCAGTGTGAAGGTCGTGCAAGACTATGCAAGAAAATTTCTTTGGGATGAAATTCTCGGTAAGGACAACTGAAATCTTAACTCGAAAGGATTTTATCAACCTCCATTTGATCCAGATCTGAGATAAACTGAATTCCACTGATTTCCGCCGCATCACGTGTCAGGGCCGCTATGTCATCTCTTGTAATATATTCCATAGAGAATTTCCGGCTGCCTGCCATGAGCTGGCGCAGACCCTGGGCTAAGCGCTCGTAATAGGTGTAAAGACCCAGAGCGCCCGTCGGGATTTTCTCGAATGCCTCTGCGCCCAGTTCGTGACGTAACGTACTTGCGGTGACAAAGATTTCTTCCTTTGAATCGCCGAACCGTTCGATGTACACGGGAACCTGGCAATTGTCTATCGTTCGCCCAATTGTTTTTCCCACCATCGCCGCAGCGATCGGGGCGCGGGCCATACCGATCAGTTTCACGAATGGCGCGCCAAGGGCAAGGCCTTTAAAAATCTGATCCTCGAAGGAAAAGCCGCCAGCCAAGGTCATGGCGGGGAGAGTCTCGCCCTTATCGGCAAGACGTTTGGCATACTGATGGAGAAGGGAATGCAGTTCAACCGGAGGAATTCCCCATTCGTTCATCATGCGCCAGGGACTCATTCCTGTGCCGCCGCCTGCGCCGTCGACAGTTAAAAGATCGATTTTATACCGGGACGCAAACATGACAGCCCGCGCAAGGTCCGCCGGCCGATAGGCACCGGTTTTTAGAAAGATATATTTTGCGCCCGATTTGCGTAGTTCGTCCACTCGTGCGGCAAAAGATTCTTCGGTGACCATCCCCACCCGTGAATGCCGCTCAAACTCTTTGAAAGCGCCGTGCTGGAAATCTTCGATAATTTCCGGATCGGTCGGATTCGGAAGCACCAAATAACCGCGTTCGTAGAGCATTTGGGCTTTTTTGATATCCCTGATTTTGACCTCGCCCCCAATGTTTTTTGCGCCCTGGCCCCACTTGAGCTCCACACATTCCACTCCGAGTTTTTCAATGGCATATTCCTGCACACCGAGCCGGGTATCCTCAATATTCGCCTGTACGATGATGGCGCCGTATCCGTCGCGTTGATGATCTTTGTAGAGCTTTACCCGGCGCTTCAGGTCAACCGTATCAACCACTCGGCCGTTCTGGATGACGGACTCAGGATCCATACCTACGACGTTCTCGCCAATGGTAAGGCCCGTCCCTGCCAGGGCGGATCCAATAGCCAAGCCTTCCCAGTTGTTTTTGGCGATGTCTGTCGATCCAATCCCGGGAATGATCCAAGGGAGACGGAACTTTATTCCCTTGTCATGACCGAAGGCCACTTCCAAATTGGCAGTGGTGAAGATGGCTTTGTCACTGTCGGGTTCGATACCATGCGCGCCGACGGCGGTCCCCATGATGTTGAAATGTGAATAATCCACGGGATAGGTTTTATTCGCCGCAGTGGTTATGATCCCAAACGGCTGGGGATAAATGACCTCGTGTCCACGGTAAGCGGACTTGCCGATCTCGCACATCCCGATGCAGCCGTCCACACAGGTGACGCACATACCTGAGGCGGGTACGACGGAGTCTTCGGTTCTATTCTTCGTCAGGGTTGCGGCTGAGGCGTTTATCCTTGAGAGAGTAACTGACATTCTATTTAATTCCTTTCTTATTCCCCGTTCTTTTGCAGCTCGCAAGCAGCGCAAGGGTTCATATAGCACATCATGTCATTGAACTGTTCCATCTCGATACAGGGCGGAGTCAGGTTTGCACAGCCACCACAGATCGCTTTATCCGGTTCGTTGAAAGTGCATCGAAGCTGGCACGCTGGGCAGATATACATACAGCCGCCGCACAGCCGGCAGACATCTGATTTAACGTCAAAGGGTGTGCCGATGCTGCGGTTCTCGCCACGGCCCCGGAAACCGATGGCTTTGGCCATCATTTGTTCCTCGCACATCCTTACGCATAGGCCGCAGAGAATACAATCCTCAAATTCCTGCTTGAACCGTTGACGTCGTACGCCGTGGGCCGAAGCCAAATCCTGGATCGGTTTCGACTGGGGACAGGAGGCCAAAAGAAGCTCCAGGATCATCCTGCGTGCCCGAACAACACGCGACGATGCAGTTCGTACCTTGAGACCTTCCTCAGTCGGATAGGTACATGAGGAAACCAGCTTGGTGTTCGGTGTTTCTCCGATCTCCACTACACACAGTCGACAGGCTCCGTAAGACGACAATCCGTCCATGTAACACAGGGTTGGGATCGGAAACCCGACAAACCGGGCCGCCTCCAAAAGTGTGGTTCCCTCTTCGACCGAAACAGGCAATCCGTTGACTGTAAGATTAACCATCGGTATCTCCGTCTCTGGTGTTCCTTGTTCTACGCAACGCTGAAACGCCTGTTCTTCCCGGGGCGCTATGCAACATCAATGGCGTCATATTCACAAACACTCTTGCATACTCCGCACTTGATACATCTCTCGTCGTCGATGACTTGGTGTTCTTCACCCTCGCTGATCACGTCTTCGGGGCATTCCGAGACACAAACCAGACAGTCCGTGCAGTTTTCGTTAATCGAAAAGGTGAGAAGTGCCCTGCACACACCGGCTGAGCAGTGCTTGCTTTCTATGTGCTCGGTGTATTCGTTCTGAAAGTATCGCAATGTGGAAAGCACGGGATTCGGTGCCGTTTGTCCCAGACCGCACATAGTCGTGTCTTTCACGACCTGCACCAGTTCATCGAGAATATCGAGCTGTTCGAGCCTTCCCTTTCCAGCGGAAACATCATCGAGAATCTCATACATCCGCTGAGTGCCCTTACGGCAAGTGAAACATTTACCACAGGATTCTTCCTTCAGAAAATTCATAAAATACTTGGCGACATCGACCATACACGTGTTCTCGTCCATGACGATCATGCCGCCGGATCCCATGATCGAGCCTGCCTTGGCTAAGCTCTCGTAGTCGATGGGCAAATCAAACCGACCGGCGGGAATACACCCTCCGGACGGTCCGCCTGTTTGAACCGCCTTGATCTTCGCATTGCCCACCGCACCGCCGCCGATATCATGAATGATCTCCCGGATGGTGATGCCCATGGGTACTTCAACCAAGCCGGTATTTTTAATCTTGCCAACCAGGCTGAATATTTTCGTGCCGGTGTTATTTTCCGTTCCGACTGTCGCAAACGACTGGGCACCCTCGCTGATAATGATGGGAATGTTCGCCAAGGTTTCGACATTATTAATTGCCGTCGGTTTTCCGTCGATCCCTTTTTGTATGGGAAACGGCGGTCGTTGGCGCGGCTCACCCATCCTTCCTTCGATAGATCTTATAAGAGCCGTTTCTTCCCCGCACACGAACGCTCCCGCTCCCCTAACCATCGTGATGTCAAAGGAAAAACCAGTCCCGCAAATATTGGAGCCCAAAAGTCCAAATTCGTACGCCTCTTGGAGAGCCACATCCAAATGCTTGACCGCAAGTGAATATTCGTTGCGGACATAGATTATGCCTTCCGTCGCGCCCGTCCCATAAGCGCCGATCATCATGCCCTCGATGATGCTGTGGGGATTTCCTTCGAGTACGCTTCGATCCATGTAGGCACCTGGATCGCCCTCGTCGGCGTTGCACACGAGAAACTTACCATGCCCGTTCGGTTGCTTGGCTAACAGTTCCCATTTCAATCCCGTTGGAAAACCGGCTCCGCCGCGGCCGCGCAGTTTTGAAGTTTTGATCTCTTCCACCACCCAATTGGGATCCTTCTCGTCAAGGACATTAGCCACCACCAAGTAGCCGCCATTCTCAATGTAATCCTCTATGTGAATCGGATTGATCTTCTCGTTTCGGGACAGGATGGTTCGAACCTGCTTTTTGAAAAACGGCAAGTCCTTTTGCCTCCGCAACGGCTCGCCGGTATCCGGGTTCTGGAAGAGCAAATCGTCGACTATCTCTCCCTGCGCCACCGCTCCCACGATTCGCACCATGCCTTCGGGATTTACCTTTGGATAAAAAATCCCTTCCGGCTCGATCGAGACGGAGGGTTCCATCTCACAAAATCCGTGACATCCGGTGACACGCAGATGGATTTTCGGGATTAGTTTTCTATCGGCAAGTTCCCGTTGTGCAGTGTCGATAAGTTCATTGGCCCCGCTTGCCTGTCCACACGTACCCGCTGGAATCACAATGGTGGGAATTCTTGAATCCCTCTGGCTGAGAAGTCGGTCTTGGAGAGATTTCAACCTCTCAATCGAATTCAACCTTTCCATAAATGCTTTTTCCTTTGTTTAATCGAATGTTCCCGTAGCCGACTTTTCGATTTGAGGCAGTCCGGACCGAACTTTCTCGACGATGCTTGCGACCTCTGTCGTATTAACCTTTGAAAAGTAATGGTCATCGACCAAGACGATCGGACCCAGCGCGCAGGCACCCAGGCAATTCACCGTTTCCAGTGTGAATTCCTTATCCGGCGTAGTATCACCCACACTGATTCCCAGTTGCCTCTGGAATTCTTCTACGACCATTGGCGCACTGCGAACGTGACAGGCTGTGCCCAGGCAGATGGAAACGAGATGCTTTCCACGCGGTTTCAAACTAAACGAACGGTAGAATGTGGCGACCCCATAGATATCAACCAGAGAGTAATTCGTCCTGTCGGCAGTCATTCTGAGCTGTTCTTCAGGAAGATAGCCATACATGGCCTGGAGCGCTTCAAGAATGGCGATTAGCCCGCCGTGATTGTCTCTATGCCTTTCCAGAATTCTAAGAATTTCTTCGGATTGTCCCTCTTCCTGTTCGTAAACATTCTCTTTGCTTAGGGTGATTGTTCCTTGGTTCATTCTATTGGTACTCCCCGCAATGCCAGATGCCCCCTTCGGGCTTTGGAACTCCGCAAGTCCTACGTTTATCGCAATTGCAACATAATCCCTCGTACTCCTCATACTTGTTGGAGTATTCCTTTTGATTTGAGGTGAGACTTACCGTAACTCTTGTCACAACAGGAACACAGTCATTAAATTCCTCACAATAAAACACCGGTATATCATTGGACGAAGCGGCTACGCCGCAGGAATCGTGAAGCCGAGGTGATCGAAAC
>CAZSIZ010000013.1:0-38952 GCA_964606645.1 uncultured bacterium
TCCGCTTCGGCATCATATTACTCAAGAAAACCGTCCTTTTAAACGCCTGGCTTGTATTGTAGCGCAGGCATCCAGCCTGCACTGTTAAGTAATAATGAAGGCTGGAAGCATGCACCACAAATAACAGGTTTCTTATTTTTTATGGCCGTTTTTAATTTATTGAATAAAACACACCATCAATCCTGACATCGGTGCTTGAATTTAGTACGATGAGAACGATGTAAACAGGAACGTGAAATGATTAGGAGGCGATCGATCGTGAAAAAAGTAATAATTCTCACTTCCACTCTGATTCTGGCATCGATTCTTTCATCCCCGGCCAGGTCATTGGATATCTACTTCATCGATATGCTGGGCGGGGCGGCGACGCTGATCGCGACCCCGGCGGGGGAGACGGTCTTAATTGACACCGGATGGCCCCGTGACGATCATCGTGATGCCAAGCGTATCTACGATGCAATCGTCAATCAAGCCGGTCTCAAGCAGATCGATTATCTCATCACGACGCATTGGCACCGGGATCATTTCGGCGAAGTGCTCGAACTGAGCCGGATGCTTCCCATCGGCACTTTTTACGACCGGGGCATCGATCCCGGATTTTCCGAAGATAAAGAGAATTACGACATTAAAATTGCCGAGTATCAGAAAGCAACCAAAGGAAAATCGATTGTCCTCGATCCCGGCGATGTGATCCCTCTCAAGCAGAATCCCGGTTCTTCTCCCGTTAAACTGACCTGCGTGGCCAGTCATCGCGACGTGATCGAGTCCGGTGGGGATGGGAAGAAGAATCCCTTATGCCAGGAGAACGAACAGCGTCCGTATGATGATACCGACAATGCCGAAAGCGTGTCGGTTCTGTTGACGTTCGGCGATTTCCAATTCTTATGCGCCGGAGATATTACCTGGAACGTCGAGGCTCGGCTGGTCTGCCCCACGAATCGGATCGGGCAGGTGGATTTATACATGGTGAATCATCACGGCCTCGACATCAGTAATAATCCCTTATTCCTTCGCAGTATCGAGCCGGTTGCTTCCGTGATCTGCAATGGGCCGAGGAAAGGGTGCAGCCCGAAGACGGTCGAGCGACTTCGAGCGCTTCCAACGAACCAGGCTATTTACCAACTCCACAAAAACGTCAGAGCCAAAGCGGAAGAGAACACGGATTTGAAATACATCGCCAATCCCGACCCGGAACGATCGGGGCAATACATTAAAGCGACTGTTTCTCAAGACACGAAATCATTTAAAATCACGATCGGCGAAGACGGGATGCCCATAACGTACAAGTGCAAATAGTAGGGGCAAGCCCCTGTACCTGCCCACGTTCAACAGGACTGAACGTGCCTAACCATCCCCGAGGGGAGAAAACCGATGCCGAAACCTTTTACACGCCGCCGCTTTTTGAAGAATTGCTCGAACGCCGGGGCATTCGCAGCGCTCTCCGGTTTTGCTATCCCGAAAACCGCGCAGGCGGCCCCGTCGCCCAACATCGTCTTTATCATGGCCGACGATTTGGGGTACGGAGATTTGGGATGCTACGGCTGTAAGGATATCCGAAGCCCCGCTGCCGACCGACTTGCAGCACAGGGCGTCCGTTTCACCCAATACTACGCCAACGCCCCCGAATGCACCCCCACCCGCACTGCCTTGCTGACCGGACGTTACCAGCAGCGCGTGGGCGGATTGGAATGCGCCATCGGAAACGGCCATGTCGGACGCTACGACGATGCAATCCGTCTGCGCGAACAGAACGAACTGGGGCTGCCCACGAACGAACTGACGATCGTGCGTATGCTGAAAGAGAAGGGATACCGCACCGGAATCTGCGGCAAATGGCATCTCGGTTACGATCCCAAATTCTCTCCCTTAAAACACGGTTTCGATTACTTTTTCGGACCGTTGGGCGGCGGCATCGATTATTTCCATCACACCGAACCATCGGGATGGCACACGCTGCGCCTCAACGATCAACCCGTCCATCGTGAAGGTTACATCACCGATCTCATTACGGACGAAGCGGTTCGTTACATCCAGCGCGAGAAGGAGAAGCCATTCTTCCTTTACGTTCCCTACACGTCTCCCCACTCGCCCTATCAAGGGCCTGATGCCCCCCACGAGGTTCGGAAAAACGACGAGACATGGAACCAAGGCTCTCGCGAATCCTACGTGGCGATGGTGGAACGGATGGATCAAGGTATCGGTCGGATTCTCGATGAATTGGATCGTTACGATCTCTCGGAGAACACAGTCGTTTTCTTCGTCAGCGACAACGGAGGAGCCAAATACGCCAATAACAAACCGTTCTCAGGCAATAAAGGCCAGACGTTCGAGGGTGGTATCCATGTTCCCGCAATCGTGCGCTGGCCGGGGCGGATCGAAGCGGGAACCGTCACGAATCAAGTCTCGATCACAATGGACCTGACGGCCTCGATAGCGAACATCGCGGCTGTCACGCCTCCCAAAAATCGCCCATTCGACGGGATCGATGTGTTGAAACTGGCGAGTTCATCCCATCTGCCCAGTCAACGAACGCTTTTCTGGCGCAAACGGCGGGGTGTCCAGACCTGGCGCGCGGTCCGTGACGGTGATCTGAAATACGTCTCGCTGGATAACGACGGGAAGCTGAAGGAACATCTATTCGACTTAAAGAACGATCCCGCCGAGAAAACCGATCTTATCGATAGGAGAAAAAAAGATTTCACCCGGCTGAAAAAATTGTTAGTCCAATGGGAAAAAGACGTCCAACCCGTTCGGTGATGCAATTTAATCCTCCTGCGAAAGGAAAGAGCCATGAAAAGCCGATTCCAGATTGTTATGATGTTCACTGCCTGCACGTTTCTTACAAATCTAGTATTATCACCCCCCGTCTGGAGCGAAGATTCGAGCGATCGTCCGGTCGTTCAAAAAGAATTCGTGTACAAAACCATAGGCGAGCGGGAACTGAAAATTCACGTCCATTTCCCGCCTGATTGGAAGGCGTCCGACAAACGTCCCGTCATCGTTTTCTTTTTCGGCGGCGGTTGGAACAGTGGAACTGTCGATCAATTCTTGAAACAGGCTGATTATTTGGCCTTGCGGGGGATGGTCGCGGCGCGTGCGGATTATCGTGTGAAAAAGCGAGACGGCGTGACCCCGGACAAATGTGTCGAGGACGCCCGAAGCGCCGTGCGGTGGATGCGAAAGAACGCGGGGCTGCTTGGGATCGATCCCCAGCGGCTGATCGCGTCGGGCGGCTCGGCGGGAGGTCATCTGGCCGCGTGTACGATGATCGAAAAGAGTGTCGAAGCCAAAGGCGACGATCTCAGCATCTCCACTGTCCCACAGGCGATGCTCCTGTTCAACCCCGTTCTCGATTTCACGAATGAACGGATGATTGATCGTCTCGACGGCGACATGAAACTTGCCCGAAAAATTTCGCCCACGCTTCTTATGGATAAGAATTCCCCTCCATCGCTGATTCTATTCGGAACGGATGATCGATTGAAAGTTTTCGGTGACGAATACTGGAAGAAGGCTGAAGCATTGGACGTCCGGGCCGACAAATTCATTGCGGAAGAGCAGGGACATGGTTTCTTCAACCGCTCGCCGTGGATGGAGCGAACCCTGATCGCCTCCGACAAGTTCCTGGCGTCCCTCGGTTATCTCGAAGGCGAACCCACGCTGAGTGAACCGGAAGTTACTGAATCACCAAAACAGAAAAAACAGTAATCCGCATTGTAGCGCAGGCTTCCAGCCTGTGTCACAAAATAGGTCTATCCCCGATCCGAAAATAAATCCTTCATCGCACGGTTGTAGTAGGGAGTGCGCAAGGGGCCATCGAGCAGGGGATCGTCAACGTCTTTCATCCACGCCAACAGCCGCTTCGATAAATCCTGAACGATTGCCGCATTCTCTTCTTTCGACCCGATATCATCCAGTTCGTAAGGATCGTTCTTAAGGTCGAAGAGTTGAGCGAAGGGGCGAGTTCCCGACGTGCGGCATCGAATGTGATGATTGGCGAATTCCTGCGGGTGAACGTCGACCGGGTAGGCCACGGTTCGGCCCTGATCGAAATAGCGGATCAAATGATAGCGGTCTGTTACGACGCATCGCGACAGGTTGTCCCGCTTCATGTCCGGCGTATACTGCGCGAACGCTTCCCGGCGCGGAGGCGTTTTACTCTTTCCATCAATTAAATTCTTTAAACTTCGTCCCTGAACGGCGCGCGGGATTTCAATCCCGATATAATCGAGAAGCGTCGGTAGCACATCGACATTGCTCATCAATTCACGATAGACTTTTCCGCCTTCAAGCGCCGTACCCGGCTGATACAGGATGAATGGAACCTCGATTCCCGCCTTGCGGGCCGACCATTTCGCGCCGGGGTAGGGAATCCCGTGATCGGAGGTCATTACGACGAGTGTATTCTCCGCGATCCGGCTTGTTTCCAGCGCATCGAGAATTTCCCCCACCCGCTCATCGAAGAATTTGATTTGAGCTTGGAAAGCCGCCAGATCGTCACGGATATCTTGTGTGTCTTGCAAATAGGGTGGAATGAAAAGTCCCTTCTCCGTATCTTGTCCATGCGTAAAGGGACGGTGGACTTCGGTGAAACCGACTTTCATGAAAAAAGGCGTGCTGCTTGTACTGGCATGCTCGATCCGCTCGACAGCGGCCCGAACGGTTTCATGCGCTTTGCGTTTGGTCGATAACGCTCGATCGTAGCCCAGCCTGCGCCAATCGGGATCGACGTGGTTGAATCCAACTAAAAGCGTTTCGTACCCGGCGTCTTTCAGATAAATGGCGGTGTGTTTTTCGCCTTCATTCAAACGCCACCACCAAGGCGCGTGGGTTAATCCCATCAGCCCGTTCGACTGGGGATAGCGTCCAGTGTGAAGGCTTCCCCGGCCCGGCGAACAGACAGCGGACGTCGAGAAAAAATTATGGAAGCGAATCCCTTTGGCGGCCAGCCGGTCCAGATTCGGCGTCTGCACCGTCTCGATGCCGTAACAGCCGAGATGCTGTCCGATATCGTGGCAGGTAATCATCAAAATATTGGGCCGGTTTTCACCCGCTTCGGCTCGATGTGAAGCCAGGAGCGATCCCGCCGCCGTCATTCCCGCTGTTTCCAAGAAATTTCTTCGTTTCATCACGATCGTCTCCAATCTTCAACATCAGAATTTAAACGTGTAGGGGCAGGCCCCTGTGCCTGCCCATGTTCAACCCAACCCAATCAAGGAATGGAAACACAAAATACTTGTGAAAGACTCTGCGCGCGATTCTCAACCGCTTTGCCGTGAGAGAACGATTGATTCCGAAGCGGCGCGTAGACCTCCAAACTGGACTGGATCATACGGCCTTCGCATAACGCTTTGACTTCGTCCGCGTTGAGAGCGGATCGGTAGACCAGCCAGTCTTTGAATTCAGCCGTTCCTGTGAGGCTCAATCCAAAATTAAGTGGAATCAACCATACTTTTTTTACGATCCCCAGCATGGTTTCATCGAGGAACAAAAGCGTATCCCCTTGAGCGCATCGATGCGATAAGGTGACACGATGCCATTTCCCATCTGTGATCTTCGTTGTGCTGGTCAGGGTTGCTCCTACGGGAGAGATATATCTGAGTTTGCCGTTTTGTATCATCAACTCAGACATGTACAGATCCGGTCCTTTGACGATTGAATGGCCTTTGAACGTCTTATGGTTATGCTCGAATTCCGACGTTTGGAGTTTTCCTTGCAATCCGGAAACCTCTGCGATCATAGCATCCTGACTTGAGCGAACTGAAAAACTTGTGGTGAAGGAATGGACGGTATCGTCCGGTGAAAAAGTGAATGCCATTGCCTGTGAGCGATTCATCCGCGTACCACCCGGACTTCGATCGAAAACCGGCAATGGTTTTCCCGCCTCCATCGCATCGAATAGCGAGGGCACGATGGCGTGGAACATCTCTTGATGCCCCCCGGCGTTGGGATGCCCGACATCGCGCCAGAAACCGTCCACCCAACGGCCCCGGCCATCGTCGACGGCCCCAAGAAGATTGATGCTGGGCACATCCCAGGAGTTGATGACTAAATTCATCCGCTTAATACAATCGTATTGTTCGGTGGTGTACTCGCCATGCGGATAGCAGTTCGCGACAACCACCCGCATTCCTTCCTTGCGGCAGCGCTCGATGATACCAAGTATCCCAGTGCGGAACTGCTCGAAAATCTTTTCCCGATTTTCCTCATCCCCCTGCCGAATACCTTCATTGGCGAGTGACAGTCCGATGATGACGTAGCCCGGCTTATGTGGCAGCAGATACCGTCCCTGACTCACCGGCCGCTTAGGCTGTTTGTTCATTTTCTCCCATCGGTCCTGAATGGTGATGGTGTTGTCGCCGCCCCGCGACACGTCGATCACATTCCAGCCTCGCTCGGCCATCAATGCTTCCAAACGTCCGATATAACCGCCTTGGTCCAGTTGATCGCCCGCCCCGTCACAGACCGACGAACCGAAGCCTGCGATTGTTTTCGGGTTTTCAGCCAGTGCGTCCGCCGTCGAAAATACAGTAAATAGTATCAATAAAACAGTGAAGAACATGCGGTTGATGGATCTCATGGTGGTCTTCCTTTTTATGTTGGTTTACTTGTAATCGCGCCCCGCCAGGCTGGATTGACAAGAGATTCGCCAGGTTTCGAGCGTTTTCTTCATGCGTGTGACGATATCCGGTTTTTCTTTCGCAAGATCGTTGCGTTCGCCCGGATCGGCGATCAGATCGTACAACTCGAAGGTTTTCCCTTTGTCGCTGCTGTAAATCTTGTACCGGTTGTCCGTCAGCGAGACTTGATTGTTCGATTCGAACGCGATGGGACGCGGCCGTTTATCCATTGCTCCATCGATCAGTGGTAACAGGCTAATTCCATCCGCCGGTTCGGATTTACCTTTCATCTGAAAACCCAGTGAGTCGAGCACCGTGGGGAAATAATCACTGGTCGAATAAGGAGTCTTCACAACACGCGGCTTTTCGATCCGGCCGGGCCAGACCAGCAGCCCCGGCACACGGACACCGCCTTCGTAAAGGCTTCGTTTCCGGCCCCGAAACGGTCCGGCGGTGCCGTTGGCGTCCGTATCGGTTTTGCCTTCCGGCCCATTATCGCTGCAGAACCAGAGCATCGTGTTTCGATCCACACCGAGCGTGCGCAATTCACCACGCAGTCGCCCCATCTGTTCGTCCAGGGCTGTGATGCAGCCGAGAAAATGCGCGCCGGGATGGTTTGGATACATGTCAAGATGTTTCGGCCCGGCCACGACCGGCAAATGGGGCGCGTGAAACCAGATCACCGTAAAAAACGGAGTTTGGGACTTCACGGCGTTTCGGATAAACGGAATGGCGCGGTCCATGATGATCCGCGAATCGTCGCCCTCCAGATTGTCCGTCACTTTTCGATCCGGTCCCGACCAATAATACGTTCCGAAGGGTTCGCCACCCGGGCTGTTCTGCCAGCCCTTGGGCGTAATCATCGGATTCCAGGTCGGCACTTTCGCTTCGGTGGAGAAGCAGCGGTCGAAACCGTTTTGCCAGGGGGGGGAGTAATGAGCCGCGTCACCGGGTTGGCCCCGATTGGAATCTTTAATTTTTGTCGTCAATGTGCCCAGATGCCATTTACCGAAATGTCCGGTGGTGTAGCCCTGGGTTTTCAGCGCTTCGGCCAGGGTGATTTCCTCTTTCTTGATATGCCCAACGTTGGCGTAGAAGATACCGTATCGGTAGGGATGACGCCCGGTGAGACAACTTCCCCGTGTCGGCGAACAGACGGGCGCGCCCGAATAGAAGCGGTCGAAACGGATCCCTTCCCGGCTCATCGAGTCGAGATGAGGCGTTTTGAGAACCGGGTGGCCGTTGTAGCCGGTATCGCCCCAGCCCTGATCGTCGCTCATGCAGAGGATGATGTTGGGCCGGTTCGATCCGTTTTCATTCGCGAAAACACGTTCCGCCGAAATCAAGGCGGCTCCACCCACACTCACCGATTTCAAAAAATCACGCCGGTCGATTCGATTCATGGATTGCTTCCCTTCGTTTATTCTAATCCTGTGCAGTCGGAATAAGTTCAAACTAACAGATTCTTCTTCTATTTTCCAGATAATCGGTTTATCTTATGAAATTCGTGAAAAGGAAGGCAAAGAAAATGACCAGGTGGCGTGTTTTATTCGTCGTGTTTTTTGTATCGAATATCGTATTTCTATCGGTGGACCAAGCCGGGGCGGATATTTACAATCTCAGGCTTCTCAGCAACCATTCTCCCGACCTGTCGGACCTGGAGAGTTTCTGTTTCAGCGCTACCTCCCGATGGGAATCGAACGACGAAAAGGCCGCCGCTTTAGCCCATTGGTTCGGGGTGATGGGCAACCAGTGCGATCCGCCCTACGATTGGATGCCCGTCGAGCCGATTCTTCATTTTAACAATTCCATGAACGCCCAATGCGCTTTCTGGACGGCGCTCTACGCGGCTGTGGGTGAAGGCGGTATGGGCTGGGTGGGACGACATTACGAAGTGGGCGACCACACCGTCCCCGAACTTGAATACGACGGCAGCCGGCATTACCTGGATAACACGTACAAGTTCTATCCCGTAAAGTGTGATGGACGTACCATTCTTGGCATCACTGAGATGGACGATGTGGCGGGTTCTTGTGTTAAGGGACCGGAGGGCCGGTATCATTGGCTCTGCTTCCACACGCCTCAAGCCATCACTGAGGATCGTGACGGTTACGCGCCCAGTAAAGCCGGACAGACACATTTGATCGGCGAGGACACCAGTCTGATTCGAGGGTGGTTGACCGGTTCATGGCTGCCCAGGGACGCTTCCGGCCGGGCCTATTTCGCCGAAACGCTCGACGAGGAATGGGTTAAGCGTCACTGGCAGGAATGGAACACACAGGGTAGTCATTCGATCTATCGCTATCGTTTGAACCTTCGGGCCGGTGAAAACTATACTCGGTATTGGGAACCTTTGGGAACCACGACCGACTATTATTATCCAAACAGTAAGGGAAAAGATCCAAACAGTTATTTGAACGACCGGGGCAGTACGAATGGCCGCTGGCTCTTGACTCCCGATCTTACGGACACCGACGTCTTTGAGTTTTCCCGAAACATTGCCTGCCAACCGCAATTACCGCTTCATCCCGCCCAGGTGAAAGAAGAAGCCGAGGCCGTCTTCAAGGTCCAGTCCGCCAACATCACCACGGGAGCTATCCTCGAAGCCGATCTCTATCGCCGAAGTGATGAGGACACGATTTTAATCGAAGCGTCCTGTAATGCCGGGCATTCCTGGTTTCCAATCTGGCAGGCGGACCGAACGGGCGAATTTCATATCAGAAAAAATTTCAGCGACGCTCTCTGTGGCACGTTCCAGGCCGGTGATCTGCGGATCGTGCTCAACTACCTGGTGCGGATACGAATGAAAGCCGTTGAGAAGCCCCAGGACGTTGGCGTGAAAGCCATTACCCTTACGACCATCACGCAGTGCAACCGGCAGGCGCTTCCCAAACTTGATCTGGGCGCAAATTATATCACCGTCGATTACGATCCCCGGATGCAGTACGAGACGCTCTCGGTAAGGCCCTTGCTTAAAAAGAACCTTTACCGGGACGACGCGGTTGATTGGGCCAATATCGGCAGCAGTGACAGTCAGGGTACGTTGGCGGTCATCTTCGCGGATAAGCCGAACGAAGAAGCCCATGTCACGTTTCAACTGGATGCCCCCCGTTCCATTCTCAAAGTGCGGATGGGAGGCAGCATCTGGCTTAGCGGACGTGCCGAGACCGATTTTGTCCGCTACGAGTACCGCCTGCGTTCCGATGGCGGAGCGTGGGGTTCCTGGCAGACCGCCGGTCTCTTCGATTACGAAAATACTCGCGATACCTACCATAAACGGCGCAATCAAAGCAAGTACATCGAGAAAGTCATCACTGCTAAAGATGTGACAGGCGTCCAGTTCAAATACATCTTCCGCACAAGCGATACGAGCAAATATCACCGAACGGGAGCCAGTTTGCTGCGAATGGAAGTGGACTACAAGGCTCCCAATACCACGGTCATTCCCCTCGAAGTGACGTATAACTGGACCGAGTATTACGAGCCGCTGCCGGAAGACGAGTCAGGAGGCGTGGTGCGAAATCATACCGAACGTATTACGGAATTTCCCCATCGTTACCGAATCGATGTTGGCGGCCATATTCGTCCCCATTCCAATTGGGTGCGTATGAATCTTGAAGGAGAATCACCGGAACCAGTAACGCTGGGCTACTCCGGTGGCAAGAATGCAGACGGTCGCGACGCCATCCCGCTAGTGCGCTATGTATGGGGGAATTTGCTTTCTCTCAACAAGCCGTATACCGTATCGGTCCCTTCCGAACGGGGAACCTTCTCCGTCGAAGGTGATGAGATGGAACTCACGGATGGTTTTGTTAAAGAACCACAATTGATGGGAATCCCTGAAACAGGACTGGCGAAATGGAGCCGGGGGATCGACACGTTGGAGATAAACGTGGATTTGGGTAAGGTTCAGGCGGTTGGAGGCGTCCGGATCGATTGCTATCGGATAGGGGATGGGGTGCGCTTTCCAAACGCAGTAGAGATTCAGACCTCAACCGATGGCGACGGTTTCACAACCCAGGGTCGGGACCGTTATAGGAGTGCTCGTTACGCCCACAACGGCTGGCCCACCAATTGGCCTCTCCACCCCCGCCATGACGCCCAGAAGTCCGGCCCATTTCCAGATTACGGATTGAGGGCGAACTACATTTTCGTGCCTTTCAATACGCCCGTTCAGGCGCGTTATGTCAAATTTCTGATACAGGCTCAATCGGGATGGGGTTTTCTATTGAGCGAGGTGAATGTGTGGGATTCTCTGGAAGCGCGCTCCTGGACGCCCAGGCTGGCCCACGATCCCAGGAAATTTTCGTTTGAAAAAGAAGTAAAATAATTTTTTTTTCAATATTTCTGTGCGATCGAAACAGGTCGTTTTCTGTTTTTCATTCAGTCTTATTTTCTCTTTTTAATAGAATCCTCGAAAAAAATAATAAAGATTTCACACAAAACGAAAAACGAAGGAATTAGGAAAACAAGTAACGATATGCACAATGAAGTTTGGAGTTTTTTTGAGCCAGAACACGTGTTAAAAAACGGACTTTATTGGATATCTCTCATTGAAAATGATCTCGTTGATATGATAAAATATGTTGAATTAACTAGATTTATGATTAGATAAATTATACCTTGTGTTGTTCGCCTCGTTATTTCTCCTATGGAAGGATCGGAGAAATAACGAACGAATTCAAACCTCGTTGACACCGATGTGAAATTGATTTTTTATGCGTAAGAGAGAATTAATTCCAGTGAAAATATGTTTCGGGCAGTGTCGTTAACTATAGTATTATCGAGTGCCCACGTGCTAAAATACCCGTGATCCTTTCACGAAAACTCGAGAATCGGGAGGGCTGTCGGGCACTCGTTCAACTTGACACTTTCCCCCTGAGCATTATATATTTACGTTCAGCCTCTCTTTGGGGTAACGCCCCGAAAGAAAGAAGAACGATACGTCCAAATAAATTCAACTATCTGAAAATAATTTGGTTACGTCGTTTCGTCTCTTCGCTTTCGATTGAGGCGGTGGGATGATATTATCATTTAATCGATGGTTCAATCTTTTGTTGAGAAACGGTTTTGAACTGGAATTGACGTTTCAATACACAAAATAATTGATATATTTCAATCATTAAATCCTCGCCCTGGACGGGCTATGAGGATATTCAACGAGGAGTCGAATGAAACTTGCACATCGAAAATTTTTGCATTTTATCATTATTGGCGCGGTGAGTCTCTTAACTGTTTTGGCCGATGCGCCACAACTCGTTTACGCTCAGGATGAAGCCGTAGAAGTCATCCCAACCGGGATATCTCCGCTCTCGAAACGAGTGCCTCTCCTGAGTTTCCCTCTATCCGTCTATCCGCATAACGTGCCGAATCAGATGCCCCAGATTCGTTTTCAGGACCTGGAGCGGATTACTATTCAGTTTGAGGATTTGACTGATGGCCGGATGGGCTTGGATATCGAAGAAGACTTTATCGAGTTAACCGCTTCTGGTCTCACGAGTGGATTGTCTCTTTACGTCGAAAGCGGCGCGAAAAAAGGATTCAACTTTGCGATCGGCGATCAAAGCAGCGACCGCCCCATCGATCTGCTGGAAAAACCCACTATCGAAGCCGATTCCACGGTTCCAGGACGATTCACCGTGACGTTCATTCCCCGGCCCGGCAGCCAATATACCAAACTCGCCCAGTTCCAGGATCAACATGCCGACTTTTACATCGCGGGCCAGACCAGCCTTGATCTGCTCCACGGTGACCGGTTTGAAGTCAGCATTCCCGCCGACGGAATCAAAATTCTCGACCGCCAGGATATCCCGAAAGATACCCTTTACGAATTACGCTATCCCGGAGAGGCATTCGGTTCGTTGAATCCGGAATTCGCGATCCCGGCCATCTTCGAAGGCGATATCGTTTCGATTGTCAGCACGGTGAGCGAACTCGACAACACCAACCGGATCGCCGCCAGTTCCGAACCGACCAGCGTACTGGGAATCGATATCGTTGGCCGCGAAGATCAGGAATACTTTATCCAGGAAATCCGAGTGAACTGGCTGGGGATCAATCTCGGAGCGATCTCCCGTTTCATGGGGAATTTGAGTCAGATCGATTATATGTCCTCCGCTATTCTCGATCCCGGCGCAGTCACTTTTAGCGAGCAAGGGCCGTTCTTAAATCCATCGTTTTTCTTCAGCCCATTCTTCTATAACTTCCCTGAGGATTTGGAAACGGGCGGAATCTTGGCCATTCCCGCACCCGGGGATCCCGAAGTGTTGATCCCGATGACCATGCCTCTCGATTTGTATGGTTTCCCGCTCCCCGCATTCATTTACGGTTTCGATAATCCAGAGGGACACTACACTGGTTTCGTGCCGTTTGGGCCGCGCGAACCCGGTGCGTGGGGAGTGACTGCCCGCTCGGTCACCGAAAAAGTGCTGAAAGCGTTTCTCGCCGATCAAGCCAGCGGAATATTTATGTTCCGTGAATTAGGTGGCACACCAGGAAAATACGATGAAGGCGTCGACCATCTCATCGAATTGGACCCCGATCTGTTTACGGTCGAAACGTTTGAGGTCGATCCGGAAGCAGCGAATACCTTTGGATCACCACTTCGTACGCTCCTGATGCGTTTGCTGCCCGGAACGGTTGGCGGCGATATGGGGAAAGCCGTCATTCCACTTTTGTTCGGCGATGACAATCTGGGAACCCTTCTTCTGGGATTAATGGGAATGCCGGACGCCTCCGAAGATCCCCGCCCGCCATTCGGTACGCTGGAATGTATCGAAGATCCGGATTGTTTCTTCCTGGATATGGTGATCAACGTGCTTCGTCCATACCTGGGATTGACCGAAGGTCAGATGCGTTATTTGTTTGAATACACCGAAGAAAACGGTCGAACCAATGCGGAAGACCTGTTCAACAGCCCGATGGTTCAAGGGTTTACGTTCGTGATGCCTGTTGCGAAAACGAACGCTATCAGCGATCTCTTGGCTCCTTCTTCCCGTTCCGGAAGCGATACCGGACCGGATATATACATTGCAATTCGTTCCAGCGACGATATCCGGGGTTTCGATTCGTTTATCCCGTTCGTCAAACCTGAAGACGTCAAAGTTGGAACACAAGTCAACCAATTCACCCAGGGTGGAGAGATTGAGAAATTACGTTCGGTCTCAAGTATCGGCTACGGGCGTCCTAATACGAACTCGACTTACACGATGATCGCAAGCCCCAACCCCCGGTTTATCTTCCACGATCTGACTCAGCCTGGCGTCGGACCGGCGGCGGCGAATAACAATATCCTTTTCGACCGGTCGCAAAGTTCTCCGCCTAAAGCAGTCATCGGGATCGACGCGATGGACTTCGGCCGGAACGCGAACCTTGTGGATAACGCCCAGACGATTCAGTACGATTTATTCGATACCTTCTATACGGAAAGCCCCGTCTTGGGCGAAATTCAGATCGAATTCCTGCCCGCTCCGCAAAGCCTGGCATTCAATCCGCTCCTTTTAGACGTGATTCCAAACCTATTGGATACGGAAAATGTCTTCTTCCGGATGGTTTCCTCTCATTCAGTCGCGCTTTATTTCGATGACGATACCCCGCAAGGAAACGGGATGGATGACGACGGAGACGGTCTCCGCGATGAAGAATTCTATAACTTGCAGGATGACGATGGAGACGGATTGATCGATGAAGACCTGGGCGATGGCACGCCAGCGGGAGTCAACGGAAGATTCGATCCCATTGATTCGTTCTACCCACCCTACTCGGATGGAACCTATAATGGAGCCGGTGGATCGCAGTACGTTTTCACTCCAAACAGCCAAGTGAAATTCCAGGATTACATCACGGCGATCGAGCCACCGGATAATCCCTTTAACCTCGTCGATGGCGGTCTGCTGCCGTTAACGGCTGGTGGTGAATGGTTCGCCGAGTTGGATATGCGGGTACTGGCATTTGATAATTACGCCGCCTCACGTTTTGATATCTTCTCTCCCATTCGCCCCTTTGTCGATCCAACTCCGGGGGCGGAAGGTTATAACATGGGTATGTTTGCCGATCTGGAACCACGAACGGGCTTGGTCGATCTGATTCCGATCATTCGGGGGATGGGTGGAGATTTTGCCGACTTCCCCTATTATCCCGAAGACCTGTTCATTGAAGATGCGCAGAGCGGTGGCACTCCCATGTGGATGGTCACCTTTGTTTCGCAAGCCGATACGGATGTCAGGCCTGTGGACGATCCGGATGGTGACGCTCGACGTTCCTTTGCGCTTTCCTTGGGAGCGGCCTTGCGCTTCCCCAATCCGAATCGAGGTTTTGTCCGCGTTGGATTCACTCCGATGGTGATCGACGTTCAAGGCGTTAATGCCGATAATCCTCGTAATCCGGAAGGTGAAAATCTAACCGCAGTGCCCTACCATCAGTTTGGTATGGATTTAGCCCTCGGCGATACGACTTCTGTTGGCGAATACGTTGGCACTATCGTCGATACGCTTGGTGATGCGTATGAAAACGTACGTGACCAGATTTCGGAATATAACGATGCGGTTGTCGAAGCGGATGAGGCTGCCGCTGAAGCGAATGCCGATCCCGAAGCTGAACCAACCGAACCGGAATACCCCGATCCTCCCGAACCGGCTGAAATAACGATTACCGATCCCTACTCGGCGCTTGGAATCTCTGAATTCATCACGGCCAATGGCGGGGTCTATGATACGAACTACATGTATCAGATTCAGATTCCCGACGAGAACTACGGTCCTCTGGCTGGGGACGACTGGTACTTGGTTCTGCGTTCTTCCGTCAATGCGCTGATCGGCGACACGTTCCGTGTTCGTATCCGCTCAGGACAACTTGATGCGTTCTATAATACCGTCGATCAAACAACGGGTGATATTACGACCGTTGCCGCTCCACGGGGTGGGATCTCCTATCATTCTTTTACCGAAACGGACTATGACTACGGCCGCGAAGCGTTTACTAACATCAGCAAAAACTCGATTACGACCGATGAAATCGTTGTTAAGAGCAAAAACGTTCCGCCGTCGATTACGTTTGCTTCACCCGGTCCCGGCCTGAATCTGGCCTCCGACAAGTTCGAGTTTGAGATCATGTTCACGGCGGACGATCCGGACAATGTTGCTGAAATCCGGCTGTACGTCTCAACGAACACGCTCGAATATGAAGGAACCTTTATCCCCGGTGCAGTTCTGCAGGAAGGCTTCAGCACGTCGTTTACGCTGAACATGCTCAACCACATTCCCGATTTCGATCCACGGCAGGACTACTTCATCTACGCGAGAATCGACGATGGAGTCAATCCGGCTGTCTACACCTACGCGGACGGCGCCATTTCAACTTCTACCGGTGTTGATGCAGGCGCTGGCGGAGGAGATAGCGGCGGTGGCAGCAGCCAGGTCATTACTGGAGACCTCATCAATCCGTTTGACTACATCAAAATTAAATCGGATGGCCAGTTACTCAACCGGGGCGACGCGCCTGCATTCGTATCGATCGATTCGACGACCGACGTGGTCGACGCGGAAATCACACCGATCCTATCCGGCGCGATCGTGCTTCAGGTGGATGGTTCCATCCGTGGTACAGGTCAGTTGGGAGTCTTTACGTCGATTTTGCAGCCGAACGGCGAACTCGCTTTCGATGACGATAAGATCGCTTTTTATAATAACAGCGTGAATGGCGGCGAAATGATCGTCAATCCGTCCGAAGATGAGATCACGATCGAAATGGCCCGCGACGTCGAAGTCGACTTTGCGCGGGGTGCGATTTACATTCTCGACGGTGATGGGGATATGCTCCTCCTCGGCAACGCCGATCTCTCTCTCGTTCCCGAAGGATTGGGTCTCGATCTCTATCGCGATATGGAACTCACACCCGATGGCGGTACGATGTACTTCCTGGCGGGTAACGGGATTCTCACATCCGCCGGCGGTTCGTCAGTGGGTGTCTTTGACGGCATCGTCGCCGGTGACGTTTACCGTGATATGGAACTGCTTATCCAGAAGAACGAAGTAACTCATCTCGTGATTGTCGACGAAAACGGGACCATTTCTGTCGTGGGACAGGAGGATAGCGTTGCGAGAAACCTCGAAACCATCCGGCCTGCCACACCGATCACTCCCGGTACGATTCGTCAGGTCAAACTGTTCACGGATTCCATTTCCACGCTGATGCTGATTGAAGGCAGCGGATTGGTTCATATCTTCGGGGACGTCGATCTCGGTCTGCCACACGATCCGTTTGTGTTCGCCGATGCGCCTGGTCTCGCCGACGATCAGATTGTCGATACGGAAACGGCGTCGATCAACTTGCAGTCAGTCGTTGAGGCAGTTCGAGCGATTGTCGATGGAATCCAAAGCGAGAATGTCGGTCAAATCATGGGCTATGTCTCACCGGATTACCTCGATCCAAGCGGCGCCGACGCGGCTGCTCTAAGCTCATCCCTGACCACGTTCTTTGAATTCTACGAAATTCAAAGTTATACGGAATCCAAAGCGATCAACGATTCCTTCGTCATTACCAATGAAGGCGATGTCATCAACGCGCAGATGTACGTTGACGTCACGTTGAGTTATCCACAAGTCGAATACACCGTTCCGCAAGTCGAAACAGGTGGTACAACTGGAGGAACGACGACGGGCCAGATGCTATTTTCAGGATCTTACGTCCCGTTCGATCAAACCATCCGAATGCGGGAAGTCTTCGATGGACGTGGGTGGATCGTTTATCTCTACGATATCCAGGATTATGGACGTCGTACGTTTGAATTGATCGACACCGATGATGTGAGTGACCTCGATGATATCAATTATATCAAGAATCAAGCGGGGAATAGTTTGATCGATACATACATTCCACGCAGTGAAGGTATTGATACCCCCCTTAGTATTTCCATCGACGTCGATGAGGATAATGCGTTACAGCCTCGGAACATCATGGCGATCTTCAAGGAACCTTATTTGACCTCCTCCGCGCCACCAGCGTTTGAATTCACCACGTTTGATGGATCGAACCTTTCCATGCCACTGTTCGATCGTGTTTCCTACAAATTTAAACGTCAGCCCGACGGTAGCGTTAAAATGATCAGCATGAACATGAGACAGGTTATCTCAGAAAACGACTCGCAGTTCCTGGCTCAACTGGATGTTGTCGACCAGAATCCACTCAGCAGTCTCGATGGCCAGGAAGTCGCTCTGCCTTTCGGATTCAGTTTCGCCAAACGAGGCCCGGTCGTCTCGGTTTTCCCTGGTGATACGGATCTGGTTTTGACTGCCGATACCGTTCAGGTCTCGAACCGTCGGGGCATGATCATGATGCTCCCGGAAAATACGGACATCTTTGCAATCAATCCCTCGCTATACGTCAATTCGCTCACTCGATCGATGGTAATGTCGAATCCGTTCGATCCACAAAGTCAAGCAGGAACGGGCGCATTCACGTCTCCTGGACTGCAAGCTTCATACACCCCCGGACGAGCTTATTTCGTAATCACCGCCGATGGCGAACATTACGGCTTCTTCCAGGTCCCGTTCGACGATTTAGGCTCTCAAGGCGGTGCTGGGTTGGATAACCTGATAATGACGTTCGATTACCGGTATGAAAATTCGTTTGTTCTTCCCGACGATTTTTAATCGAATGTACCCTTTATAGAACGTTCTGCGGCACTCTCTTTAAGGGAGTGCCGTTACTTTTTTTTCGGACCTTCGTTTTGAATTGATACGTATGCCTGTTTTTTTGGTAGGATTATAGTAGAAATAGTCTATCGAATCTTTGCTCACACTTTTCAGGCTACCCCAGTTGAGCAGGTTATGTTAAAATACCTTCTTGGATTAGAAATAATGTCTTCCGGCTGAAAGCCGGTGTATGAATTGTAATAATAGGTTATACGTTTTTTTATCAACATCACTGCTGTTCTGAAAAGGTTATCTTTCGATATGCGTGCCGTTCTGATTATCGTGACTTCTCTAGCCGTCATTGGGATCGTAGTGTTTACGGTGATTTATACACCCACGACGGGAAAAACGAACGTGTCGGTAACGAGGATCGACATGGCCGTTCAGCCGCAGCCGGTTTTGCAAACCGATCCCGCCGCCGACCGCATCCTTGAATTCTTCCCAAAAGTCGAAGAATGGCCCCTGGTTCAACCCACGATCGCTTCGGATACGATGAAAGAGAATGAGGAGACTCCCGCCCCGGAATCGACGGCGCCGAAACCAAAGAAATCCGATATCGTCTCCGATAAAAGCCATTTACTGGCTTTGATCGAAGATTGGGCCTACGTCGATTTTTCGGAGATTGTTTCAAAAAAACTCACGCAAAAAAAAGGAGTCATCCATCAGACGCGTTCCCATTCCTATCTCACGGTTTCCGAAGGGCAAACGCTCGATAACGGTATTAAGATCAAACAGCTGACCGACAGTGCGGCGATGTTGAACTTGGGAGAGGCAGTCTTTCATTTGCGTATGGCGAAAATCCCTCCTTTCTTCGATGAGGTTCAAAAAACGTATCGTCCGTTGACTCCCGACGAACAGGCACAAGCCTACGATTATTACATGGCCCGGTTTGGCGAAAAATTTAAAGAACAGAGCAAAAACTATAAACCTCCTTATGGAACTCAGATGCCTCGGAAAGTGACCCCTGCTGAACGGCAGAAGGGGCTTGAGGATTATATGAAGGCTTATGGCAATCAATTCCAGCAGAATCCCAATAATCCTGGGATGAGCGGTCAGAACAGTTTCCCTTATTCGAATCAACAGCGGGAAGCCTATCAGAAATATTGGGAAAGTCACCACGCCGGCCAACCGATGCCCGATTTCGATAAAATCTTCGGTGTGGGCAGTCAGGTAGGGCCTGGCAATCGGATTCAATCCACTCCGGAATCGAATTGATTCCTGTCATACATATTTGAGGTATTTGAATAATATGAAATTTCGTTTTCATCACGATCCGGTAATACGTCAGACCTTTCAGACGAAACGGCAAAATCGAGATCACATCAATCGACCTTTATACAAAATCTTCTGTTCACTGAAAGCGTTTTCGACTTGTTGCCGTTTCGTTTTGTTTTGTCTATTCATGGTTTTGTCGCAATTGATGTTTTCTTGCGGAAATAATGAAACGACCGATTCCAGCCAATCTCCGACTCCCGTACCAACCGAACTCGTACAGAGCGCCCAACCGGCCATTGCTTCCACCGCGCTTCCCGTCGAACCGCTCGCGGCGCGATGGAATGGGGGCAAAATCTCCCTGGCGCAGGTCGACCGCATTCTCGGTCCCCGGAAAGAACGAATTTTAGCGGCGGCCAAGGAGATCGATCCCGCTTCCGCTTTGGCAAAAGAACGCCGGACGATCTTGGATGTTTGGGTCGAGAATGCGATTTTGATTCAGGAAGCGAACGCCCGGAAATTAACCCTTTCACCGGCGGTTCAAGATCGCCTTTTACGGGAAATGAAAGGAAAATACAACACGGAAGCGGACTATAAAAACGATTTGTCGAAGGCGGGCCAATCGGAAGAAGGCCTCCTGAAAACATTGAAGAGTATCGAACTGGGCCGCTTATGTATTGATAATGAAACCCGAAAAATCAAAAAATCCCTGACCCACAAATCGATTCGGAAATTCTACGAAAAAAACCGGGATAGTTATTTCACGTCTCCCAGTTTCAGTCAAGTCAACCAAGTCGATATCTGGGCCGGAGAGAAACGAACCCGGAAAGAGGCTGAAACTCGGGCGCGGCAGCTTCAACAAGAGGTCAAGGACGGAATGGCGGCCGCGAAGGTGAACGCTACCACTGACATCCTGAAAGCCAGACGCCGTGTCATCCAGGATTGCGCCTTCAAACATTCAGATTCCGGGGATGGCAGTTACAACTACGGTTTCGTCTCCGTTTATCATTCGGACCGATTCAAGGAGTATTATTCCCAGGAATTTCTCGACGCGGTCTTGAATCATCAGGTGGGTGAACTGTCGAATGTGGTGGAAACGAAGAACGGCTACGGCTTTTTCTTCGTGATGAACAAGGTCAAGGGCAAGGTTCAGTCATTCGAAAGTGAAAGCATCAAGAAAATGATCCCCAACATGATGATCCGATTCAAGATGGATGAATGGCGTGAAGCGTTGAAGGAAAAATACCATCTGAAAATTTTTGAAGACAATCTGCTCGCTCCCGGCGATGTCTCCAAGGCGACATCGGCAATTCGCTGAAAGATTCTCTTTGCAGTGAATAAAAAAGTTGAATCAAAAATCAAGACAGAATAGTCGAAGGATAACTGGAATGGTCATCGAAAAAGAAATAAATCTCTCAACGATTATGTACGTCGTATGGCAGCGTGGGAAAATGATCCTTTTCTTCACGTTTGTGGCGATGATTCTGGCCTATCTCGCCACTCTCACCACACCGAATCGTTATCAAGCCGCGGCGACGCTTTTCATGAATAAATCGAAAATCGGGGCAAGGACGATGGAAAATCCTTCGATTCCCATGAAAACTTACCATGCGCTTTTTTTCGGCAAGAAAATCCTGAAGGAAATTATCGATAATAACGAGTTCTTAAAAAAAAGACCTTATCAAATCAAGCGCCCGGCCGATTTATCGGATCGTGTTTTAGTGTATGAAGTGCCGGATACGCCGTTGCTTAAGATTTTGGTTGATTTGGAAGATCCCATTGTCGCCGCCAATATCGCCAATGAACTGGCGGCTAAAGCGATAAAAATTAACGAAAAATTGATCCGCTTTGAAAAGGAAACAAATAAAAAGAAACTGGCTGACGAATTGGAATTTATCCAATCGAAAACGGATGATTATCAAGATAAATATGCCCATGTGCTTACGAAAAACCTGAAGCCTTCACTGATCGCGAAACTGGGCAATAAAACATCGATCTTGCTCACGCTCGAACAGCAGAAAGAAACCCTGGACCATTCCATCATCGAACTCGAAGAGCGCGAGAGTCGTTTCAAGGACATCCTGTCGGGCACGGATTTCAACCCCATCATGACGATCCAGCGGAAAGTCGCCGCCTCTCCCATCATGGAGGCGGTGGTGAACAGCCAACTGAAGGGTGAACTGGATTTTAGCCAACTCAAGGATTTGTCGTTTTCCGAAGAAACGATCAACCCGGATTACTCGATGCTTTATGCCGAATACAAGAAACTTCAAGTCGATTTGCCCTCCATGATCAAAAAGCGGGATAATTACAAAGCCCGAATCAAGGTCATTGCAGACGAAGCCGACACGATGCAGGAACGGCTTTCGGAGATCGAACTGGAAGAGATGATTGCCAAGGCGAATTTCGACCGCTCGCTGGAGATCCTGTCCGGGATCGACAAGCAAGAAGGCTGGGCGGGAATGACCGTCACGTCCGAAAGGCAGGACCTCTTTCTGATCGATGAAGCCTTCCCCGACGACAAAAAAGTCTATCCCCGGCGTTCGTTAACCGCCGGGCTGGCTGGGATGATCGCGTTTCTGCTCTCTTTCCTCTATTACCTGCTGGCCGATCTGTACGGTCTAATGACGAGTTTCCAGAAAAAACGGAGCGACACTGTCGAAGAAGAAAGTACGTAATCATCGATAAG
This sequence comes from uncultured bacterium, assembly GCA_964606645.1. Lineage (GTDB taxonomy): Bacteria > Hinthialibacterota > Hinthialibacteria > Hinthialibacterales > Hinthialibacteraceae > CAZSIZ01. The sequence goes on from CAZSIZ010000013.1 coordinate 22,212, forward strand.
GGGATTGGTTATCGGATCGATTCCAGAGACTGGAGGATCGCCTGCGCCGCGCGAAGCGACGCGGGTTCCTGTCCGATACGTTCACGCACGTGGGCAAAATCGTTCTTCATCTCGACATAACGCTGAGGAGAAGAGAGCAGTTCATCGGCGTATTGGGCCAATGTTTCCGGCTGGCATTGCTCTTGGATAAATTCCGGGCAGATTCCCTTCTGCGCGATCAGGTTGACCATCCCGATGTAAGGAATACGCACTAATCGTCTCCCGATGTACATATTCACCCGGTTCGTCTTGAACACAACCGCCATCGGAATTCCCAGAAGCGCGTTCTCCACCGTGGCCGTTCCCGACGCCGTCCAGGCAAACGACATCTCTCTTCGCCGCGAATAACCGGAATCCCGGCACACCTCGATCCACGATGGAATCTCGAAACGATCCAGAAACGATTCGGAAATCGGATCGGCCAGAGGCAATAAGAAACACGCATCGGGGCGCTGTTGTCTCAGGTTCACCGCCGCTTCGAGCAGTGTCGGGAGCACTGAGCGCAGCTCGTTTTTCCGGCTTCCGGGCAGCAGGCCGATGCAAGGTTCTTTGAAGATATTTTCATCCAGTGTAAGAGGATCATCCGGGGGCGTTATTCGCTCGATCAGCGGATGCCCGGTATAGGTAGTCTCGACGCCCCGGTTTTGAAAGAACGACTCCTCGAATGGGAAGATGACGAATAAACGGTCGATGATCTCCCGCATGGTCTCGACCCGCTTCTCCCGCCACGCCCAGGCCTGCGGGGCGATATAATAAAGCACGGGAATGTTCCTCCGATGCGCTTCATGAGCCAGTCGGAAATTGAAGCCGGGATAATCGACCAGGACAATGGCGTCCGGTTTTTGCGTTTCCCAGAATTGAATCGCCTGTTTTTTTAGACGGATGATGAGGGGAAGATGTTTCACCACTTCGACGAATCCGATCAGCGCCAGTTCGGGAAGTGGGTAAATAATGTCCACTCCAGCGGTTTTCATCTTCTCCCCGCCGAATCCGGCGATTTCGATTTCAGGATTCAGTTCGCGCAATCGCGCGCACAGTTTCGAGGCGTGTAAATCCGCCGATTCCTCACCCACCGAAATAAATAGTTTACGTTTTTTTTCGTTCATCGTTTTCACAATAACTTTTTTAGCCAATAAACCCTAACCCGGCAGAGCCGGAACCAAACAGGATTGATAGTTGTTTTGTGGTGCGGGCTTCCAGCCTGCAATATTTCTTAACGAAGCAGGCTGGAAGCCTGCACCACAATTTTATAACCGTTTTGCGATCAATTTGACTGATAAGGGAGTAAACCCTAAATCCTGTTTTTCCGATATTACTGCCACTTAAATGGCGTGGCGGATCCCTTTTTCCGGTCTTCCAGTATTTGGAGATTGAGCACCGCCGGTTCGTAACCCGGTTTGAGCGACAGGGATTTCTTAAAATCGGCTTCCGCCAAATTGTATCGCTTTCGGAGCGCGCGCACGACACCTCTTTCGTTGAAATAAAGATATTGCTTCAGATCGTTCCGTTCGATTTGCCGAGCTAGGATCGATTCGCCGAAAATTTCGAGAAACTGCCCGGACCGCTGGCCCGTTACGAACGCTTTGCAGCCGATATGATACGCCAGCGTTGGCCATTGATTCTTGTAGCAGTGTAACGACGCGAACGTCCACGCTTGCGGATGTCGTTCCTCAGCGATCGCTGCGGCTAAAAACGATTCCAGCGCTTCTCCCCTCTGGTTTTGGCGGACCTTGAACCACGCTTTTTCGTAATAAACCACCCACGTGAAGCGATCCCAGTGCTTATAGCCATCCACGTTCGCCGTTTGAAGCGCCGTGGAACTGCGTAAGGCGGCGACAGCGCAGAGCAGGTTAAACGAGAGAATCAGTGCCAGCACGATGGCAGGAAGACGTTGCCCGATCGTCTTTGAATTCTTTTTCAATAAAACGAAAACCGTCCCCAAAAAGAATGTCACTGCCATAAAACCGATGATACGGGCAAGCCCATGCTCTCCCCACTGGGCGTTGGTAAAATGGTTCATCAGTCCGGGCAGCAGAGCGCCTGGAATCTCCTCGAACATCTCCTTCCAGGGCTGATAGCGATCGAGATGGATTGCACCGCCCACTTCGGCCAACAAGAGTGTTAGTGTCCAGAGCGCTGCGAGAACGGTGAATCCTTTTATCCAATATTTGGGAATGGCATTGAACAGAACCGCAAGCCCCAGAATAAGCAGTGGAACGCATCCCACCATGCGCCGGTTGCCGAAGGAGCCTCCCGACCACCAGGCCAGGTTGCATGAGTAAATATAAATCTGAATCAGCACGGGAACGGCAAACGGCAGCCAGCGCCGGCCCGTCAAAAGCCCGGCAATCCCCAATCCAAATAGCGGTGACCAGGAAATCATTCCGTGATAGTCCGAAAACAGTGTGTTATACAGTTCGGGGTGTGCCCATAAAACATCGCCGGACCGGGGGATCGCAAGCCAGGAACCATAGAGCAACTTCCAGACGATCAATTGGGGTAAGAAAACAAAAAACGCTGCCACCAAAAGCGTTCCCATATCGATAGCGGTCTGACGCCCTGTGGAAATTTTAATTCGTCCACTGATAAATTCGAGGAAGGGAACCATGAGAAAAACGAAATTGTGCGGGCGAATAAGCCCCGCCATCCCAATCGCGCAGCCCGCGAGGAGCGCTCGTCCGATGTTTGGATTTAACCGATAGCCTTGCCATATAACGAGAAAAAGCACAATGAAAAAGGCCGATGGTGGATGTGAATCGGCGGAATTGACATAGAGATGGTAGGTCAGGGTGCTTCCCCCGGCCATCAGCGCCGTGGCCCATAACGAGACGGATCGGTTCAGGCCTTCGTTTCGGCAAAAGAGATAGGACAACCATAACGTTCCCCCTCCATACAGAATCGAAGCGCCCAGAGTGACAACCCATTTGTCGAACCACCCGATCCCGGCCACTCCAGCCAGGATTCCAAAAAAGTCGCCGATAAACCGAATCGCATGAGCGAGGGCGAGAAAGGGAATCCAGCAGATTCCCGTTCCCATGGGCCAGTCGTTGGCGGGATACCCTTCGGTGCTGAGGTAGGTTTCGTGGTTGCCAAAGGGAAAACAGGCGTATTCGTTATCGAAAACGAAATCCAGATCGGTGAGCATCGATTGCGCGAAGGCGTAATAGAACGCTTGATCCGGTGGAGCGATGCGCACGCTACCGAAAAGAAGTAAAAACAAGGCAAAAACCAGTGGGAAAATCGATTGATGAATGAATTTCATTACTATTTACCAGTTCAGCCGTATTTAACTCAATAAAACCAGGCAATGAAAGTGCGGTAGCCAATTTTACCAGTGAACCTAACCCGGCAAAGCCGAAGCCAAACAGGATTATCAATGTATGGGCAGGTCCCTGTGCATGCCCGCGTCCAAGCCTGCGCTACAATTTTGTGACCGTTTTGTGTCCAATTTCACTGATAATGGAATAACCCGGCTATTCCGGATTTAGGATGAAAGTAACACGTGAGATAACATCCGTTTTGTGAGCGTTGACAGTTACCATAACTGCATGTAAATTATAAGTTTCCATGTGTCCTTGATTATTACACTCCGGACACGCACATTCTTCTCTTGAATTCCCAAAGGAGATTTTACGATTATGATGAGGGTACCTATTTGGAAAATTACGTTTATTGCTTTTACCCTCCTTTTTTCCAGTTATTTGCTAATGCCGACTTATGAGTTCTACTCGTATGATGCGCTTGACCGGAATTCAGGTATAACGCCTAAGATTAAAGAACTCACGGACAAAAAAGCGGTAGATGACGCGGATGTCGATGCCATTGACGATCTGATCAAAGAGGAGCGCAGGCGTTTCCGGTCTATCCAGGACAGGTCTATTCGCACGGGTATGGATCTGCAGGGTGGCGTCCATCTCGTCATGGAAGTCGATCGCGATAAATTTAGGGCGGAATTAGAAAGCGATCCGAATAAAACGAAAGATGAGGTGGAGTACGCGCTTGATACGGCTTTGGATAGCGCCATGTCGGTCATTGAAAACCGTGTGAACGCCTGGGGTGTCTCCGAAGCGCAGCTGGTAAAACAGCAGCCCTCGCGGATCATCCTCGAAATGCCCGGTTTCAGCGATCCCAACTCGGTTCGCGAATTGGTCAAGGCGGAAGCGAAACTCAGTTTTCATCTGGTGCCACATCAAAACGAACTGGGCCAGATGATTGTGGATATTGATGCCGTAACCCCGGAAGATTTTCGTGGCCTGCTGGCCAATGCCGATCCTTACAGGGCGGCGGTTGCGGTCGAGAGTCCCGATAACGCGCAAATGGTGGATGAGATTCTCAGCCGTCCTTCCGTTCAAAGCGTGATTCGGAATGAATTGACCTTTAAGTGGGGTGGAATTCAGCAACCAACGCCGTACAACAATTTCGAGCACAAATATCTGTATCTGCTCAATGCGAATCCTGCTATCACCGGCGCGCGGATGGAAGATGCCTGGGTCTTCTTCGATCCCATGACGAGCCGTCCCGAAATTTCGTTGACGTTCGACCGGCCCGGGGCGCGCACGTTCAGCCGAGTGACCGGCGATCATATCAGAGAACATCTGGCGATCGTAATGAATGACCAGGTTTATTGCGCGCCGAGTATTAAAGACCGGATTCGTGACGGCCGGGCGAGCATCAGTGGAATCGGCGATTACCAGGAAGCCCGGCAGATTGCGGTCGTCCTTCGCGCCGGTGCGCTTCCCGCCCCATTGAACGTAGCCGAACAGCGGGTGGTTGGACCGTCCCTGGGCCGCGACTCGATCGAAAAAGGATTTAAGGGCGGTTTGTACGGCGGTGCGATTGTCTTGATCTTTATGCTCGTTTATTACGCCTGGGTCGGCGCGATCGCGAACATTGCCGTGATTCTCAATCTGTTCTTCCTGCTGGCGGGAATGGCGATGTTTAAAGCGACGCTGACCGTGCCGGGTATCGCCGGTATCGTCCTGACCGTCGGTATGGCGGTGGATGCCAACGTGCTCATCTTCGAGCGTCTCCGTGAGGAGATGGCGGGTAAACGGGCTAAAACCATCCAGTTGGTTTTAGATAAAGGCTACGGCAGGGCATTCATGACGATCTTCGACGCCAACATCACGACGTTGATCACCGCCTTGGTCCTCTTCCAATTTGGAACCGGGCCGATCAAAGGTTTTGCCGTGACGCTTACATTGGGTATTTTAGTTTCGATGTTTACGGCGGTTTTCGTCTCGCGGGTCATTTTGGATGTGATGGTGGCGAAAGGCATGAAAAATCTTTCGCTCGGATCCATTCACTTTTTCAAAAAACCCACGTTCGAATTCTTTAAGAATCCGAAGTTGGTCATGGGTGTTTCCGGCGGTCTTGGTTTGGCCGGATTCATTTTCCTTTGCATGAGTTGGGAAAATCTGAAAGGAATCGATTTTGCGGGCGGGGATGAAGTACAGATTCAATTCAACGAGCCGGTCGATATTCAAGACGTGCGAACCAGTTTAGCGAACGCCGGTTTGGCCGATGCAACGATTCAGGAAATCCTTGGCGAGGAGAATCAGATGATGATCCGTGTCCGGGAAGAAGTCGTCGCGTCGGGAGAAGAATTGGAAGGAAAAGTAAAAGAAGCGCTGCCGGGTAAACCATTCGAAACGTTGCAGACACAAAAAATCGGTTCCAAAGTAGGATCGGAATTGCTTTGGAAAGGGATCAATTGTATTATCTTCGCCAGTTTCGGTATTTTGCTCTATATTACGGCCCGTTTCGAACTTCGTTTTGCGATTGCCGCGGTGATTACCTTGTTCCACGATCTGCTCTTTACTTTAGCCGTACTGGCGGTTACGGGTACTGAATTCAACTTGCCCATTATCGCGGCGCTGCTCACCGTGCTCGGTTATTCGCTGAACGATACGATCGTCGTGTTCGACCGGATACGGGAAAATTACACCTCCGGGATTATGAATTTCAAGGAGATTGTGAATCACAGCATCAACCAGACGTTGTCGCGCACGGTCAATACGTCCTTGACAACCCTTTTTGTCATTTCGACGCTCCATCTCCTGGGCGGCTCGGTGATTCACGATTTCTCCTTTACGCTTATGATTGGTGTGTTGATCGGGACCTATTCATCGATATTCGTGGCAAGCCCTCTCCTGTTGATGTTGGGTGGGCATCGCGAACTCATCGCTCTCGAATCGAAGAAACAACAGCCTAATCCGGCTTTGTAAATTTCCGTTCGACTTAGGATTGTTTAGTTGGCGTGAAATCACCCGCTTCGTTTCCGAGGCGGGTATTTCCGTTTTTCAACCAGGATTAATCTCTTTCACCAAGGCTTTAAATAGGTGATATAACTATGTAGGGTGCGCTTTTAGCCCACCATCCCCTAACTGAATTTTACAAAACGCGCTAAAGGATTCGTCGACATGGCTCGAAAAATTGTGGTTACTGTTCTATTGCTAGTTGTGCTCACCATGCTTGGCGGAGCGGCTTTCCTTTTTATGCACCGGAAATCGACTGAAGAAAATTGGACAAAAGTACATGTCTCCGAAGCCCTGATCGAATCAGACGATTTCGATAACGCCATCAAGAACCTGCTTCCCGTGATTCAATACGGGAAACGTTTCGAGGGTGCGGACCGGGCATTGTACCTGCTGGCGCAATCATACGAAAAAGGTGGCTATGACGAGGCAAAGGAAGTCTGGAAACGATTGGTCGATGAGTTTCCGGAAAGCCAATACCGCGTGGAAGGACGCCTGCGTCTCGCCCAGGCCATGCAGACCGGCGATCCCGCTCAAGCCCGCTCCATCTATGAAGACCTTGCGAAAGAGACCAACGGTCTGATTCGTGGAAGGGCGCTCTTAGGGGTCGCTCAAACCTACGATGCCGAAAACGATGTCGAGAAAGCACGCGGATTGTATTACCAGATGATCGATTCCGCGACCGAGTTCGAATTGGTTTCCAAAGCGAAGGACCGCTTGACGGAAATCAATTCGGAACGCTTGTGGTCGCCGATTCTGGACGAATTTTGTGAACTCTATACGGTTCAAAAAGGCGATGCCCCCGTCAAGATCGGCCAGCGTTACAAAACGACCGCCTGGTTTATCGAAGAGGCGAACAAGGTCAACCGCCGCAATCTGAGGCCGGGAAGGCGTCTGAAAGTTCCAAAGGAACCGTTTCGGGTCGTCGTAGACAAAAAGAATTGCCGTCTCGATCTGGTAACGGATAGCGGACGGTTCATCAAGTGGTATAAAGTCGGCGTGGGAGAACAGAGTTACAAAACTCCCGCCGGTGAGTATGAAATCATCAACAAGCAGGTGGATCCAACATGGTTCCGCCCTCAAGGGGGAGTGATCCAGCCGGGCGATCCCGAAAACGCATTGGGATCTCGCTGGATGGGGATTGGAAGCAGTCTGGGAATTCATGGAACCAATGAACCCGATACGATTGGTTTCCAAAAAAGCGCGGGCTGTATCCGAATGTTCAACCACGAAGTCGAGGAACTATATAAACTCATCACGTACGGAACCCGTATCACGATCATTGAAGGAGTTTGACAGGCAGAACTATCATGAGTGAAAATAAACTACGATTAGGATTGCCCAAGGGCAGCTTGCAGCAATCCACATTTGAGTTGTTCCGAAAAGCGGGATACGCCATTTCGGTCCGTGACCGGTCTTATTATCCAGATATTGACGATCCGGACATCTCCATCGTTCTGTTGAGAGCGCAGGAGATGTCGCGTTACGTCGAAGACGGCCAATTGGATGCCGGGATCACGGGTTACGACTGGATACTGGAAAACGATTCCGATGTGGAGATCGTCGCGACGTTGATGTACTCCAAGAGAACGGCCCGGCCGGTTCGCTGGATTATGGCAGCCCTGGAAGATTCGGATATCCAGAGCGTGAAAGACCTCCAGGGAAAGCGCATCGCCACCGAATTGGTTAACGTCACTAAACGCTGGCTTGAAAAGAACGATGTCCAAGCGGATGTCGAGTTTTCCTGGGGCGCGACTGAGGTCAAAGTACCCGATTTAGTCGATGCGATCGTCGACGTGACCGAAACCGGCTCGTCACTTCGAGCGAATAATCTGCGCATCGTCGAGACCCTATTCGAGTCTCAAACGAAACTGATCGCCAATCACAAGGCTTGGAAGGATTCGTGGAAACACGACAAATTGGAGCGTATCCGAATCCTGCTGGAAGGGGCGATCAACGCCGGATCGAAAGTCGGCATCAAGATGAATGTTTTGGAAAAGGATTTGAAACAAGTGCTCGACGTGCTGCCGGACGGAATCACGAATCCGACGGTTTCACATCTGCTCCAGGAGGAATGGCGCGCATTGGAAATCATCGTGGACGAGAGTGTTGTCCGGGACATGATTCCCGAATTGAAACGAGCCGGTGCCGTCGGTATTATCGAATATCCATTGAACAAAGTCATTTACTAAAACCGTGATCGAAAAGAACTGAAAAGATGGATCGCAACAATCTGACAGACCGTGAACAATTTTCCCGTCACCTGATCGAAGCGCTGCCGTACATTCGGAAATTCAGCGGCAAGACGATCGTGATCAAATACGGTGGTGCGGCGATGAGCGACGAAACCCTGAAGCAGGAATTCTGCCGCGATGTGGTACTGCTGGATTACGTCGGTATGCGTCCCGTCGTCGTTCATGGAGGCGGTCCGCAAGTCACCAGCCTGATGAAGCGGTTGGGAAAAGACACCGAATTCATCGATGGCCTGCGCGTGACGGACAAGGAGACCGTGGACATCGCCGAGATGGTATTGGCGGGAATGGTCGGAAAGGAAATCGTCGCCCGAATCAATTTGGAAGGCGGGCGGGCGGTCAGTCTTTCAGGAAAAGACGGCAATCTCATTCGTGCGAACAAAATGATTCACCGAAGCGTCTCCGACCCCTCGCAGGAGATCGACATCGGTTTGGTCGGTGAAGTGGATTCAGTCGATCCCAACGTTCTTCATTCCCTGGAGGCAGGCGGTTTTATCCCCGTCATCTCCCCCTTGGGGATGGGACCCGACGGACACGCCTACAACATCAACGCCGACACGGCGGCGGGAGAAATCGCCCGCTCACTGAAAGCCGAACGGCTGGTCTTATTGACCAATACACCTGGTGTGTTGAAAGACCGGAACGACGAACGATCGTTGATCGCGTCGATTAGCGCCCGCGAAGGTCATGAGCTGATCGCTTCGGGAACCGCAGCCGGGGGTATGATCCCTAAACTGAAATCCTGTTTGCGGGCGTTGGAGGGTGGTGTCAAAAAGACACATATCATCGACGGGCGGATTCGTCACTCGCTCCTGCTGGAACTGTTTACCAATACAGGAATCGGAACACAACTGTTCCCGGACGCATAACATATATTTCCAGCAGACCAAAACCCCTCTCCCCCTGAAAAAGTCCCCTCTCCCTCTGGGAGAGGTTAGGGTGAGGGCAACAATACAAAAGCGAATCGATACGTGAGGAATGGTGGGTCGAAAAGCATGACCTACCCTACATTCTGACAACTGAAAAAAGGATAATGCAATGACCACACCGACAGAGACCTTGATATCTCAAGCGGAAACCTATCTGACGGGAAATTACGGAGTCAGGGATTACGCGCTGGTCCGGGGTGAAGGCGTCTACGTTTGGGATGCGGAGGGACGGCGCTATTTGGACCTCCTCAGCGGTCTTGGAGTCAATAACCTGGGGCACTGTCATCCCAACGTGACCGCCGCCATTCAAAAACAAGCGGAAACCCTGATCCACGTCTCCAATTTATACTTGATCGAACCGCAGGTCGAACTGGCGAAAATTCTCGTTGAAAACAGCCCGGCGGATAAGGTGTTCTTCTGCAACAGCGGGGCCGAAGCGATCGAGAGCGCGATCAAGATGGCACGCCGCTATTCCTTCGACCGATTCGGTGAAGGACGCCACAAGATCATCGCATTGGAAAATTCCTTCCACGGCAGAACGATGGGTTCTCTCTCCGCGACCGGCCAGACGAAATATCACCAGGGTTTCGAGCCACTCGTCGACGGTTTCGTACACGTGACGGTGAACGATATCGGTGCGATGCGAAATGCCGTCGATGATTCCGTTTGTGCGATCCTTCTGGAACCGGTTTTAGGTGAGGGAGGAATCCATCCATGCGATACTGAGTATATCCGCGATATTCGCGCCCTCTGCGACGAGCGGAATCTGCTTCTGATTTTCGACGAAATTCAATGCGGTTTAGGGCGCTCCGGTTTTCTCTTCGCCAGTGAAGCGTTCGGCGTCGAACCGGACCTCATTACGTTGGCGAAAAGTCTGGCGGGAGGCGCTCCGATCGGCGCGCTTCTGGCGAAAGAAGAACCCGCGAAATCGCTCGTTCCAGGAACTCATGCGTCGACGTTCGGCGGCAATCCGCTCATCGCGGCAGCTGGCGCTGCTGCAATCAAAACGATCCTCGATGAAGGGCTGCCCAGCCGCAGCAGGGAACTGGGCGGCAAATTCATCGAACGCCTCGGCCAATTGCAGAAGAGACATGATTCCATTCTGGAAGTGCGTGGTATGGGCTTGATGATCGGCGTTCAACTCACGTTCCCGGCCTCGGAAATCGTGGCGTTTCTGCGGGAAAAGGGAATTATCGCCGGGATTGCAGGACCGGAAGTACTTCGTTTCCTACCCCCATTGATCATCCAGGAAGATATCTTGATGCCTGTCATCGAATTACTTGACGAATTTCTTATTCAAAAGAATTAGTATGAAATCGCTGTTTTGACTTTCGGCAAAGGAATTAAACATGAAGAAACTCGATCTTAGAACCGTATCCGATTTAAGTGTGAAACAGTTTATTGACGTTTTGCAACTGACGGCCGAGATGAAAGATAAGCCCGATAAGTTCACGTCATGCCTCAAGGGAAAAACCATGACGATGATCAACGAAAAACAGTCGCTGCGTACCAAGGTGACGTTCGAGGCGGGCATTCAGCAACTCGGTGGTTTCGCGCTCTATCTGACCGATCGGGATATCAGCCTGGGCAAACGCGAACCGGTCAAGGATGTTGCGCGCAACCTTTCCCGCTGGGTCGATATCATCGTCGCCCGTGTGAACAAACAGTCGTCCATCGAGGAATTGGCTGAATACGCCTCGATCCCGGTGATCAACGCGTTGTCGGACGGAGGCCATCCCTGCCAAGTTATCGCCGATATGTTTACGATCTGGGATCAGCTTCTCGAACGGAAGAGTCTTCGCAAGTTCAAACTGACCTACATCGGTGACGGAAATAACGTCTGCAACTCGCTCATTCTCGTAACCGGTCTTGCGGGTATTCATCTCGTGGTTTGCACCCCTTCCGGGTACGAACCCGATTCGAACATTCTCCGTGTGGGGCGGGAAATGGCCCACCTCAACGGAGGCGCATTAACCTTTGAATCCGACCCGGCCAAAGCCGTTGCTTCGGCGCAAGCCATCTATACCGATGTCTGGACCAGCATGGGGCAGGAAGAGGAATCCGAACAGCGCCGGAAGGATTTCAAAAACTATCAGGTGAATGAGGAATTACTATCACATGCGCCGGATGGAGCGGCGATCATGCACTGCCTCCCGGCTCACCGGGATGAAGAAATCACGGATGACATCCTTGAATCGGAACAATCAATCGTTTTCGATCAAGCCGAAAACCGTCTCCACACCCAAAAAGCCCTGATGAAATTCCTAGTAGACAACAGTTCGTAAGTTCATTGTATTCAAATATTTTACGCGATCTAAAAACGGATGCCCATCACCGGCAGCCGTTTTTATGTTGAACTGGGGTGGACCTTAATTTGATTCCGACTACAATTCGATACATGTCGAACAATCGAACAATAGACACCCAACGTTTTGCCGATCGGTTCAAAGCTCTCTCCAACACGAACCGGCTTAATATCTTCTTACGCCTGATTCAATGCTGTGAACCAGGTACTCGATGTATAGCCAATGAAGAAAATCCACGGGAATGTATCGGAGAACTGGGCAAAGAACTGGATATCGTACCCTCTACGGTCTCGCATCACATCAAGGAACTTCACCGGGCGGGATTGATCCAAATGGAAAGGCGAGGCCAGAACATCGAGTGCTGGATCGATCCAAAAACACTCAATGAACTCGCCGGATTTTTCAAACTGCATGAACGGTAATACGACTTTTTTCGGACTATCGCATTAAAGGAGTTTCGTTATGCCAGAAAATCGACCCAATCAAACTCAATCCAGTTGTTGCTCTCCACCCGTATTGGAAATCGCTTCCGAGCCGTGCGATTGTTCCGGGCCGCCCGCGACGACTGAAACACGACCGCTGGATGAATACTGGATCGATGGAACCGCAAACACACAGATCGGTGATATCTCCCATATCGAGACAACGTTATGTTTCAAAGACCGCCTTGGCGCATGGAAAGCGCGATGGGGAATCAACCGGATGAACTACATCGTAAAACCGGGACTCTATGCGTTTGGTTCTCCCACATCCGAATCCCCCGTCTTCGTTTCGGCCAACTACAAGATGAGTTTCGATTCGCTTCGTTCGTCGCTGGATGCGCTCACCGGCTGGATTCTGGTGCTGGACACGAAAGGCATCAACGTTTGGTGCGCGGCTGGAAAAGGCACCTTTGGCACGGACGAACTCCTCAACCGTATCCAGTTCACCCAGCTGGACCGGATCGTTTCTCACCGGAAACTGATTCTCCCCCAGCTCGGCGCTCCCGGAGTGAATATGCACGAGGTCAAACGGCAAAGCGGATTCCGGGTTCAATACGGCCCGGTTCGCGCGCAGGATATTCCCGCGTTCATGGAATCCGGAATGAAAGCATCGCCGGAAATGCGCCGCATGTTCTTCCCGCTTTACGACCGTGTCGTTCTCATCCCGACCGAACTCATGATGTCGTTAAAATTCGTTCTGATTATTGCTGCATCTCTTTTCGTTCTCAGTGGTTTGATTCCGTGGGGATACTCATTATCGAATGCCGTTTCTTCCGGCTTTTGGAGCGTGGCGATATTTGTCGGTCTTATTTTATCCGCAACTGTTCTCACGCCGGTATTACTGCCCTGGCTGCCGGGGCGGTCATTTTCCGTGAAAGGCTTTTGGGTTGGATTGGCGTTTATCGTAAGCGCCTGCGGGTACGCGTGGTTCAATCCCGGTTTGTTCGAGAACTGGGCAGATGAATTATCATGGTTATTGATCGGACCGGCAGTCGCCAGTTTCATCGCGATGAACTTCACCGGCTCGTCGACGTACACATCCCTTTCCGGTGTTCGCAAAGAGATGCGTCAAGCCGTTCCCATCCAGGCTGTCTGCGCGGTGCTCGGTCTGGGATTATGGCTGGCCAGCCAGTTTCTATAATTCGTATTCGGGTTGAACTGAGAACCGATAAGTGAGGTGAAATCATGCCGTTGCAGTATCTCCAAAACGTATCGACCTTGGCGTTGGATACGGAGAAATGCTCCGGGTGCCGAATGTGTACCCAAGTCTGTCCTCACGCGGTTTTTACGATCGAAAATAAAAGGGCCAGGATTATCGACCCTGACGCCTGTATGGAATGCGGGGCGTGTGCAAAAAACTGTTCAAGTGAAGCGATTACGGTAGAAGCGGGCGTTGGTTGTGCGGTGGCGATCATCGTCGGCGCATTACGCGGAACCGAACCGGACTGCGGTGGGAAAAGTTCAACATCATGCTGTGGCTGAACGTTCTTTTTGTCACACGTGTTTATATGGATAACAGGAACGTGTAGGGGCAGGCCCCTGTGCCTGCCCAGGTTCAACCCAACCCATCACATATAAGGAAGGAAAAATGGAGGCGGCGCCCGGATTCGAACCGGGGAATGGAGGATTTGCAGTCCTCTGCCTTACCACTTGGCTACACCGCCATGACCGAATAAATATTATCTATTGGGAAATGAAACTGTCAACCGCCAGTTGATATGAACCGAGTGATCGATGAGAGCATATCCAGCCTATTCATAGAATAATCCCTGTCGCCAGCCCTTCTCTCTGCCCAACCCAATCCAACCTGTTATAATAACACGCTCACTCTCATAGAACGATCTTCAACAAAACGCATCAACGCAATATTTCAAAGAAAAGGGCATTGAGAGAATGAACACAACCATCATACTCGTCGCAGGCCTGTATTTTGCCATCACGCTGGGGTTGGGTTTATGGGTGGCCCGGAAGGAAAAAAACCGGCTGGACGATTATTTTCTGGCGGGGCGTAAACTTCCTTGGTACGCGATCTCCTTATCGATGACCGGCTCGAACATCGGCACGGAGCATTTCGTCGGTATGATCGGAACCGCCTACGCGTTCGGATTGGCTCCCGCGACGTATGAATGGGGCAATTTTATTCCCTATTCCATCCTGATTTGGATCTGCCTGCCCTTTTTCTATCGAAAAAAACTCTTCACGATCCCCGAATTTCTGGAACGGCGCTATTCCCCTTCAACCCGGTCGGCGTTTGCCGCCATCACACTCTCTCACATGATTCTGGCTGTCTTGGTTCCAGCTTTGTATGCCGGAGGCCGAATTGTGTATGAAATGGCGCTTCAAACCCCGCTTAATTCCTTCAATTGGACCTTCATGGGCTGCGTGACGTTGATCTCAGCAGCCACGGCAATCTACTGTATCTACGGCGGGTTGCTGTCTGTGGTTTGGACGGATGTGCTGCAAGTCATCATCCTGGTCGTAGGCGGCCTGCTCCTCATCTTTTTGGGTCTCAAAGATACCGGCGGGATCCAGCATGTGATCGAAAACAACCTCCAGGCCAATACCAGCGAATTCAGCCGCTTCAGCCTGATCCTTCCCGCCAATCATCCCGTCTCGCCCTGGACCGGGGTGGCGACGTTCTGGTTCACGCTCTCCCTGTGGTACGTCTGCACCAATCAGTTTTACATCCAGCGATGCCTGGGGGCCAAAAGCGAATGGGACGCCAAAATGGGAGTGGTCGGGTGTGCGTTCATCAAAGTATTTCTGCCGTTCATCATCGTCTTCCCCGGCTTGGTGGCGTTTACGAAATTCGGTCCGGGATTGGCCCAGGATGCCGTCTACGTCAAACTGATCGATGAACTGCTTCATCCCGTCGGCCAGGGAATCATGCTCGCCGCCCTGATCGCGGCCATAATGAGCACCGTCTCCAGTGTATTGAATTCATCCTCGACGATCTGGGCGTTTGACGTCTACAAACGTTTCATCAACAAAAACGCCTCGGAAGAAGAACTCGTCTCCGTCGGGCGCTGGTCCACGTTCGTCATTATCGTTGTCAGTACGTTTTTCGCCCCGTTGTTGATCGGCCGGGAAGAGGGCATCTTCATGTACATTCAGGACATGGCCGCCTTATTCGCGCCTTCCATCTCGGTCATTTTTCTAGCGGCGTTTTTCTGGCCGCATGCTCATGGCCGTTCCGCGACATTTACGCTGTTTTTCGGGATCGTCGCCGGTTTGTTTTTATGGATCGCCTCCGAAACCTGGAGTGTTGAATGGCTGCCGCTGCTCAACCGCGCCGCGATTTCCTGGATACTCTGTTTAGCCGCTTTGATTCTTTCCACCTTCACCCTCCAGCGTCATCCAGGCGAAACCTTCGATTCCGATATGATATGGAACACTCGATGGGCGCGTCTGCCGCAGGCGGAACGTCCGTTGAACCGATGGGGGCGAAACTTGATGTTCTGGTGGATCGTGATGGTTTCTGTTTCCACCTGTCTGTTTATCATCTTTCACTGACGGATCGGAAAAAAGTAATGGGTGGTTCGAGGATCAAGCAGGGTTAAAATCCACCGAAGGCTGGCCATTCGCTATTTATTCAACCATTCCGCAAATGCCGATGAGATTTCTTCTTTAATCATTTCAATAAAACCTAGGCTTTTTGTGTCAGCGCCAGCGGCTTTTTCCTCACTGGGATCGACTTGTTTCGTTGGATCTTCCATGTACTTGACAACATCTTCGATAAAAGCGGTTACTTCATGGATTACGCCCGTTTCACTTTTTAGATCGAGCAGTTGCTCCTCCAATTGCTCAACCACTTGACCGACTGTTTCGGATGTAATCTTTTTCTTGTATTTCGGCATTTCCACTCCACGCTTTTCCATAGCCTTAAAAAGTTTAACCAGAGCTTTAATGGTGGAGGAATTGGCCTTTTTTTTATCCTGGAAGAAATCCTGCTCCATTGTTTCTTTCAAGTACTTACAAAACGTCTTGCACAAACTGAGTTCCATTCCATAAATCTTGAGTTGAGCCACAAGAAAAAGGCGGATATTGACTAAATATTGTTTAACGATCGGCTGAATGGTCTTATAGGTGGGATCGCCCGAATCCATATAATCGACCATTTGTTTCTTGTTGTTGTAGATGTTGATCGATTGTTTGGGGTAATTCCGTTCGCATTGGTTGAGAGAATCCGAAAACTTACGTCGCTCGGTGATACCGAAATTTTCATAACGCATGACGAAAAGAAAATAGAGAATGTTCTTCGAACAGGAAATCGAATTCAATCCGTCGTTATAGGTTTCCTCGTCGTCAGTAGTAATGTATAACTGAACCAGATCGTCATCGTCGAGTTTATACTTTTTGAGTCCCTTGCCGCGTTTTGAAAGAAATTTGTTTTTGGCTGAACTCCTGATCGCAGCCTCGACGTTAGTCAACACTTCTGTCCCATTCAAACTGGCGCGGAGCACCTTTTCAGGCGTA